>JANWKE010000050.1 GCA_025451535.1 Verrucomicrobiia bacterium
CAAACGCACGCTGGCTTGGCCCGGGACCAAAAATGCAGCAGGCGCAAACAATCAAATTATTCAGACGAACCAGCACACTCATTCTGATGGGGCAAGCCTGAGCCGCCGGGCCGCCAAAGTCAAGCATCGGGCCGGAGGACTTATTGATGACTTATTCCCAGGCTCAGTCCGGCTGCTTCAAATTGAATTCCAGCCGCGTGCGCGAACCGGTTTGGTCGTTCCGGATTTCCATTTCCTGAAGTTCCCATTGACCGTTCACCTTTTTGAACGATTTCGGATAAAATTCCTTCAGCCGGTTCCCTTTCGTGTCGTAAGCCTCGGCCTGGACGATGCCGAGTGTTTCATTGTCAATCCACGAGACCACGCGCGAGTAACCATTCGGGGACGGATGCGGATTCGTGCTTTCCAGGACCTTGCATGCCCGGCCGCGCCGCATCTCGTAGGACTTCAAAATTTTTTGCACCGGCCAATGGAGAAATTCCAGGCGCAAGTCATCCAGGGAAAAATCTGACCCTGCGAAAGTGTTGCCAGTTTTGCCATAGTCATGCTGATATGTGTCGAACGGTTCAATACGGTCGTTTATGTTTCCAGCGATTTTGGGCAAATCGTCAGGTGATTTGGGCAGATCATTGGGTAAACCAGGCGCAATCAGTTGCCGGAACAACTGATTGGCCGGGTGGATGATCGTAAGAGTTTCAGTGAAATTCGTAAAATAGGCTTTGTAGACAACCGACCAATTTGTAGCCGCGGTGATGACGGCGCATTGTACCGGAATCTCCGATGTTTTGCCGTTCGCATCTCGAATTTTCAACACGCCGGTGTTGGTGAAGTTTTCCGTGGGCCGCTGTTCCAGGATTTGCTGTGCCAATTGACGCCCCTGAATTACCGCTGCGACGGAATCGTTCGTCGTTTTTGCCGTTGCAACAAATGCAACCAGCAAAACGGAGGCAAATAAAACGATGGCAAAAGTCTTTATCATCCTGCCTGTGCTTGATTCGCCGTGATAAGGCAAGAACGGAAGTGGAGCAAGAACCAAGAATTTACTTCGGTTCCAATGCCAGTCGCAGCACGTCCGAGATGTGCTGGACGAAATGGACCTTCAATTTCGCCCGCGCCTCCGCCGGCACGTCCAGCCAGTCTGCCTTGTTCTGTTCCGGCAGAATGATTTCCCTCATGCCAAAGCGCACCGCGGCCAGAACCTTTTCCTTGATGCCGCCGACGCGCAACACCCGGCCGCGCAGGCTGATTTCGCCGGTCATCGCGAGGCGGGAGCGCACCAGTCGCTTGGTCAGCAGCGACGCCAGCGCCGCCACGAGTGGCACCCCCGCGCTGGGGCCGTCCTTCGGCGTCGCGCCGGCCGGCACGTGAATATGAACGTCGAATTTGCTGTAATTGCTCAAATCCAGGTCAAGCAGCTTGGCCTGGCTGCGCAGATAACTCACCGCCGTTTGCGCGCTCTCCTTCATCACTTCACCCAACGAGCCGGTCAAAAGCAGGCTGCCCTTGCCGCGCATCCGCGTGGCTTCGATGAATAAAACATCGCCGCCGACCGGCGTCCAGGCCAGACCGGTCGCGATGCCGTATTCGGTGATCCGCTCCGCCGTTTCCGAAACGAACGGCGCGTGGCCCAGATAGTTCTTCAGACCGTTGGCGTCGAGTTTGAGCGTCACCGCTGCGCCGTTACGGGAAATAATCTTGCGCGCGGCCTTGCGCGAGAGCGCGGCGATTTCACGCTCCAACTGCCGCACGCCCGCTTCGCGGGTGTATTCGCGGATGAGTTTGCGCAGCGCGGCGTCGGAGAATTTAATGTCCTGTCGCGTAAGGCCATGCTCCTCGATCTGACGGGGAACGAGATACCGTTTCGCGATTTCCAGTTTTTCCGATTCGGTATAGCTGGGCAATTCGATGACCTCCAACCGGTCGCGCAGGGCGGCGTGAATCGGCTCCAGCCAGTTGGCGGTGGCGACGAACAGCACGCGCGAGAGATCGAATTGTAAATCCAGGTAATGGTCGGTGAACGTGTGGTTCTGCGCCGGATCCAGGACTTCCAGCAACGCCGCCGCCGGGTCACCGCGGAAATCCGCGCCCACCTTGTCCAGCTCATCGAGCAAAATCACCGGGTTGCGACTTTCGATGCGGCGCAACGTTTGAATGATTCTTCCCGGCATCGCGCCGACGTACGTCCGCCGGTGGCCGCGGATTTCCGCTTCGTCCCGCATACCGCCGAGGGCGATGCGCGCAAACTTGCGCCCCAGCGCATCGGCCACGCTTTTGCCGAGCGAGGTTTTGCCCACGCCGGGTGGTCCTACCAGACAGAGGATCGGCCCCTTGATTTGTTTCCGGCGCTTGATGACCGCGAGAAATTCAAGCAGGCGCTCTTTGATTTTCCTCAATCCGAAGTGTTGTTCATCCAGGATGCGCTCGGCTTCCTTCAAATCAATCTTGTCCTCGGTTTCCTTTTCCCACGGCAGGTTCAGAATCCAGTCGAGGTAATTGCGCGCGACGGCGTATTCGGCGGCGGCGGGCGGTGTCAATTGCAACCGCTCCAGTTCCTGCAACGCGGCCTTGCGGGCCTCATCGGGCATCGGCGTCTGGTCGATTTTCTCGCGCAGCGACCGGGCTTCGCCGCTGCCGGGTTCGCCTTCGCCCAGTTCACGCTGGATGGCGCGCATCTGTTCGCGCAGGAAAAAATCACGCTGGGTCTTGGCGATGGACGACGCGACATCGTTCTGGATTTTGGAGCTGAGCGTGAGCACCTCCTGCTCGCGGTTGAGCATGGGCAGCAATTTTTGCAGGCGTTCACGGACGGAAATGGTCTCCAGCAGTTTTTGCCGGTCTTCGAGGCTGAGATTCAAATTCCCGGCAATCAGGTCGGCGAAATGACCGGGGTGTTCGGTGTTCAAGGCGGCAATTTTGACCTGATCCGAGAGCGCCGGCGACAATTTGGCGATTTCCTCGAATTGCTTGTGCGCATTGCGCAGTATGGCCTGCAATTCGACGGAATCCTCAGTTTCGTCGCGGAGCAGATCGAAGCGCGCGGACAAATAAGGCGAGGACGCCGCAAACTCCCTGATATGAATTCGCCACAATCCTTCGACCAGCACGCGCGCGGTGCCGTCGGGAAATTTCACCATTTTTACCAGGCGCGCTACGCAACCGACATCGTACAGGTCTTCCGGCTTGGGCTCGACGATCTCGGGTTGGCGCTGCAACACCACGCCCAGCAACCGGTCGCCGGCCACCACATCGTCAATCAACTTCAGGCTGGGCCCGGTTTCGACGAGGAGCGGCACCAGGGCGCTGGGAAAGATGACGATGTCCGACAAGCCCAGGATCGGCAGGGCTTCGGGTAGCGACCGCGAAGAAATTCGCGGGGGCGGTCCGGAACTTTCGGTGCCCAAAATGCTGACAAATTCTGTCTCCGGCGATGTCATCGTCGTTCCTGCCTGTTATTCTATTAGATGCCCCAGCGCTGGAAAAGTTCGCGCGGGCGGCTAGTTCCCCTCGGCAATCGGCACTTTGGTCGTCTTGGAATGCGGTTGTGCCATGGGCACGTCAATCCGCAGAAAACCGTTCACATAGATGGCTTTGGCCTGGCTGAGATCGTAACCGGGTGGCAATTCGAGCACACTCTCGAACGGCCCGTAACTGATCTCCATCACCAAAAAATTACACTTATTGGCCCGACAGCCATCCGGCCGGGTGCCGGCAATGCGGAGGCGGTTGCCTTCCACTGTGATCTCCAAGCTATCACTTTTCATGCCAGCCAATTCCACCTTGATGACCAGGCTGCCGTCGGTGGCATAAACATCGGTGTTGGGCACCCAATGGCCGCTGGCTGTTTCGTCGCGTCCGCCCACCGTCGCGCCACGTGAAATGAAGTGTACCGTCGAACTAACTTTCGTTAAAGCCATGATGGAAACAGTATCTCAAAAAGTTCAATACGCAAGTGCCTGACACAAAATGTCCACACCCGTGTCACGCCAACATAACCCCAAAGCCGGTTCGCGCAACGGGGATTTTTTGCCATATTTTGGCCAAAAAACGGGTGATGCCGTCGTTGTAGCGGCGTTTCGGCAGAGCGCCGCCTTCTTAAAAGTAACAAAAGACCGGCTTTCTGCCGAAAAGCCAATACGGACTCTCGGTTTTATTGTTGCACGCCGACACGGTAGAAGAACGGGCCGTTGCCAACCGCGTTGGTGTCCGTGTAACCGATCGTGCCAATCTGGCCGGTGATATTGCTTTGGATGGTGGAGAACGCCGGTTGCGCTCCCAAATTGGTGCTGCTTTGCAGGAAATAGGTTCGGTTGCTCACACTCTGCCAGCTTACCATGAGGCCCGTAGGATTGTTTGTCGGAATGGGCGGCAACATTGCCAAAACCGACACGGCGTTGGTGGGATTCAAGCCGGCAATCCAATCCTGATAGACGTTAAATCCGGTACCGTCCAAATCCATGTAATCTACCGAGCCTTTAACGGGCAAACCATACTGTTGGAGCCAGGCGTAGGAGATAACGGAAGTGGGCGTTTGATACTCATAAGCGCCGATGTCCACAGTGCCGCCCACGATGCGCGGATTGCCATCCGAATCAGTGGCGCTGGTGAGGTACGCATTGTTGCCGGAATTGACGCACGGGGAACTGGTTTGCAGATGATAGTCACCACCGGCCAAATTCACAAAATCAGGTTCGTTGGTGATGTCACCGAGGCCATCGGTTGGAAGGGGTGTGGTGCAGCTGAAACCGGGAGTGGTCGTTTGATAGATCTGGTAATTTGGATTTTTGGGTGAAAAATTGTAATAAATTACTGAATTACTGGCGCCTCCCCAAAACGTTCCTCCGCCCCAACTGCCCGCATAATTGCTGACGACCGTGCAATTTACCAGGGCGCTGCCATAAGCACCGCCGCCGGCCGAGGTGGCAAAATTATTCTGCAGGATGCAATTGTTCAAAACATTTGAGTAAGCGCCGCCGCCGTTGGCGGCGTTATTGCTGGAAATCAGCGAATGGTCGGCAACTCCAAAGCTTACACCGCCACCCCAGACAGCGCTATTGTTGCTGACCACACAACCGCTCAAGGTGCTGAAATTTGCGGCGCCGCCGGAGCTGGCGCTGCTGTTGGCGACCAGCTGGCAATTGCTCAAAGTGGAATATATCGCGCCGCCACCGCTGCCAGGGCCTCCCAGCGGCGTGGAATTTCTTACCAGCATACAATTTCGGATTTATCCCCTAGGCATAGGGAAATTAGAAATTGACGGTTTTTGGGGTTGGGTTCATCATTTTAGAGTATGGGCACTCCAGAGCCAAACGAACCACACAAAATCGGACACCCTTGGAATCCGGTTGAAATATGGAGAAGGGAGTGGCCAATTGTGAGAGCTTCTCCTACCGCATCAGTATGTTGTTTTGCTGCCGGGTGTGGTCTCGTTCTATTTTTGTTCAGTTTTTTCATTTTGCCGGGAAAAGACGCGACAATTCAGAGCCTACAAACAAAATTAGGCGAAAGCCAGAATCTAGCTCCTATTACAAATACCATCTTTTTAACCACCACAAATTTCGCCGAGCACCCCCGCTGGGTTATTCGGGTTCTAAATGTAATTCTTCACACGACTGGAGCTAATACGCCGGGCCCTGCGTTGGCTTACAAGATTCTCATTCATGTCAATGGCCAATTATACACTATACCAAGTCATGCAACTGTGATTCAGGATAGATTTCCACCTGTGGAAGGGTTTGAGATTGCCGACAACTCAACATTTAGAATAAATTTTGATGCGGATTTATACAACACTGATGCCGACCTACTAGTCCCTTACAAGACCCTTAGCGGTGAGGATCAGATAATAAGGGCTGACGACCTTCCGACACTTTGCACAAATGAATTGGTTCAAACGGTTAGACCGAACCCCTATGGATATACGAAATTTGATTTAATATATCAAATCACCAAAGAATGAACCTTAAAGAAGCCAGAGAAAAAGGGAAGATGAGTGAGTTCATCAAAGAGCACGGCGGCAAATATCCACCGGCCAATAAAAAACGCCTTCACCGCGTCCTAAAGTCTATGGCTTTGGGAACTGCGAAACCAAAGCGGGGAACATCGCGGAGGGGTTCTCGCGCTGGTTGAAACGAAACTCAAATTCCTTCGCATATTTATGAAGATGCTTTTTGGAAACGTGAATGTGGGTGCTCTTGATGCTCCCTTTCAAATGCTTCCAGAAATTTTCCAGCCCGTTTACATGCGTGCCGTCCAGAACATATTCATGGACGCCGTGGTTGACCGTCTTGTGATTGTAGCCAGCCTTTTTCAGTCCCTTGTAGGAAGTGAGTTCGTCGGTGTGAACCGTAGAACCGTCCAGAACATTTTCCTCAATGAGAGGTTGAAGCGTCTTGCGTTTGCAGTTCGGGACAATCTTTGTCATCACTTGACCGTTCCGTTGCAACATGCCGAACACAATAGTCTTGTTCGCTGCCCCACGGCCACGAACGCCGGGGCGTTCTCCGCCGACATAAGTCTCATCAATTTCGACTTCACCATAGAGCGGAAGTTCGTCGTCAACCGTTGCCATGTGGTTGCGAATTTGATGGCCCATGCGCCAAGCCGTCTTGTAAGTCACGCCAAGTTGCCGTTCCAATTCCTTTGCCGGAACACCGTGACGGGAAGTGGTGAACAAATAAATTGCAAGGAACCAAGATTGCAACGAAGTGCGGCTGTCTTCAAACAGAGTGCCAACTGTCGGGTGAAGATGATGCCCGCAGATGCCACAGCAAAAGGCGCGCTCGGCCTGAATCCGATACCACTTGGCTTTGCGCTGGCACTTCGGACATTTGTAACCTTGACCAAAGCGCACGTCGAAAAGGTGTTTCAGGCAGGATTCGTCGTCAGGGAATTGGGCAAGAAATTCCTTCAGAGTGATACTGGCTTTGGCGTCTTCTTTGGTTGGCGTTCTTTTCATGCCCCAAATATACGCCTAAACCCTCCCCTATGTAAAGGGGATAATTCCGTACAATTTATCAAAACGTTGGAATATGCGCCGCCGCCGCCGCGAAAGGCCGAATTATTCGTCAGCACGCAATTATTCAATATGCCGCCCAACGCGCCGCCGGCGTATTGATCGGCGTTGTTGTTCGCCAGAATGCAGTTCAAGAGAGTACCCTGATAGGCCCCTCCCGCGTTTTGGTAGGCGAAGCCGTGGACGATGACACAATTGGACACGGTCGCGCTTGCATCCTCACACCAGATACCACCGCCACTTTGCTCGCGCATTATATCTCCGGAAGCAATCGTGCCCCCATTGGTCAGCGTGAACCCGATGCATGACGCGCCATTTGTCAAATACACGCAACGAATGGAGGAGCTCCGGAATGAATATCCCTGAATCATCGTATTCAGCGGCCCATTGACGCTTTGAACTGTGACAGGTTTGTCCACGGCGACACGATTCGTCGAATTCCCATAAATGACCCGACCGCCGGTCGCGTAAACACCGTTCGTTACCAATATCAAATCACCATTGTTTGCCGCATCAATCGCATCCTGAATGTTGGTGGCGGCGGTGCTCCAATCAGCGTAGGGCGGCACGAGGTTGGTGCTGGCCAGGCTCACAAAGAGCGTCGCCGCCGGAGCATGGATATTGAAAAACGCCAGAAGCGCCGCTGCCCACAGTGCGTAACGAACCTTCATAGCTGCCTTCTTTTGAACTTCTATTGTATATCATTAGTTTTACTGGTGGGTCAAGGATAAAAGGCCGGCCCAAAAGCGGTGGAGGGCCACCGCACTCCATGACGCTTCGCGCAAACGGCAACCCTGGAACAACGCGGTAGCGTCTTGGACTCCGCCAGCCCTCCGGCGCTTTGTTCAAGCCGGACAATCCGGCGGCTTCAGTAGAGGCTCCGCTGTTTTCGCTTCTTCATTCTGCCTTCTTCCTTCTTCATTCGTTTCGCTTCCACCTTGCGCGCGGCGGTTATGTCTGCGACAATTCAGCGGCGGGCGCGAGTAAACGATGCAACAAAATTACCCCAAACATTATTGCGGTGTGTTCGGCATTTTCGGCCATCCGAATGCCGCGGAACTCACCTACTACGGTCTCTACGCCCTCCAGCATCGCGGCCAGGAAAGCGCCGGCATCGTCACCTGCCACGACGGGAGGTTTTTCAAGCACCACGGCATGGGACTGGTGTCGCAGGTGTTTAATCCGCGGCTGCTCCACGATCTGGTCGGCAACATGGCCATCGGTCACACGCGCTATTCAACGACGGGTACTTCCAATCTCCGCAACGCGCAGCCGCTCACGGTGGATTGCACGCGCGGCCAGATTGCCATCGCCCACAACGGCAACCTGACCAACGCGGCGCAGCTCCGCGACGAATTGGAAAATCACGGGCTGGTGTTTCAAACCAGCGTGGACAGCGAAATCATCATCATGATGCTCGCACAACCGTCGCTCAATGGCGTCGAGAACACGCTGGTGCAGACGCTCCGCCGCATCGAAGGCGCGTATTCGCTGATCATCATGACGGAAAAGGAATTGATCGGCGCGCGGGACCCGTTCGGGTTTCGTCCGCTGGCGCTGGGCCGGGTGAACGGCTCCTGGGTGCTGGCCAGCGAATCCGTGGCCCTGGACCAGATTCAGGCGGAATTTGTACGCGACGTGGAGCCGGGCGAAATCATTATTATCAACGAAAAAGGGTTGGTCAGCCTGCAGGCGTTTCCCGAACACAAGCGCCGGGCGTTTTGCATTTTTGAATACGTTTACTTTGCGCGGCCGGACAGCAACATCGGCGGACGCAGTGTCTATGACGTGCGCAAGGAAATGGGCCGCCAGCTCGCGCGCGAACATCCCGTGCAGGCCGATCTGGTGATTCCCGTTCCGGACAGCGGCGTTTGCGCGGCGCTCGGTTATTCCGAGCAATCCGGCATCCCGTTCGAGATGGCCTTCATCCGCAATCACTATGTCGGACGCAGTTTCCTTCAGCCGTCGCAACTCATCCGGGACTTCGACGTGCGCGTGAAATTGAATCTCATCGCCTCGCTGGTGAAGGACAAACGGGTGGTTATCGTGGACGATTCCATTGTGCGCGGCACGACCTGCAAAGCGCGGGTAAAGACGCTCAAGGAAGCCGGCGCCAGGGAGGTTCACGTGCTGGTGAGCTGTCCGCCGCACATGAACCCATGCGTCTATGGGATTGATTTTCCCGACCGCAGCAAACTCATGGCGGCCAACCACAGTGTGGACGAAATCCGCCGCTATTTGAATGCCGATTCACTCTACTACCTTTCGCAAGCCGGCATGGTCAAGGCGACGGGTTGGCCGAAGGAATCCTTTTGCATGGCCTGTTACGACGGAAATTATCCCGTGCCGAACGATCCGGTGCTGGACAAGCACATCATCGAACACCGCCGCCGTCACGCGCAAACGCTCGGCGAAGCGGTGGAGAAGGACAACGAACAAATCAAGTTGTTGCAGCTCTAATTTCAAAGTCGGACGCCTGTCTTCACAAAAAGTGAGCGGGTAATTACTCGCTGTTAACCGTTTGCCTTGCGGTAGATTTTCAAACGGCGTGGTGGCTCGGCCATTTATTCAAGATTCCGGCTTGAGTAGGCGCCTGAGATAAGGCATCTTAAACATCATGCGCCCGTTGTTTCAAGGGACTGCTTTGGGCCTGCGGTCCTTAAAAGTCGCGATTCTCGCCATCTTTTCAATTTGCGTTGCGGCTCAAATCCATGCCCAGGGCACCTATCCGAAAATCGAGGCATCATTCATGGTCAGCACCCCGATTGCCGACCCGTTCGATTACAGCAATGACGTGCGGGTGCTGGTGGTTCAGCCGGATGCAAGCACGATTTCCCTGCCCGCTTTCTTCGACGGCGGCACCACCTGGCGCGTGCGGCACACCCCGACCATGGCCGGGGTCTACAGCATCAGCAACATCACGCTGAATGGTTCGCCACTGTCGTTCAGCAGTTTGTCGCCGGCTTCCTGGACCGTGACCGGCTTTCCCACCGGCCCCGGTTTCGTGCGCGTGGACCCCGCCAACCCGCGCCGCTTCATCACCAGCAATGGCCAGCGCTATTTTCCCGTGGGACAGGATGTCGCCTGGGGTTACAGCAATAGTCCCAGCGCCGATTACCGGGTCACGACGATTTTTCCCAAAATGGGCGCCGCCCACGAGAACTGGTCGCGGGTGTGGATGACCCATTTCTATGATTGGCAAGGCTTGGGGCTGAACCTGGACTGGCCCAAGGTCAATAATACCTTAGGTCAATTAAGCCTGCCCAATGCGCGGAACTGGGACGCCATCGTTGCCGCCGCCGACCAGGCTGGCATCCATTTCCAGATGACCTTGCAGTATCACGGGCAGTATTCGAGCACCAACGGGAGCAACGTCAACCCGAACTGGGAACAGAATCCTTACAACGTCGCCAACGGCGGGTTCCTTTCCAATGCAACGAACTTTTTCACGGACGCGACCGCCAAGGTGTTGACCAAACGCAAGCTCCGTTACATTGTGGCGCGTTGGGGTTATTCGCCCGCCATCATGGCTTTTGAGTTGTTCAACGAAGTTCAATTCACCGATGCCGCTTACGCGAACCAGTGGAGCAATATCGAGGCCTGGCATAATGAAATGGCCCGGTTCATTCGCACGAACGACGTCTATCATCACCTGATAACCTCCAGTTCCGAACTAAACGAGCCCATCTGGGACCAGACGGATTACTATCAGCACCACGATTATCCGTCGGATCTGATCACCGGAATTCGAGATGCCCAGGACATCACCGCGTCACAACCGGTCGCGCCTGATTTCAGCAGAGAGTGCGGCATCGATTACACACCGCATGTCGGGGTCAGCCCGCCGATCTGGGCCGGTCTGATGGCCGGTCAATCCGGCGGCGCGCAACCGTGGTGGTGGGACACGATTGATCCGGACAACGACTATTATTTGATCCGGGCCGCAGCTGATTTCGTTACCGTGTCCGGACTGGCCGATGAGAACGCCTTGACCAAATCCATCCCGCAAGTTGCCGGTGGTGCTCTCGGCCCGCTGGCATTTTCACCCGGCGGTGGTTGGTCTACGGCCACGCAATCCACGTTTACGGTGGGAGCCTCCGCCCCCGCGGGCATTGGGTCCGCCCCCAGCTATCTCCAAGGCGTCTATCATCTTTCCATGACACCTTACGGATACACATTCCTGGTTAATTATCCCCAAAGCGGAACCTTTTCAGTTCAGGTGACTCAAATTGCCTCCTCCGGGGCCGGGTTGCAGATGTTTCTCGATGGCAATCTGCGAACGAACATTGCTTTTCCTTCCAACACGAACGGCGACACTTCCACGAATTTCACCGCGACAATTCCGGTCTCGTCCGGCGCGCACAGCTTGGTTATCACTAACAATCGCAACGATTGGATTCTGCTGGGCAACATCACGCTCAATCCTTATGTGTCCGGACTGGGCGCCTATGCCATCGGTACCAACAACTGGCAGGCGCTCTGGATTTGGAACCGTACCAACGTCTTCGCCGCTACGCCGGGGCCGAGTGTTACCGGTACTGTGGCTGTTGCCGGCCTGGATCCGGGCACTTACACCGGCACGTGGTGGGACACGTTCGGAGCCGGCGCGCTCAGCAATTTCACTTTTACCGTCACCAGCGGCAACGTGCCGGTCACACTGGCCACGCCGCCGGTTTTGCGTTCCGTGGCGCTCTATGTCGGCATTCCCGCGCAGGCCGGAATCACTGCTCCCAACTTGAGCCAGACGGCCGTCTCCAACGCGCCGTCTTTCAATGTCCCATTAGTGATAACCAACGGTGGTGGCTTGCCGTTGGCCTACTCACTTTCTACCACCAGCGCGATTCCGGCCTGGTTGAGCTTTTCGTCCACCAACGGGTACGTGTCGAAGGCGAGCGCCTGGACAATCTACCTGGCCTTCAACCCGGCGGGTCTTGCACCCGGCACTTATACCTTCACGCTCTTCGTCAACACCAGCGATCCGCTTTTGCCGGTGACCACCCTGCCCATTTCCTTCACGGTTTCCTCGGGTACCCCCGCGGCGCCCCGGCTGCAGGTTGTGTCCGGGTCGGCGGGCCAGTTTGTCTTCCAACTGCAGGGCGGCACAAATGTCCCGTACGTGGTCCAGACTTCGCCCGACCTGATGACGTGGGTTCCGGTCTCAACCAACCTGCTGCCGGGCGGCGTTTTGAATTTTACCAATCCAATCCCGCCCGGGGCGCCTCAGCAATTCTGGCGTGCCCTTTGGCAGCCGTAACCGCTTGTACCTCTTTTTGTTCGTCCGGGCCCCGGCAATGGATTCTTGTATGCCGGGACATTAAGTTTCCACCCGATTCTCTTAACCTTGCGGGCAATTTAATATTCACAATTTCCTCCGGTCGGGTTAAAGCTTCGGTATGCCCGGGTGGAGAGGATCCGGCGCGGAAATTCAACTTGAAAGAGTTTATGCAGAAACTGATCGGTGTGATTTGTCTCGTCGTCGGCCTGTTGCTGCTCTTGCAGGGGCACGACGTGGCCAATTCAATTGGCTCGCAATTTACCAGGGCGTTTACCGGCGAGCCGCTGGGCAAAGCCATCCACTATTACATCGCCGGCGTGGCGGTGGGGTTGTTCGGCTTGTTTCTGATTTTTTGGAAGCGGAAATAAAAGTCAGTTTCCCGCCACTTCCTGTGGTCCTTTTCCGCCATTGGCCAGAAAAAGGACGGCCATGCGCACCGCCAGGCCGTTGGTCACCTGTTCCAGGACCAGGGACCGGCCTGAGTCGGCAATGTCGCTGTCAATCTCCACGCCGCGGTTGATCGGGCCGGGATGCATGATGAGTGCATCGGGTTTCGCCCGCGCGAGACGTTCCTTGTTGAGGCCGAACAGCTGGATGTACTCATTGATGCTGGGAAACATCGTCTTGCGTTGGCGCTCGTGCTGGATGCGCAGCAGGTTGATAATGTCCGCGCCGCGGATCGCCTCGTCCACGTCGTAGGTGACGCGACAACCCATTTGCTCGAAGGTTTTCGGCACCAGCGTGGCTGGACCGCAAAGGGTCACGGTCGCCCCCAATTTCCGCCGGGCCCAGATGTTTGAGCGCGCCACGCGGCTGTAAAGAATGTCGCCCAGAATAGTGATATTCAGTCCGGCAATTTTCCCCTTGTGCTCGCGAATGGTGAACACGTCCAGCAACGCCTGCGTGGGATGTTCGTGCGCGCCATCGCCGGCGTTGATGACGTGGGCGTCGAGCACGCGTGCCAGGAAATGCGGCGCGCCGCTCGCGCTATGGCGGATGACGATGAAGTCGGCATTGAGTGCTTCCAGGTTGCGTGCCGTGTCCTTGAGCGTCTCTCCCTTCTTGAACGACGACGCCTCGGTGGAAAAGTTGATGACGTCGGCCGACAACCGCTGTTCGGCCAGCTCAAAGCTGATGCGCGTCCGGGTGGACGGCTCGATGAACAGATTGACAACGGTTTTACCACGCAGCGCGGGGACCTTTTTGATGGCGCGTTTGCCGACCGCCTTGAATGCCCGCGCCGTGTCGAGCACGGTGACAATCTCGTCCGGCGTGAGCGATTCGATGTCGAGCAAATGTTTGCGAGCCCAGGTCATTGCAGCCTTTCCAGCACAACTTCATCCACGCCGTCGTTTTCGACCAGGCGCACCCGGATCTTTTCATTGTCGGCCGTCGGCACGTTTTTACCGACAAAATCCGCCTTGATCGGCAGTTCGCGGTGGCCACGGTCAATCATCACCGCCAGTTGAATTTTTTTGGGCCGGCCAAAATCGTTGAGCGCGTCCATCGCGGCGCGCGTGGTGCGGCCGCTGAACAGCACGTCGTCCACCAGCACAACCGTTTTGCCGGTCACATCAAAGGGAATGACGGTCGGATGGATTTTCGGCGCGGCGCGGCGATCCAGGTCGTCACGGTGCATGGACACGTCCAGAAT
The DNA here is from genome assembly GCA_025451535.1 of Verrucomicrobiia bacterium. Classification (GTDB taxonomy): domain Bacteria; phylum Verrucomicrobiota; class Verrucomicrobiia; order Limisphaerales; family UBA11358; genus UBA11358. The sequence goes on from JANWKE010000050.1 coordinate 13,942, forward strand.
GCCGACCGGGATGGGCTGCGACCAGATTTCGGAGAGAATTTTGCCCAGCCGTTTGGCCAGATGGTCGCCACCCACGGGAATGCCGGCCAGGACGACCTCCGCGCTGTTTTCATTGCGCTCAACAATTTCGTGCGCGATGCGGGTAAGCGCCCGTTGCATCGCGGCGGCATCGACAATGACGTTGGCTTCAGCCATAAATCGGGATCAAAGAACCGGCGCCGGAAATAAGAAACCGCGAACCGCTCCGCCCGGCGGAGTTGATTCGCGTCACGCAATATACCTTCATGTTTCGCCTTGGCGACCTCACCGGGCCGCCTTAAAGGAACATTCTATCTTCCAATCTTCTGTCAGTGGCTGGCGTTTTGCCGTGCCCGACGCCAGTTCGCCCGGTGCTTGATGATCCAATCTGTCAACGCCCGTTCGAATCCGATATCGTGCCCGGCCTTTTCCGACTCAATCCACTTGTGCTTGAGAATTTCCTCGCGCTCCGCCTGGAATTCGCGGTAAAGCGAGGAATTCTTCAGCAAATCGTCCGCTGGAGATGCAGCTTTCATAGCGATCGACATAGAAAATGTGACGCAGAAATTACGGTTTTTCAACCGGATTGCAACAAAAAACTTGCCGCCAGCTTACAACCGGCCAGGACCAAACAGGTTGCGTAACGTCAATTATTCCAGAGACTTGCGTAAAGACGCGGCAATCTGAATGAATACCTTGGCCGCCGGGCCATCCGGTGCCGACACCACCACCGGCACGCCCAGGTCGCCGCCTTCGCGGATTTCTGTAAAAATGGGCACCTCGCCGAGGAACAGTACGTTTTGCCGCCCTGCCTCGGCCTGGCCGCCGCCATGACCGAAAATCTCCACCCGGTCACCATTCGGCGTGGTGAAATAGCTCATATTCTCCACGATACCGAGAATCGGCACGTTCACCTTGTTGAACATCGCAATCCCTTTGCGCACGACGCCAAGCGACGCCTCCTGCGGTGTGGTCACGATCACGCCGCCGTCGAGCGGCACCGTCTGGCAGAGCGATAATTGCGCATCGCCCGTGCCCGGCGGCAAATCGACGAGCAGGAAATCCAGTTCACCCCATTCCACCGCCATAAGAAATTGCTGGATGGTCTTGGTAATCATCGGCCCGCGCCAGATCACCGGCTGTTCGTCCGTGAGCAGCAGACCAATGCTCATCACCTTCACGCCATGCCCCAAGGGAGGTACCAGTTGTTCCTGCGCACTGATGGTTGGCCGTTCGTGGACGCCCATCATCAGCGGAATGCTTGGCCCGTAAATGTCGCAATCCAGCAACCCGACCTTTGCGCCGAGATGTTTGAGCGTGCACGCGAGGTTGACGGCCACCGTGGATTTGCCAACGCCGCCTTTGCCGCTGGCGATCGCGATGACGCGTTTCACGCCCGGCACATGGTTTTGGTTCGCAAACGGATTGCTTGACGCGACCTGACCGCCAGCGGGTTGTCGTACTTCGACCTCGACGCGATTCACACCCGGCAGCGCCTCCAGGACACGTTCGGATTCCTCCTTGATTTGCCGTGCCGCGTCGGGATTTTGCGAAGTGAGTTGCAGCGCAACGCTCACCGTGCCGTTCGCAGCGGAAATTTCCGTCACCAGTCCGAACGAGACGATGTCGCGCGAATAGCCGGGATATTTGACGGCCTTCAGCGCGTTTTGGATGTCTGCTTGCGTGAGCATGTGCCAACAAAGTGCCAGCTTCGTGGGCGAAAACAAGCGCGCTCCAGACTTGCGCGGTGGCAAATGGCATGGGAGATTGAGGGTCTAATTTTTGGCATTGGACAACTGAATCATGACGCAAACGCTACCAACGGCCCCCCACAAAGGCGCCGAACCGTTTTTGGAAAAATTCCGGCGCTTCGAATTGGAACTGCAACCGCCGGCCTGGCTGCTGCCGCTCCGCAAGGCCGGCCTGGCGCGATTTGCCGAACTCGGCTTTCCCACGGTTCACGACGAAGACTGGCGTTTTACCAACGTTGCGCCGCTGGCCAAATTGCCGTTTAAACCGGCGGTGGCATCGGTGGATGACACTGCCGCCAAAGCCATCCTGGAGAAACACATCTTTGCCATCCTGCCCGGTTCAAAGCTGGTTTTTGTAAACGGACATTTTAATGCCGCGCTTTCATCCGTGGGAAGACTCCCGGATGGAGTGAAGGTCGCCAGCCTTGCGGCTGCGCTGGCCACGGATTCCGCCTTCATCGAACAGCAACTCGGCCGGTCCGCGTTGACGGACGATAATTCATTCGCCGCGTTGAACCAGGCGTTTTTTCTCGACGGCGGGTTCGTCCACATTCCGGCGGGCAAGGTTGTGGAAGAACCGATCCAGCTCATTTTCGTCTCCACGGCGAAGCACCACGGCGACACGATTCAGCCGCGCAACCTGATCCTGGCCGGGGCCGGCAGCAGGGCAACGGTCATTGAAAGCTACCTGGCCGCGGACCCGGCCGCGTATTTCACCAATGCGGTCACGGAGATTGTCGCCGGTGACAACGCGGCGCTGGAGCATGTGAAATTCCAGGACGAGGCGCTGGACGCGTTTCATCTGGCGACAATTGCCGCCCGGCTTGGCCGCACGAGCAATACCAGCATCCATTCCTTTGCCCTCGGCGCGAAGCTCTCGCGCACCAATATCCGTACCCGGCTCGCGGGCGAAGGGCTGGAATGTATTTTGAACGGTCTTTACCTCACACGCGGCGAGCAGCTTGCCGATCACCATATGATTGTCGAACACGCGCAGCCGCATTGCGCCAGCCACGAGTATTTCAACGGCATCCTCGACGACAAATCCAAGGGCGTTTTCCACGGGCGGATCTACGTTCATCCCGTGGCGCAGAAAACCGACGCGAAACAAACGAACAAGAACCTGCTGCTCTCCGACGACGCGACGGCCGACACCAAGCCGCAACTGGAAATTTACGCCGACGACGTGAAATGCACGCATGGCGCCACGGTCGGCCAATTGAACGACGAATCCATTTTCTACCTGCGCTCGCGCGGCCTGGGCAAGGACACCGCGCGGCGGATGCTGATTCATGCCTTTGCCGGCGAAATCATCGCGCGCGTGAAACACGAGGCAGTCCGCGAACAACTGGACAAGGTCATCTGGGACCGGCTGGAGGCCAATCCGCATTTGCAGGGGAAATAATTTTGTAGCCGCGTTTGTGAAAACGCGGATTCATTCGCCGATTCACATCGGCGGCTACGCGAAATATGTTCGACGAACTGAACGACCTTTATCAGCAGGTCATTCTTGACCACTGCAAGCAGCCGCGGAATTTCCACGAAATGCCCGCAGCGACCCGTTTTGCGCAGGGTCACAATCCGCTCTGTGGCGACCAGTTGAAGCTCTTTCTGGCGCTGGATGGCGACAGAATCACCGATATCAGTTTTGTTGGCTCCGGTTGCTGTATTTCCAAGGCGTCGGCGTCATTGCTCACGGAATTTGCCAGGGGCAAAACGAAGGCGGACGTGGAAACGATGTTCGAGCGGGTCCATGAGATGGTCACGACCGGCAACGTCCAGGGTGACGTGGGCAAGCTGGCCGTGTTCGCGGGTGTGCACAAATTTCCCGCGCGCGTCAAATGCGCCATCCTCGCGTGGCACGCGGCCATGGCGGCGTTGAAAGGCGACGCCCAGCCGGTGACGACGGAAAACGAACAGACCTGATTGATTTCAACCGTGTTTGCGGCGATGATACCTGAAGTGAATTTAACTTAAGTGTGCTATGAATTCTGAACCAAAAACTTTGACCCGCGACGTCGAGGCCGCCGTCGTGCCCGTCGGCACCAAGGTCACCCTGCAAAAGGGCGAGCAGGCTTACATTACCCAATCGCTCGGCGGCAGCTACACCGTCGTCGTCAACGGCAACATGTTTCGCATCGAGGCCAAGGACGCCGACGCGCTGGGTGTGCAGGTGGAAACCAAATCGGTGGCGGCGCCAGCCGGGCCCATCACGCAGGAGCAGTTGGAAAAGCAGGTTTGGGAGGCGCTCAAGACGTGTTACGATCCGGAGATACCCGTCAACATCGTGGACCTCGGCCTGATTTACGATTGTCACCTCGCCCCTGCCGGCGAAAACAGTTTCAAGGCCGACGTGAAAATGACGCTGACCGCCCCCGGCTGCGGCATGGGGCCGATGCTTGCGCAGGACGTGCAAAACAAACTGCTGAATCTCGAACCGATTGACGAGGCGAACGTCGAACTCGTCTGGGACCCGCCGTGGAACCAGGGCATGATGACCGAGGCAGCCAAGCTGCAACTGGGTTTGATGTAATTTCAACCACGGATGGACACGGAAGGACACGGATGAATTCCGCCTTTTATCTGTGTCCATCTGTGTTTATCCGTGGTTAAATTTTTCGGATGACTGACGCGAAGACAATTGACTGGGCTGCGCTGCGAAAGGATTTCCCCATCCTCGACCAACAGGTCCACGGCAAGCCGCTGATTTACTTCGACAATGCCGCCACGTCGCAAAAACCGCGCGCGGTGATTGAGGCATTGGAGCATTACTACGAGCGCGATAACGCCAATGTGCACCGCGGCATCCACGAACTGAGCAACCGCGCCACGTCGGCTTACGAAGCGGCCCGGGCGCGGGCCGCGAAATTCATCCATGCCCGGAGCGCTGAAGAAATCGTCTTCACGCGCGGCACCACCGAGGGCATCAATCTGGTTGCGAGTTCCTGGGGCGCAAAAAATTTAAGATCCGGTGACGTGATTCTCCTCACCGAGATGGAACACCACAGCAACCTCGTGCCGTGGCAATTGCTCGCCCAGCGTACCGGTGCAAAAATCACCTACGTGCCTGTCACCGGTGACGAAGGCATTCTCGATTTGTCCAAGCTCGACTCGCTGCTGACGAAGCAGGTGAAGATTTTTTCGATGGTGCACATTTCCAATTCGCTTGGGACGGTGAATCCCGTGGCCGACCTTTGTGCCCGTGCACGCAAGCTCGGCATCGCCACGCTCGTGGACGGCGCACAGAGCGCCGGGCACATGCCCGTGGACGTGCAGGCCATTGGTTGCGATTTCTTCGTGTTCTCCGGCCACAAGATTTGCGGGCCGACCGGCATTGGCGTGTTGTGGGGCAGGCAGGAACTGCTCGATGCCATGCCGCCGTACCAGGGCGGCGGCGAAATGATACTCTCGGTGGAATACCAGAAGACCGAGTTCAAGAAAGCGCCGCACCGGTTCGAGGCCGGCACGCCGGACATCTCCGGCCCGATAGGACTGCACGCGGCGATGGATTATCTCGATAACCTCGGGCGCGAAAACATCTGGAAACACGACCAGGAACTCGCGCATTACGCCTACGAAAAGCTGGCTGCGATAAAAGACATTCGCCTGTTCGGCCCGAAACAAAATCGCGGCGGCCTCGTGAGTTTTCTGCTCAAGGACGTTCACGCGCACGACGTGGTGACGTTGGCGGACCAGGCGGGTGTGGCGTTGCGCGGCGGCCATCATTGCACCCAGCCGCTCATGCACAAGCTCGGCGTGGAATCAACCGCCCGCGCGAGCTTCTACTTCTACAACACCAAAGCCGAAGTGGACCGGTTTGTGGAAGTGGTGAAGGAAATCCGGAAATTTTTCGGGCAGTGAACCGAATCCAAATTTCGATTCAACCAAACGATTGACGTCGGGGCTGTCGGCAAGCCAAAGTCAATCACCCGCATGAAAAATCTGAGGCCGATCTTGCTGTTTGTTCTGACCGCTTTTGTTCTGTGCGCACGCTCTGCCATGGCGCAAGACAGCGTCAAGGGCCATGCCGAACCCACCGTTAACTCAATCGATCCCGCCAGGCTGACCTATGACTATTTGGTGGATGGCAACCTGCCCCAGGACGACCCGCCCGCCAGGAAATTCAAGACGTTGCAGGCCGCATATGCCGCCGCCCCCGCGGGAACAGAAGCCAGGCCGACCGTCATCGGGATCAAGCCGAACGTGTACCAGCTTCCGAACCCGGCCCCGCGAGGTCCAAGCCTGAGCATCACGAAGAACTACATTACCTTGCTCGGATTGACCGACAACCGCCGCACGGTGGTGTTGGCGGACAATCGCGGCCTGATGCAGGGCGCCGACGACGACGGGTACATCATCGATGTCAACGCCACCGGATTCACCGCGAAAAATCTGACTATTATCAATTATTGCAATGCCGATTACGAGTATCCCGGCGATCCGGGCAAGAATCTGACTAGGCGATCGGATGTCATCACACAGGGCGTGGCCCTGCAGGATGCCGGAGACAAGCACGTCTATGAGAATGTCGCGCTCCTGGGCCGGCTGGACACGATGTTTCTGAGGACCACGCGTTCCTACTTCAAGAATGTGTATATCGAAGGCACGGACGATTGGATGGGCGGCGGCCAGATCAGCGTCTGGGAAGATTGCACGCTGGTCTTCCCGACCGGGAGCGGGGTGATGTCGGCTTCGGAAGTTGTCTTCTTCAATTGCCGGTTCGAAGCCACCCACGGCATGCGGTTCTACAAAGCCGAGTTTCGCAGCGCCAGCCGGCCGAATGTCCTGATTAACTGCGTGTTGCCGGTCGATTCGCCGCAGGCGCACGTCGCCTGGGTCCGAGGCCCCGCCGCGCCCCGGCCCAATCAACTTTCCCTTACCTGGCACAATAAGGATGCCGACGGCCATCCGGCGGTTATCTACGACAGCACCGTGGGAGCGCCCGCGTTTACGTACTCGAGAGAGTTGTCCGATCGGGAACTCCCGGCCTTCAACGCCTGGAACCTGCTCCGGGCAGCGCCGAACGCGCCGGCCGATGACTGGGACCCGGCCGGGATCAGCAACATATATGAATCGGCCGGACTGGGAAATCTGCCGTTCCGCATCGCGTTAACAAACGGCTCGCCGTCCATTCGCACGGGCGGACCCGGTGCCACCATCGGCGCGACAGTTACGCCAGCCCGTGCCGACCAGACCATTACCTGGTCAACCCAGTCCGACCTGATTTCACTCAGTCGAACGACGGGCCCGACTGTCGTGGTGACAGGTCGAAACACAACCAGTTCGGCGGAGTGGGTTGCCGTTCGCGCCACCGCGACCAACGGCATTTACGTCACGGCCTATGTCTATGTGGAACCCAAATATACCGATCCACCGGCGGTGACTGCGGGTCCCACCATCCATCTGTCGGCCAACGGAATGGCCGCGGTGGATTACACGCTCGATTTGCGCGGCAAGGAGGACCAGTCGCTCGTTTCGTGGTATCTCTGCGACGACGCCTCGGGAACCAATCCGAGGAAAATTGCTGTCAGCCGTGGTAACCAGCCCTTGAAAACGCTCCCCCTGACACCGGGTTATGTCGGCAAATATCTCAAGGTGACGGTTCAGCCCAAACACAACATCAGCGATCCCGGTCCGGAGGTACAGGCGGTGAGCGCGAAACCCGTTGCGGCGGCGGACGTCCCATCCACCGCAGTTTCGCCCGATTTCAGGAATTTCGTGCCGGACACAAACGACACGTATGTGAGCGGCTTGTGGACGGTGCAGGGCACCTGGGCCGTCGTGTCCGGGGATGACTTTGTGCATGGGTACGGAATTCGGCCGAGTACCCGCGCATATCTTCTCTACCAGCAGGATGCGGACTGCGGCGACATGCAGGTTGACCTGGTGATGGCGTCCGAAAAGGCCGGCCAGGGCTTTTCAGTCCCGGGTTCGCCCGCGGAGAGCGGCCCACGCAATCTCCACGCCGACATGTATATCAAGTATGATCCGCGCACCCGGAATGGCTACGCCCTGCGGTTTTGGAGAACGACCCGGTCCGCCGACAAGTGCCTGTTTCAGCTCTACAAGATCGAAAACGGCGCCGGATCGCCGCTCAACGACCGGCAGGTATTGAGCGGCGTATTCAAGACGACCACCCACATGACCCTGAAGGTCACGGGCACCACCCTGACGGTCAGCGCGTCCAACGACGTGGACCAGGAAACGCTGGCCCTGGAAGGAACCATTGCGCCCAATCGCTTTGGCGGAGCGGGTGTCTACTGGCCCGGAGGGGGCAGCAGCACGATTTACAGCCAAATTGAGATATCCTACCTAGGCACAGCGCCCGCAAAATAACGGGCGGGTAATTGCTTTAGGGCTTTGATTCGACAGGAAAATTTATTCGAGTTAATTTGAGCTGTGGCTATTGAAACCAAAATTGGCGCGAACTCACTGATGCGCGAGGTGCTGGAGGTTTTTCCCGGCGCGCAGCGGGCGTTGTTCCGGCGATATCACATCGGCGGGTGCAGCAGTTGCGGGTTCAGCCCGGAAGAGACGCTGGCGCAGGTTTGCGCGCGAAACGGCAACCTGGACGTGGCCGAGGTGCTGGCGCACATCCAGTCCAGCCACGAGCAGGACGCGAAAGTTTTAATTTCAGCCGGAGAGCTCGCTGAATTTTTGCAGAAAGACAGATCGGTAAAACTGGTGGACGTGCGGTCGCGCGAGGAATTTGAGGCGGTCAACATTGCCGGTTCAGTGTTGCTGTCGCAGGACGTGATGCGGGAGCTCATGGCGAGCGGCTCGAACACAAATCCGATTGTCGTCATTGATCACGCGGGCAAAAACGGCCTGGATGCGGCGGCGTATTTCATGGGACACGGTTTGCAGAACGTGCGCTGTCTGCGCGGCGGCATTGATGCCTGGGCGCAGGAAGTGGATTTGAAGATGCGGCGGTACAAATTGGGGTAAATTTTTCGGAGGGACGAGCTCTGCGAGTCCCAAACTTATAATTCGGGGGCTTGTGTAACTCGCCCCTCCGAATTACACGTTAAACTTGAACAGCATCACGTCGCCGTCCTGGACGACGTATGCCTTGCCTTCCATCCGATAAAGTCCCTGCTCGCGCGCGGCGGCGACAGAACCGCATTTTACGAGGTCATCATAGGCAACTGTTTCTGCCTTGATGAAGCCGCGCTCGAAATCGGAGTGGATGACGCCGGCCGCCTTGGGGGCAGTATCGCCGACATGAATCGTCCAGGCGCGGACTTCCTTTTCGCCGGCGGTCAGGAAGGTGCGCAAACCCAGCAGATGATACGTGGCGTGGATGAGCGCGCCGACACCGGATTCCTCCACGCCAAGTGCCTTGAGAAATTGGTTTGCCTCGTCCGGCGCCAAGTCCATCAAGTCGCTCTCAATTTGTGCACTGATGACGACGGCTTCGCAGGCGAGATGGGTTTTCACATAATCGCGCACTTTCCGGACAAACGGATTTTTGTCGGCAGTGGCGAGGTCGGATTCTTTCACGTTACAGGCGAAGATGGTGGGTTTGTCCGTGAGCAGGAAAAAGTTTTTGGCGATTTGTTTTTCCTCGGGCGTGAGTTGCACGGTCAATGCGAGTTTGCCGGCGTTCAGCACTGGTTCAAATTTGGCCAGCACGGCGTCTTCAACCACGGCGCCTTTGTCACCGCGTTTCACGTCCTTGGCCAGTTTATCCCGGCGTTTCTTCACGTTTTCAAGGTCGGCGATGGCCAGTTCGGTATTGATGATTTCGATATCGCGGACGGGGTCGATCGAGCCGGCGACATGGTGAATGTCCGCGTCTTCGAAGCAGCGCACCACCTGGACGATGGCGTCCACTTCGCGGATGTGGCTGAGGAACTTGTTGCCGAGACCTTCGCCCGCGCTGGCGCCTTTTACGAGGCCGGCGATGTCCACGAACTCAATCGCGGCCGGGATGATGACGGTGGTTTTGGCGATCCTGGCCAGCGGTGCGAGCCGGGCGTCAGGCACGGTGACGACGCCGACGTTCGGGTCAATGGTACAAAAGGGATAATTTTCCGCCGCGGCCTTGCGGGTGTGGGTGACTGCGTTGAACAGAGTGGATTTGCCCACATTGGGTAGTCCGACGATTCCAGTTTTAAGCATACGAGATGGTTACCGCAAAGGGGAAAAACTAACCACGAAACCGCCGGCGGACAAAGCATTTTGTCAGGTTTAAATCCTGTGTCTGGCCAGTTGCCACACGATGTGCCCTCCATCAAAAAGCCCCACCGCAATCAGGCAAAGGCCGGAAATATGCTGCATCCGGACCAGGGTGCCTTCGCTGAACCGGCCTTGTCCGCGCGATACGCCGTAACTCAATGTGCAGAACCACAGGTTGGTGCCCAGACCCACGCCGACGACACACGCGGTTTTGGCGACCAGGGTGTCGGTAACCCAATCATGCGACATGAAATTGGCCGCGAGCACGATCCAGAACAACAGGACGCCGACGTTGCCCAATACCCGCACAAAGCCGGTCATAAAGGCCGAATGCGGATTGAACTTTTCTTCGACACGCGCCTCGATTCTTCCGGCAGCGGCGCCAAGCGGAGTGGCAGCGGCGACAGTCTTGGCCAAAAGAAATTTCATGCCCAGAAACAGGAGAAATGCGAAGCTGAAAACCTCCATTGAAGCCTTGACGACGCGATGATCGAAAAAGGACGAAAATCCCGTGAACGCGATGGCACAGTAAATCAATTCCATCGCTGACGCGCCGAGTCCGACCAGCATGCCCTGGGTGAACCCGCGCCGGGCGCTTTCATTGATGATGGTGAGGTTGACCGGGCCAATGTTGGGCATGGACAGCAACAGTCCGCTGATCGAGCCCGTGAGTGCGGCAAACAAGATGGTTGACAGGGGTGACATCTTTCAGTGTGCCTCGGATTCGTCCTCGTCCTCCTCGATCTCCCGGCGCCAGGCGCGGGAAAGCCGCGGTCGAACGAAACCATAGACGAGGTAGAGAGTAAAGAATGCCGGCAGCACGTAATACAGGACCCGTTCCCGCAGCACCAGCAAACAGCCCAGGAACAGCGCCGCGCCAATGGCTTTCATGAAGGTGCTGGTCGAACGCAGGCCCAGTGATTTGAAGCTCGGATAGCGCACCGTGCTCACCATCATCCACGATAAAAACACCAGTACCACGGCCAGCAGATAATTCCAGTGGCCGAGACTTCTTTCGTTTTCGTGAAAGTGGATGATCAGCAGGGTGAGCGATGCGACCAGACCCGCCGCCGAGGGAATGGGAAAGCCCAGAAAATCCTTGCTGCCGCCGGACGCGTAAGCGGACAAGACATTGAACCGCGCCAGCCGGAACGCGCCGCAAAGCAGGTAAATGGAAGCGATGAACCAACTGATTTGCCGGTATTCGCCAAACACGTCCGCCAGCACGACCCGTTGCACCAGAAACGCCGGCGCGATGCCGAACGAAACCAGGTCGGCCAGCGAATCGAATTCACGCCCGAAGGGGCTGTCCGTGCCGCCCAACCGCGCCACCCGGCCGTCGAGCAGGTCAAAAATGCAGGCGAGCAAAATGTACGCCAGGGCGAGTTTAATCTGGGCAAAGTAGAAATCACTTGCCGGATCGGCCTCGACAATTTTGGTCAACGCCACAAAACCGCAAAACAGATTACCCGCCGTTAACAGGTTCGGCAGGAAATAAATTTTCAATTGGCCGTTGTCATGGTGCTCCGCCGGCGGGGTTTGGGGATGGGTCACGTTCATAAACGGAATTCAATCAAAGGCGGCAATGACGGTTTGGCCGCCGACCACCCGGTCGCCGGGCTTCACCTTGATTTTGGCGCGGCGCGGCAGGTAAACCTCCACCCGCGAACCGAATTGGATCAGGCTGATGCGTTCGCCGCGCTGAACGATGTCGTTTTCCTTGAGCCACGGCACGATGCGGCGGGCGATGAGGCCGGCGATGAGGCGTACGCCGATTTTTTCACCGCGCGGCTCGGCGGCCTCAAGGCCGAGGAACAGATTTTCGTTGAACTGCGCGGATTCGGTCTTGAGCGCGCTGAGAAACTGGCCGGTGGTGTATTTGTAAAACGCGACCCGGCCGGTCAGCGGCGCGCATTGCACGTGAATGTCAATCACGGAAAGGAAAATGGAAATACGCTGGCATTCGCCACCGGGGTATTCCGGCCCGGTCGTGATGTCAACCACATCCACCCTGCCGTGGGCGGGGGAAATCACGAGGTTGGGTCCGCCGGGCACGAGTGGATCGGGGTCGCGAAAAAAATAGAACGTGAATACGGCAAACAGGCCCCAAACTGCGACCAGCGCCCACGTCAAATAGTTCAGGATGAAGAAGGCGGCCCATTTGGCCAGAAAGGCGACGACCAGCAACACCAGGACCGCCGCGCCCGCCAGGCCGATGAGCCGCAACGCGGCGAGCGAGGCTTTGCCAGAGTGTTTCACGCCGCCATGATAAAAATTTTGTGCCCCGCTTGCAATTCGGCATTTTCACGGCAACTTAGGCTCACGTTGCAAAATCCGGCAAGGGGCCGGAGGCGCAACGGGACCGAACAAATTCAAAACGATTATGTCACTGAACACACCTGATTTGACGAAGTTTCCGCCGCGCAGTCCGCGCGTGCGGCTGGGCGGCTACGTGATTTTGCCGCGCATGTTGGACAAGGGCCGGGCGACGGTTGCCGGCAAAAACGGCGAGTATCATTACGCCTGCCCGCTCGACCAGGGTTTCCTTGAATTCGTGGGCCTTGACCCGGAAGTCCTGAAAAAACAACTGAATAAGAGCGACTCGGAAGTGCTGGAATGGATCAACCAGAATGCCAAATTTAAGCGCACCATGCCGGAAATTCTTGCCTGGTCAGCGTGGCAGGAGCAGGCCGCGCCGGACAATCCCGAATCGCGCGACCATTTCAATGAAATCCAAAAGGCCGCCGCTCCCAAGCGCGAAGACATCGCCACCTGGTTTGACGTGCTGGACGTGGATGATTACGTGAGTTTCGGCGGCAAAGCGTAAAACTTTCAATTTTGAATTCTGAGTTGTGCGTCAACGCCATCAGCCTCGGGACGCACTCAAAAAAACAAGAATTAAGAACGCAAAATTTTCAAGCCTGCGGCTGTGGCGCCGGAACCGGTTCCGGTGCTTCGGCCAGCGGCGTGCCCGGGATTTTCCACGAGTCGATTTTTTCGATGCGATGCCGGTGGATGGCGCCGTGAAATTCAAATTCCACCTCCTCGCCGACCTTGCGATTCAGCAACGATTGCGCGACGGGTGAAAGATAACTGATGACGCCCTTCTCCGGATCGGAATCCCAGGCGCCCAGGATGGTAAAACTCTCCGCCTGGTTGGCGCCCAGGTCGGTGGCCAGGACGATGGTGCCGATGCCGACGGCATCGGTCTTGGCGTTGGAAAAATCCGTGCCGCGGGCGCGCGCCAGTTGCGCTTCCAGCTCCTCTTTGCGGCGCATGAGAATTTTCTGCATTTCCTTGGCCGCCTTGTATTCGTGGTTTTCGCTGAGGTCGCCGTAACTCCGGGCGACGGCGATTTCTTTTGAATTGGCCGGAATCTTTTTCTGTACGAGTTCCTCATACTCAGCGCGGCGGCGTTCGAGGCTTTCCCACGAAACCAGGAGTGCGCTGTCCTGCCGGGTCTGTTCACCGCTGACGAGCGATTGCACGGCGGGATGGGCCTTGACCAGCCGCGCCAGCAGCGAGCGTTTGTCCATGTCGTCGAATACGGGCGAGAATTGCAGAGCGCGCGTCAGATCCTTGACGACATCAATATCGGCGGACGCGGTCAGCTCGGCGAGCAATTCGTGGTCGTCGAGGATGAATTCGCGCAGGCGGTTGGAGCGTTTCTCATTAAACTGGTCGCGTTCCATGGCCGTGAGCATGGCGCGGAACACCTCCGGCCCGAGAATGTCGGCATAAGCGTCGCTGCGGTCGCGGCCCAGCCAGAGCAATAGTTCGCTGCTGGCCGTGTGCTGATTGATGAGGCGCGCGAGCGTTTCCTTGAGCACATCCATTTTGCCCTCTTGAATCAGCAGGCTGGCAAATTCACGGCACAGCTTGGCCGTGACAATGTTCAGCGAGCCGCGCAGAATTTCGTGCCAACGCTCGGGGTTCGCGGTCTTGTACGATTCCAACGCGCGATGATGTTTGGCGGCCGGAACCAATTCCAGCACCGGACCGAATTTGACGTTTTCCTGCGACCAGATTTGGGTGTCGGTGATTTCGTCGGTGCCCGGCGGCAACCCGGCGACGGCGCGGAGTTCATCGCGAACGAAGACCGCTTCGAGCGCAACCGCGGGTTGGGTGCGCTGATGGGTGGCAATGTCCGTGTTGAGCGCCAGAAGGATTTCGTTGGCCGCCGACTGTTTGTCCGTCAAATCGGCTGCATTTTTGAGGACTTCGCTGACCACGCCCACGCGTGCTTTCAAACCTTTCGCCGCCCGAAAATCCGCCAGCAACCGGTTTTGCAGGGTCGTTTCCTGCTCTTGAAAGACAACCGGTTCCGTTTTTTTCAGCGGCACGACAAAATGCCCGTCTTTCTTCATTTCGCGCCTGGCGGTTTCCCACCACTTCCGCCAGTCATCGCGAATGACATCGGGCACCAGCGCCTGCTGAATTTGGTCCGCCGTTGCCCTGCCACCATAACTGTTCAGCACCAGCTTGATTAAATCCAGATGCCGCGCCGCCATTTGGTGCAGGCCTTCAAGGTCCATGGCTTTGCGCGCCAGGATATGGTCCTTGGAAATCGGCTTCAGTGATTCGGCGGCGAACGCCAGATCCATCGTGTGTCCTGGTTTGCCCGGAAAATCAATGGTGAACCGCGCGAACACCGTGTCCACGGTCTTGATCCGGCCAAAACCCCAACTGCGGTGCATGCAAAAACCGCCGGTAGCCAGTTGCGTCAATGGCTCGACGTGGCGGCCTTCAATCTTGCCCGCCGCCGCCAGTTTCTCAAATTCCTCTCTCATAAAAGCATCGTTTTTATTGCATTATGGAAGCACAATGCCTCCATTAAACGTGGTGAACGACCAAAATCCAAGACAAATTGCAGCGGAAGTTTTACGGCAACAACGCGCCGGCGGCAGCTTTATCGAGGATTTGCTGGAACGCGCGTTGGCTGGAGCCAGGCTTCCCTCCGTTGATCGCGCGTTGTGCCAGGAACTCGTTTATGGCGTTGTCCGCTGGCAGGCCGCGCTCGACTGGCTCATCGCCCGAAAGACCGATGGCCGGGAACAAAAACCCGGCCTGCAAAACCTGCTGCGACTCGGCCTCTACCAGATCTTCTGGCTCAACCGGATTCCCGACCACGCCGCGGTGCATGAAACCGTCGAACTTGCCAAACGCAACGGATTCGGCTCACAAACCGGTTTTGTGAACGCTGTTTTGCGCGGTTATTTGCGCGAGGTCGAGGCCACCCAAGGGCGGCTGGCTGAACTTAAAGGTTCGCAACCGGCACTCGGCTGGTCGCACCCCGAATGGCTGGTGACCCGCTGGCAGAAAAATTTTGGCGTGGGAAAGACGGCACAGCTTCTGGAATGGAACAACACACCGCCGAAAACATTCGCCCGCGTCAACCCGTTGAAAGCCGACGCCGGCAAACTGGTGGAAAAGTGGCGTGAGGAAAATGTGGACTACGATTTCGCCCGGCGCGGTTGGCTCGAAGAAAACCTGGTCTTCGAGTTGAAATCGCATCCTCCCCTGGCGGCGCTGGATAGTTTCCGGCGGGGCTGGTTTTACGTTCAAGACCCCAGCACGCTGCTGGCCGCCGGCGAACTGGGTCCGTTGCCCGGCGAAACGATCCTGGATTTTTGTGCCGCGCCCGGCGGCAAGACTACCTTCCTCGCGCAGCTGATGAACAATCAAGGCCGCATCGTGGCGCAGGATGTTTCGGAAGAGCGATTGAAATTAATCCGGGAAAATTGCGTCCGTCTTGGCGTAATGTGTGTGGAGACGGTCATTAACGATTGGAACCGCCCTCACCCCGACCCTCTCCCCGAGGGAGAGGGTCGGGGTGAGGGAAAACGGTTCGATCGCATTCTGGTCGACGCGCCCTGCTCCAACACCGGCGTGATGCGCCGGCGCGTGGATTTGCGCTGGCGGATTCAGTTGGAGGAAATTCTGCGGCTGCAGCGAACACAACTGATTTTACTCGAACAGGCCGCGTCGGGATTAAAGCCCGGCGGCGTTCTGGTTTACAGCACGTGCAGCCTGGAACCGGAGGAAAACCAGGAAGTCGTCAAAGAATTTTTGCACAGGCACAAGGAGTTCAGGCTGGAATCCGAGCGCGAATTGTTGCCATTTATCGATGGTGTTGACGGCGCGTTTGTTGCACGCCTGAAGCGGTTGCCGTAATTTCCCGCGGTATGGAACTCGACCTGGAAAAACAATTTGCCGACCGCGCGTATCAGCTGCTCGTCAGCCTCGTCACGCCGCGCCCGATTGCGCTGGTCACGACCCTCAGCCCGGACGGCAAGGTAAACGCCGCGCCGTTCAGCTTCTTCAATGTACTGGGCGCACAGCCGCCGATTGTCGCCTTCGCTCCCGGCGACCGCGACAACGGCACGCCTAAAGACACTGCCTTGAACGTACGCGCCACGCACGAATTCGTTGTCAACCTCGTGGACGAAACCATTGCCGAAGCGATGAACCAATGCGCCGCGTCGCTGCCTTACGGCGAAAATGAACTGGCGCGCGCGGGCCTGACGGCGGCGCCGTCGTCACTGGTGAAACCGCCTCGCATCGCCGAATCACCGGCGAGCCTGGAATGCATGGAATGGGGCACGCTGCAAATCGGCAACAACCGGGTCGTTATCGGCATCGTGAAACGCCTGCACTTGCGCGATGAGTTGTTCGACCCGGAGAAAAAACGGATCCACACGGACAAGCTGTTCCTGATCGGCCGCATGGCCTCACCGCACTGGTACTGCCGCACCCGCGACCGGTTTGAAATGATCCGGCCGAAGTAATTGCGGTAGCGCCCGCGTCTTGCGGGTCAAATTTGGCGTCCCGCCGAATTTCGAGCATGGAGGAAATTTTCTCTTCCAAGAAGAATTTCGAGCGCTGGTTGTCTGCTGCAATTCGATTTCGGGCGCGACGCCCGAAACGACAGGCCGGAGGCCTGTGCTACCGCAAAATTTACATCCCCATGATCTGGTAGCCGCAATCCACGTAAATGGTCTGGCCGGTGATGGCGGCGGCACCGGGGCTGACCAGGAAAACTCCGGTGGCGCCCAGCTCTTCGGGTAAAACATTCCGTTTCAGCGGCGACTTGGCTTCGTAATGCTTGAGCATTTCGGTGAATCCGGCGATGCCGCGCGCCGCCAGGGTGTTGACCGGCCCGGCACTGATGCAATTGACGCGGATTTTTTTCGGGCCGAGGTCGTAAGCGAGATAGCGCGTGCTGGCTTCCAGCGCGGCCTTGGCCACGCCCATCACGTTGTAATGCGGCACGACTTTTTCCGCGCCGTAATAGCTCATCGCCACGACGCTGCCGCCGTCGGTCATCAGCGGCGCGGCGGCGCGCGCGAGCGCCACCAGCGAATAGGCGCTCACGTCGTGCGCCACGCGGAACGCCTCGCGGCTCGTGTTCACAAATTCACCTTCCAACGCGTCCTTGGGCGCAAAGGCGACCGAATGCAGGAGCAGGTCCAGCTCCCCGAATTTTTCACCGACGGTTTTAAAGACGGCGGCGATTTCCTCATCGTTGGTCACGTCGCACGGCAGGATAAGCGTGTCGGCGCCGAAGGTGGTGACGAGTTCGGTGACGTTGTCTTTGAGACGCTCGCCCTGATACGTGAACGCAAGTTTCGCGCCTTCGGCCGCCCACGCCTGCGCAATGGCCCAGGCAATGGAACGTTTGTTGGCGACACCAAAGACGAGTCCAATTTTTCCGTCAAGTAATGGCATAAGCTCGTTAAGGCGTCGGAGCGTAGAAAAAACGCCTCCCCGCTTCAACTCTTAAACACAGCCTCAATGCTTGAAGTAAAGCTCCTCGGCGTTCCAGGTGACGCGGTAATAGCTCAAAGGCGTCGGACGGACGTTACCGATGTCGGAGCGGATGGCGGCATAATACATCGGGGTTACCGTGAAAATCATCGGCACCTGCTCGGCGAGAATTTCCTGGACTTCATCAAAGTATTTTTTCCGCTGGTCCAAATTCAACGTTTGCATCTGCGCGTCCATCAGGTGATCCATTCGCGCTTCCCAATCGGTCGAAGGGCTTTTCTGGCGCGGAAACCACTGGTGGGTGTAGCCGCTGGACTTGAGGTTATTCATGCTGCTACCCGGATCCGTGCCCATGTCGGAATAGAGTCCCAGGAGAACGCAGTCGTAATCGTAGGTGTCGTCAATTTTGGTGATGAGCGTGTTGAACTCGATCGGCTGGAAAATGGCCTTCATTCCGAGTTTCTGCAAATCCGACGCGATGAGCACCGCCGTTTTCCCCCGCGCGCTATTGCCGGTATTGGTGTTCAGCACAAATTCAATTTTATTTCCATTGGCGTCGGTCAGAAAATCGTCGCCATTCCGCGTTTCAATCCCGATTTCCTTCAATAATTCCAGCGCCTTGGCCGGATCGTAAGGATATTGTTTAATGTTCGGGTCGTACCAGAATCCATAGCCCGGCGTCAGAAAACCGTAGGCGGGAATCCCGCGGCCGGAAAAGACGGATTTGATGATGGCTTCGCGGTCAATCGCGTAGGAACAGGCCTGGCGGAATTTCACGTTGCGAAACCACTTTAACTTGACCGGATCCACGTACGGTTTGCCGGTCTTGGCATTCACATCGGTATTTTCGTTGAACCAAAAGAAACTGTTTTCCAGCCCGATGCCCGGTTCGAGCAAACGAAAACGGCCCTTGGCCGACTCGGCTTTGAACTGCTCGTATTCGTACGGATAGATAAAATCGTCCGCGTCGCTCTCGCCGCTCAGGAAGCGCAGTGACATCGCATTCATATCCGGCACCACAGTAAAAATCATGTTGTCGAAATAAGGTAGCCGCTGGCCGTTGCTGTCCACTTCGCAAAAATACGGATTGCGCTCCAGCATGGTATATTGCGCCGCCTTGTATTCCTTGAGGCGATACGGTCCGCTGCCAACGATGTCCTCCGGTTTCCAATTCACGCCGTACGCCGATGAGAAGGTTCCGTTGGCAACGTATTTCTCCAAAACATGCTTTGGGTAGATGGCCACGCCTGCGCCGAAAGCCGCCAAAAACGGCGCATACACTTCCGGTGTTACGACTTTGATCGTCAGGTCATCTACTTTGGTCACGGTAAATTCTTTCCCGTTCACAATAAAAGGGTCTTTGATAGCGCTGGGAATCGCCGGATTGTAAATCACCTCGTTCCAGGTGAAGATCACGTCATCTGCCGTCAACGGCGCACCGTCGCTCCAGCGCAGATTTTTTCGCAGCGTGAAAGTCCAGGTTTTGCCGTCCGGTGAATTGGTCCATGACTCCGCCAGACCGGGTTTTACCGTTTGCGTCGGCACATCGAAATTCAACAGTCCCCAGAACATGAGCCGGCCGATATCCATGGACGACGATTCGTTGGCGATGAGGTAATTGAAAGTCTTTGGATCACCCAGCTCGGCCACCACAAACTTTCCTCCGGGAACACCCGGCGTGCACTTCACCACCACCGGCGGCTCGGGCAGCGGATAATTCGTTACGGAACCGGCCGACGAAGTGGTTTCGGATTTTTTGCCGCAGCCGGAAAGGCAGGCGATGACTGTGCCCAGGGCCACGGAGCTCCAAGCGAATTGTTTAATGTTCATTTTGCTTTCAACAGTTTGAACGACGAAGAAACAAAGTAACGAAGACGGAGGATTTCAACAACTTTTCGTTTCTTCGTTGCCTGCAGCAACCGACGCAAGTCGGCTCACCTTCAGAAAATGGAGCGAACTGACGTTCGCTGCTGCCGACGCTCTTTCTTTTCACTCGCCAAGCGCGCCGGGTTTTTGCCACGTTGCCGGGCGTTATTGCAATGTGGTCCTATCTGTTCAAGCGGCTGTTGCACATGATCCCGCTCCTGCTGGGCGTGTCGTTGCTCACCTTCCTGCTTATGGCCTTGTCGCCGGGCAATTATTTTACCGCGCTCCTGCAAAACCCGCAGATTTCACCCGACACCGTCGCCCGTCTCAAAGCCCAATTTCATCTGGATCGGCCATGGTACGTCCAATATGTCTACTGGCTCGAAAACGTCCTGCGCGGCAACTTTGGTTATTCCATGGCCTACCATATTCCCGCCACGTCGCTCATTTTTCAACGGCTCTGGAACACATTCCTGCTTTCGTTTTCCGCGCTGATTATCGCCTGGGGCGTGGCTGTCCCGTTGGGTATCTGGGCGGCCGTCAAAAAAGATTCGTGGGTGGATCGCGCCTGCTCGCTGTTCGCCTTTGTCGGCTTGTCCGTGCCCGACGTGTTGTTGTCGTTGTTGGCGTTGTGGTTCGCGGCGGCCACCGGCTGGTTTCCCGTCGGCGGTGCGCAAAGTCCGCTTTACGATTTTTTGTCGCCGGCACAACAGTTATGGGACCGAACGCATCATCTCATTCTGCCGGCCATCGTGCTCGCCGCATCAGACCTGGCCGGCATCATGCGCCGGATGCGTTCCTGTCTGCTCGACACGCTTCGGGCCGAATATGTTACCGCCGCCCGCGCCCGCGGCCTCGGCGAAGGCTGGGTGGTTTATAAACATGCGCTCCGAAACGCCATCAACCCGCTCCTGACCATTTTCGGCTATTCGCTCGCCGCGCTGTTGAGCGGCGCGTTCATCGTGGAAAACATCATGGCCTGGCCCGGTCTCGGTCGGCTCACGATGGAAGCCTTCTTCGCCAAGGACTCGTATCTGGTTGTAGACTGCGTGGTCATGGCCACGGGGTTGCTGGTCATTGGCAATTTTGTCGCCGACCTGCTGCTCGCCTGGAGCGATCCGCGCATACGGCTCAAATAAATGAACGAAATCGCGCCCATACAAAATCCGACAGGAGAACAACCGCTCTCGCCGTGGCAGTTGTTCTGGCGGCGATTGAGACAGCGGCGCATTGCGATGGTGGGCGGCGTGATTTTGATTGTGCTTTACCTGGTGGCCTTGTTCGCCGGCTTCGTCGCGCCTTACAGTTACAGCCGGCAGGACCGCGACCGCTTTTTCCATCCGCCCACCTGGCCCCGGCTGGCTGGCTTTCACCTGGTCGTGCCACGATATGCACAACTGCCGGGCGATTTCAATTATCGTGCCGCCGCGAATGACACCCGGTCGATCCATTTTTTCGTGCGCGGCGACGAGTACAAATTATTCGGTCTGATTCCGGCCACGCTTCATCTGTTCGGCACCGGCGATGGAAATTATCCGGTCTACCTGTTCGGTACGGACCAGTTCGGACGCGATGAATTTTCGCGCCTGCTTTACGGTTCGCAAGTTTCGCTGTCCATTGGCATCGTTGGCATACTGCTGTCGTTTACGTTCGGTATGATCATCGGCGGCATTTCCGGCTATTTCAGCGGCTGGACGGACACCATCATCATGCGGCTGTGCGAGCTCATCATGTCCATCCCCGCGCTTTATCTCATCATTTCGCTGCGTGCCACGTTTCCGCCCAGCATGAGCTCGGCGCAGGTTTATGCCATGATCATCATCATTTTGAGTTTCATCGGCTGGGCGAGCATGGCCCGGGTGATTCGCGGGATGACACTGTCCTTGCGTGAACAGCAATTCGTCCTTGCCGCGCGTTCGCTCGGACAGTCGCATCTGAAAGTCATCGTCCGTCATATTTTGCCAAATACGTTTTCCTACGTCATCGTGGCGGCGACCTTGAGTGTGCCGTATTACATCCTGGGCGAGGTGGTGCTGAGCTTTCTCGGTGTGGGTATTCAGGAGCCGAATGCCAGCTGGGGCAACATGCTGACCGCGGCGCAAAACACCCAGTATCTGCGGAATTTTCCCTGGTTGCTGGCACCGGGCGCGGCGATTTTTATCACCGTTCTCGCTTTCAACTTCCTCGGCGATGGATTAAGAGACGCCGCGGACACGAAGTCGTTATGAGGACTGAAGTTACGAATCCATTTTCGGAGGGACGAGCTCTGCGAGTCCCCATTTTTCCCTTTGCGCCAGGGACTCGTATAACTCGCCCCTCCGAATCTGATTTATGACGCCGCTGCTCGAAATCAAGAATCTGAAGATGGACTTCGGTAAAAATGCCGACGCCTTGCGTGCCGTGGACGGCGTGTCGCTTGCCGTCGGTACGGGCGAAACCGTTTGCCTGGTTGGCGAAAGCGGCTGCGGGAAGACCGTCACCGCGCTGTCCATCGCGCGGTTGGTGCCGACGCCGCCGGCCAATTACGTCGGCGGGGAAATTTTGTTGAACGGCCAGGACGTATTAAAGATGTCAAACGGCGAATTGCGTTCCATCCGTGGTGGCGTGGTCAGTTACGTTTTTCAGGAACCGGGCGCGTCGCTGAACCCGGTCTTTCGCATCGGCAACCAGATCAAGGAATCGCTGAAGCTGCATCGCCCGGAAAAGGCGACCAACGAGGAAGTCATCCGGCTGCTGAAGCTCGTCGGCATTCCCGCGCCGGAATCGCGCATCCGCAATTACCCGTTCGAGATGTCCGGCGGCATGCAACAGCGCGTGATGATTGCCATGGCCCTGGCGAGCGAACCGAAACTGCTCGTGGCGGACGAACCGACCACCGCGCTCGATGTGACCATCCAGGCGCAGATTCTCGATTTGTTGAGCGAACTCAAGCAGCGGCTGGGCATGGCCATCCTGCTGATTACGCACAACCTTGGCATTGTCGGCGACATGGCCGACCGCGTGGCCGTGATGTATGCCGGGCAAATTGTCGAACTGTCCCCCGCCAAGGAACTCCTGCGCCGCCCGCTGCATCCCTACACGAAAGCATTGATGGCGAGCGTGCCGAAATTGCGCGGCGATGCCGATCGGCTTTCGGCCATTCCCGGTAATGTCCCGCGCATCGGCAACTTCCCGCCCGGCTGCCGCTTCGCTCCCCGTTGCGTGATGGCCAGGCCGGAATGTTCAAATGCCATCCCCGAACTGGTCGAGGTCGAAGCCGGACGTTTTGTGAGATGTCCGTTTTGGAAAACATCATGAGCCTGCTCGAAGTCAAAAGCCTGAAGGTGCATTTCCCCGTGAAGCACGGGATGTTCGGCGGAGTCCACGAATTTGTGAAGGCGGTGGACGACGTGAGTTTTAATCTTGAGCCGGGCGAAACGCTCGGCCTGGTCGGCGAAAGCGGCTGCGGCAAGACGACGTTGGGCCGCGCCATCGTCCGGCTGGTCGAGCCGACGGCGGGCAGTGTTCTGCTCGACGGCGAGGACATCACGCAGATGGGCGGCGCGACCCTGCGCGCTCGGCGGCGCAAGTTCCAGATGATTTTCCAGGACCCCTACGGCTCGCTCAACCCGCGTATGACGGTCGAGCAAATCGTCGGCGAGGCGCTCGACATCCATAAACTGACGGACAGCAAACCCGCGCGCCAGAAACGCATCACGGAATTGCTCAAGGCCGTCGGTCTGGATGCGGTTTATGCGCAGCGTTATCCGCACGAATTCAGCGGCGGCCAGCGTCAGCGCATCGGCATCGCCCGCGCGCTGGCGGTCGAGCCGCAATTGATCATCTGCGACGAACCGGTGAGCGCGCTGGACGTTTCGGTCCAGGCACAAATCATTAATCTGCTCCGTGATTTGCAGCAGCAGCGCGGCCTCGCCTACCTGTTCATCGCGCATGATCTCGCGGTGGTTGAACACATCAGCCGCCGGGTGATGGTCATGTATCTCGGCAAGATTGTGGAAACAGCCGACGCCAGGACCATCGTCCGCGAACCGCAACATCCCTACACGCAGGCACTGATTTCCGCCGTGCCGGAGGTGGACCCGGAAACGAAACATCGGCGCATCATCCTGCCGGGCGACGTGCCGTCGCCGATTCATCCGCCGAGCGGCTGTCCGTTCCATCCGCGCTGTCCGATCGCACAACTCCCGAAGTGTGCGGAAGCATTCCCCGAATTCCGCGAAGTGGCAAAAAATCATTTCGCTTCCTGCCACCTGGCCGGGACAAAAATTGAATCGCCCCGTAACCCGGTGCGGGGCGAAACCGTCTGAGCCAAGACAGCTAGCGGTTCGGGGACGTGGCCGGTGGCCGTCCACCCAGTTGAAAGTCGCACTGGCCTTTGAGGGAACCCACCCGTAACCAGAGCCGGTAGGTGACGTTGGTTTTTAACGCTTCGGGATGCGAACCGGGCACGGCGGGTTTCATGCCGGGAAGGTTCTGGCCATAGGTGAAAAATTCCACCGGCGCAGACCGCGAATCGGAAATCAAATGCCAGACGGGGACGGCGGCGGGATTGATTTGCCCGGCGTCGAGCGGGACAACTTTCACTTCTGAAAGCTGGTACGGCTGCCCCCCAAAGCCGAAAAGGATTATCGGCTGGTCTGGCCGGGAAAGGGTGCGCGACCGGAAGGACCGTTCGGTGTAGGAAATTTGGATGTTTTTTGGTTGGAACCAGCCCGTGAAATGATAAACATATAGGCACGCCAGCAAGAGCGCGATGACGATGAACAGCCAGTTCCGCTTGGTCATAAGTAAAAATTGAATGTACGGGGCGTGGTGCCCGTCCAACCATGCAACCAGACGCACCGACAAATCGAATGGTTATGAAAATAACAGGCCGGGGCCGATTGGCCAGCCCTGAAAAACCCGGGTGTGGCTTTGGTGCGTTTACGTTGATCGAACTGCTCGTCGTCATTGCCATCATTGCGATTCTGGCGGCCATGCTGTTGCCCGTCTTGGGCAGCGCCAAGGAAGCGGGCCGCCGCATCGCCTGCCTGAACAATATGCGGCAATTAAGCCTGGCCGCCCAAATGTACGTCGACGACAACCAGGGCTTTTATCCGCCGCGCAGCAACACCAACCGCTGGCCGAACCAGTTTTACGCCAACTACGGCAAAAATGTGAAACTATTGCTCTGTCCCACGGACATTGCCTTCTTCCCAAGACCTGAGACAGTCGGTCTATCGCCGTCAAACAACGTTGCCGATGCTTCATGGCGCAGTTATATCATCAACGGCTGGGATGATTATTTTTACGACACTTTGAGTGCGAGTGATTTCACGACGTACATGAACGGCACCTATCCCGGCGGCTTGAGACAAAGTGCCATTGTGCATCCCTCCCAAACGGTCGTGCTGGGAGAGAAGCGCCACGATGCCGGTGACTTCTACATGGACTTGAGGGAAAACGGCGGCAACGACTTCACCGGCATTCTTGAGCAGGGCCGCCACGGCAACAATGGCCGTACCAGCAGTCAGGCCAAAGGCGCCGGCAGTACCGGCGGATCCAATTACGCCACGGCGGACGGGAGCGCGCGGTTTATCAAGTTCCCCCAGGCGGTGGATCCCTTGAGCATGTGGGCGATCAGCGAGGCCGATCGGGTGGCTTACGCCATCATTTATTAACCGGGTGGCAAACTGGAGCATCTCTACGACTGCACTCGAACTTTCTTTCAAGGACAAGGCTCGTAAACTGCCTGGTTTAGGGTATCCCCACACCCTTCCCCACATGGGGAGGGGTAACCAAGTGCATTCCGTCCTTTCTGTGCCTGCGTTTTGTCGTGATTTGGGCGCTTGCCCGCATCCCCGACTTCGGTCGGTTTTTGCCGCTCACGCGGCTTGCGGGC
>JANWKE010000051.1 GCA_025451535.1 Verrucomicrobiia bacterium
CCGCTGTTTCAACTCGTGGCGAAGCTGAACAACTTCCGTCGGCTCTATCCCGCGATTTCGCTCGGCTCCTATGTCAACCGTGCCCAGAATTCCTCCGGCCCCGGGCTGTTTGCCTATTCCCGGATATCAAACTCGCAGGAAGTGTTCGTGGTTTTGAACACTGCTGGTTCAACTCAGATCTTGTCTCCCTGCACTTTGACCTATGCCGGTGGCACGGTGCTGGTGAATTTACTTAACACCAATGAGACTTACACACTGAATTCCAGTTCGCAGACGCCGGCCATCGCCGTGCCGAGCGCCTCGGCGAAAATTTTCATCGCGCAATCGCAACTGTTGCCGCTGGATCCGGTGGTGGTGAGCAATTCGCCGGCGCACGACGCCACCAACGTGCCGGTCAACGCCTCCATCGTTCTCCAATTCAGCAAGCCGATGGACACCAACAGCGTCCAATCGGCATTCAGCACCGCGCTGGCCGTCGCCGGCACCTTTGCCTGGTCGCCGGCGCATGACACCATGACCTTTACTCCCGTCGGCGCCGGGCTGCCACCGCTGAACACGGTCATCGTGCGCGTCACCAATTCGGCCGTGGATGCAGTCTCCGGCAATGCGATGTTTGCGCCGTATCAACTGCAATTTCACACAGGAGCCGGAGTCGCGGATGTGACCCCGCCGACCGTTTCGTTGCTCACGCCAACCAATGGCGCGGCGGTTGCCGGAAATTTGCTGATTTCAGGAACGGCGGCTGACAACGTCGCCGTTCAGAAAGTCGAGGTCGAATTGGACAACGGGATCTGGGTTACCGCCACCGGAGCCGCTTCGTGGAGTTTTAATTTGAACAGTTCCAATTTTCTCAATGGCCCCCATCTGATTTCCGCCCGGGCGACGGACACCAGTGGCAACATTTCGGCCACGAACACCGCCAGCGTCCGGTTTTTCAACGTGCCCGGCAACTACGTCCAGCGTATCAGCGGCGGCAACCCCGCCAACGTCACCGATTGCAGCGGCAACCTCTGGTTGCTGGACACGGCTTACACTTTTGGCGCGTTCGGCTATTCCGGCGGGGCAGCCGGTTACCTCAACAACGTTATCAGCGGCGTCTGTTCATCGGCACAATCGCTCTACCAGCGCGAGCATTACAGCACGTCCAGCGGGGGGTTCTACTACGAGTTTGATTGCCCGGAGGGCCTCTATGAAACGACGTTGCTCGAAGCGGAAACTTATTGGAGCGGCCCGGGCAAACGCGAGTTCAACGTCTTCATCCAGGGCCGGCAGGTGCTGACCAATTTCGACATCTACGCCGCAGCCGGTGGAATGAATATTCCGATTTCACTCGTCTTCACCAACGCCGTCACCAACTCGCAATTGCAAATTTTATTTACGCCCGGCGCGGCGGACAACGCGCGCGTCTCCGGCGTACAGGTCCGTAAAATCGCCGAGGTATTCAGCGACACGGACGGCGTTCCCGACTGGTGGCGGCTGGCTTATTTCGGCCATGCGCTCGGGTCGGCGAGTGACTTATCGCGGGGCTCGGATGATGTGGACGGCGACGGCGTGTCCAATCTCACGGAATATCGTAACGGCACGGACCCGCTCAATCCGGCGTCCTTTCCGACGCTGCCGGCTTTCAACCTTGGGCTTGTTGGGGTCGCCGGCGGCAATATTCAGTTGAGTTTTTCATCGGCCACCAACTGGACTTATCAGTTACAGAGCTGCAACAGCCTCAAGCCGGCCTCGTGGGTCAACGTGAATCCGGCTGTGTCCGGTACCGGCGGGATCGTGGTATTGAGTGACACCAGTGCGATCGATGTCACACGGTTTTATCGCATGCTGGCATATTGACACCGGAGTTGGAATTGGGAAAACTGACCCGCATAATCAGGCACAGGAAGACCGGTCTTTTCCGAAGGAAATGGAATTGCCATTCGCCTCCCCGTTGGTGGTGGCGTCCAGCGATGCACGCAAGACGGTCTGGGACGATGGTGCTGCTGCATGTTTGTGCGGTTGCCGTATTGGTGAGGAAGTTGATAATAAATGTATGATTCGTAATCGTCTCAATATGATAATATTTCATCCGGCTCTTCGCAGGATCGGACTTTGCCTGTGGCTTGGCCTGTTGCCTGGTTTGGTTGCGCCCGCGGTACGAGCGAAGGGTGATGATTTCTCAGGCCGACCGGCGCAAAGCAGCCCCGCGTGGCTGCGTAACGGCGTCATCTGCGAAATCTTTCCACGCGACTTTTCCCCGGCGGGCAATCTTAATGGCGTCACCGCCAAACTGGATCAACTGCATAATCTCGGCGTCACCATTCTTTGGATCATGCCGATTCATCCGATTGGCGAAAAATTCCGCAAGGGCGAATATGGCAGCCCTTACTCCGTCAAGGATTATTACGCCATTGATCCGAGCTACGGAACGCTGGGCGATTTCAAACGGCTCGTGGCCGAGTCTCACAAGCGCGGGATGAAGGTTATCATGGATCTGGTGGCCGACCACACCGCCTGGGACAGCGTGATGATGAAACATCCCGAATATTACAAACGGGACGCGAGCGGAAAAATCCTGCCGCCGGTTTCCGAATGGACCGATGTGGCCGGTCTGAATTACGCCAACCCACAACTTCGCGACTATATGATCCGGATGATGGCATACTGGGTGCAAACCTGCGACATCGACGGTTACCGTTGCGATGTCGCTTCCATGGTGCCGGCCGATTTTTGGATGGAAGCGCGGGCCAGGATTGGAAAAATCAAACCGGATTTCATGTGGCTGGCCGAGGCCAACCAGCCGGATTTGATGACGCAGGCATTCAATATTGATTATGACTGGCCGCTGATGGCGAGCCTGAACAAAGTTTTAATGGATAGCGCGCCGGCTTCGGATCTGGAACGCACCTGGATGGAAAGCCGGCAGGAATTTCCCAAAGACACGCTCCACATGCGCGTCTCGGACGACCATGACGAGTCGCGGGCGGTGGCGCGTTTTGGCGTCAACGGCGCGCTCGCGGCCTCGGCGCTGATGTTCACGTTGGATGGCGTTCCCTTGCTCTACAACGGCATGGAAGTGGGCGACGCGACTGAATCCGGCGACCCGGCACTCTTTAACAAACTGACCATTTTCTGGCAGCCGAAAGGCCGTCCGCCGCTGCGTGAAATTTACCGGGGTTTGATCAACCTGCGGGAACACTATGCCGGCTGCTTTTGTAATAACCGCGTAACGTGGCTGCACAATTCCGATGAAAACGATGTCGTCACCTTCCTGCGCACGGATGGCACGAATGAATTCATTGTCGCAATCAACTTTTCGAACCGGCCGGTTTCCGGACAGGTTGAATTGAAGAACGGTGGCGGGTTCCAACCGGTCCCGATTTCAGGATTGGTTGATCCGCCGGTTGGTGATCTGCCTCAATTCCGTCTGAACGGATTTGAGTGGCAGATTTACCACCGACCGGTCTCCAAATAAACCGCAGACAACCTGACGTCCCCAAGCGGCCTGGTTCAGCGCAACTCGAACAGCGTGCAGGCCAGCACCGGGTTTCTCAGGGGGCGGCCCACTCATTTGTCGGACCATACTCCAAGTCGATTCCCCGCCGGATCCATGTATTCGAATCGGCGTCCGCCCGGAAAGGAAACAATCTCCCGTGCAATCGTGCCGCCTGCTTTGATCACCCGCTCCCTCGCCGCCTCCAGATCAACGGTGAACAAAAAGATCAACGTTCCGGCTGGCCGGTGCGCCGCCGCCGCGCTAATCCCAATAGTGGGGCCACTGTCTCTGGTGTCCGAATACTCCTCGCCCCAGTCCTGGAATGACCATCCGAATACTTCCTGGTAGAAACGTTTGACGGCAGCAAAGGCCTGTGCGGACGGCGCGGGAAACTCGACGTAGTCGATGTGGTTCTCTCGTGGATCAGTGTTCATATCCTCGTAGCCGCCTGACGTTCCCGCTCGGTGATCGCCCAGGCCGGCGGCTGGCTCACGACGGCAATCTGGACTCTGAAGTCTCCTGGCTCAATCCAAATTTCAAGTCGTGGCCACGAAACCAAGCCACACAACCGGTTCTCAATGGCTGCCTGCGGCGCCGGCTGCGGCGAATTCCCCGCTGGTTCGTCTGACGGACACTACCAGCAGGGTCAGCAGGGCGGCCAGTCCCATGCTGGCGCCGCCCAGGACGAGGGCGTTCATTGGTTCGCTGTGCAGGAAATGCTTCAGGATGAAGCGGAGCAGGCTGGAAGCGACAATCTGTGGCAGTACGATAAACAAATTGAACATCCCCATCATGACCCCGATTTTGTCCTTGGGCAAAGCAGGCGCCAACATGGCGTAAGGCATGGAAAGGATGCTCGCCCAGGCAACGCCGACGGCGGTCATGCCAATCAACAGGTGATATTTATCCGTCGCCAGCGGTACTGTCGCCAGTCCAAGTCCGCCAATCGCGAGGCAGATAACATGCATCAGTTTGGGACCGGTGTATTTCGTGGCCCAGAGCAGCACAAAGGAAAAAACGAAGCAGACGGCGTTATACGCCGCAAAACAAAAGCCCGACCAGGAGCCAGCGGCTTCCATGTCCGGCGAACCAGTCGCTGCGTGAAATATGTCTTTTGCGACGGCCGGAGAAAAATAGACCCACATCGAAAACATCCCGATCCAGGTGAAGAACTGGACCAGCCCCAGTTCCCACATCCGCCGCGGCAGATGAAAAATCAACGCAAAAATGTCACCCAATCCGAGTGTCCAATCAAACTTGCGCGAGCGAATGGCGGTTAGTTCTGAATCAGACGGCGGATATTCCCTGGTGTTAAAAACCGTTCAGAGCACCGTGCCCATGAACGCCGCCGCGCCAATGTAAAATGAAAACCTGACAGAAACGGGAATTTGTCCTTGCCCCGCGCCATGGGAGGCGATGCCAAACCAGTTGGTCATCATCCAAGGCAGGGCTGAGGCGATGGTTCCGCCCAGACCAATGAACAGGGATTGAATGGCGAAGCCTTGAGCGTTCTGTTCCTCAGGAAGATTGTCCGCCACCAAGGCCCGGAACGGCTGCATGCTGGCATTGATGGTTCCGTCCAGCACCCAGAGCAATCCCGCCGCCATCCAGACCGACGGACAATTAGGCATTAAAATCAAGGCCAGCGACGCGAGAATTGCCCCACCCAGGATGAACGGCCGCCGCCGGCCCAACCGTGTCCAGACGCGGTCACTGGATTGCCCGATCAACGGTTGGATGATGACGCCGGTGACCGGCGCGGCCAGCCACAAGATGGCCAGGGAATCGGCGTTGGCCCCGAGGTAGCTGTAAATGGCGCTCATGTTGGCCATCTGGAGTCCCCAACCAAACTGAATGCCCAGGAAACCAAAACTCATGTTCCAGATTTGCCAGAAACTTAAACGGGGTTTTTGCATGGTGAATAAAGCAGCTTACACAAATCATCCACGCCGGGGCAAATCACACATTCATGCGGTGGCGCCCGGTGCAGAACCGCCCAGCAATTTGACGATGTACCAACGATCGCTGAGCCAGGCGGAGGCCGGAAGTTTCG
>JANWKE010000052.1 GCA_025451535.1 Verrucomicrobiia bacterium
AATCCACGTGGCCGGGCGTGTCAATAATGTTGATGCGGTGCGGCACGTCCTTGAACGCCTTGTAAAGCAATTCCTCGCCGTGCTTGCTCTGCTTTTGCGTCCAGTAACACGTGACCGCGGCGGAGGTGATGGTGATGCCGCGTTCGCGCTCCTGCTCCATCCAGTCGGTCACCGTGTTGCCATCGTCCACGTCGCCAATCTTGTGGATGAGGCCGGTGTAAAAAAGGATGCGCTCGGTCGTGGTCGTCTTGCCCGCGTCAATGTGCGCCGCGATGCCAATATTGCGCGTGCGCTCCAAGGTATACTCGCGTTTGGGCGAATTGGCCGATTTTGTTTTTTCAGCTACTGCTTCCATCGTTAAATCCAATAATAAAAATGCCCCCCGGGCCTCGCAGCCTTTGGGGCATCGTTTAATTATATCCTACCAGCGGAAATGTGCAAACGCCTTGTTGGCCTGGGCCATCTTATGCACCTCGTCGCGCTTGCGAATCGCGTTCCCCTGCCCTTGATAAGCCTCCAGAATTTCGTTCGCCAGCGCCTCGCGCATCGGGGTGCCCTTCCGGGCGTCGGCAAAATTCACAATCCAACGTAGCGCCAGCGCCGCCTGCCGGTCGGACGGCACCTCCAGCGGCACTTGATACGTCGCGCCGCCGACGCGACGCGCCTTGGTCTCGATGCGCGGCTTGGCGTTGTCCACCGCGCGCTGTAAAATATCCACCGGGTTGCTGGCCGGGTTCTTTTCCGAGATGGTTTCAAAGGCCTTGTAAACAATTCGCTGCGCCGTGCTCTTCTTGCCGCATACCATCACGGTGTTGACCAACCGCGAGACCAAAGCACTCTGGAATTTTCCGTCTTTGGGCACCGGCCGCCTGCTTGCTTGTCGTCTGCGAGACATGGGTGTTGGTTAAATAGGTTAAATCGTTGAAGGGGTTACGCTGCGGGAGCCGCGGGGGCCGCTGGCGCAGCGGCAGTGACAGGTTTGGCACCGGGCTTTGGACGTTTTACGCCGTACTTCGAACGGCTGACCCGGCGTTTCTCCACCCCGGCGGCGTCCAGCGTGCCGCGCACGATGTGATAGCGCACGCCCGGCAAATCCTTCACGCGCCCGCCACGCACGAGCACAATGGAGTGTTCCTGCAAATTGTGGCCTTCATCCGGGATGTAGGCGATGATCTCATAACCATTGGTCAGGCGAACCTTGGCCACCTTGCGCATGGCCGAGTTCGGTTTTTTGGGTGTACGGGTCATGACCTGGATGCAAACACCGCGACGAAACGGCGAGCGTTCCAAAGCCGGAGACTTGGACTTGTACTTTACCTTACGGCGGCCCTTGCGGACCAATTGATTGATTGTCGGCATTTTCGGTCAAAATTACTGCACATATCACCAGCCTTTGAAGCCGGAGAAACGGAGCGCGGAATATAGCAAATTCAATCGGTGTTGCAAGAGGTATTTTAAGCTTTTAGGGAAACAACCACGGATGACACGGATTACGCGGATTAACGCAGATTAAGCCCATCGGAGCGAAGGATAATAGCCCGGTTTGGAGCAGTGTCTGGCTCAGGACTTGATATCGCGCACCTGGAAACCCATGGCCCCGATGAGAAAGGCGGTTGCGCTGGCGGCCAACAGGGTGAGGACCGATTGGAGGATTTGCGGCCATTGCACGGGCTGTTGAAACACCCAATACCAGCACTCGAGATGATGGGTAATGAACCAGTTCTGGTATTCTTCAAAAAACGGGATGTGCTGGATGACCACATTCACAAACAGAAACGAGAGCGCCAGAATTGTCGCCGCGGCCGGTTTCATGTTGAAACAGGAAAACATGAATGCCAGCGAGAGCAGTGTGACGGCGTTCACCACCATGAATAGATGAGAAAAGATATACAGTACCAGGCCCTGGTCCGGCGGGAACAGGCCGAACGTTGAATTCGGCTGGGGAAAGACAAACATCCCGGTCCAGGGAAAGTAGAGCCTGGCAAAACCCAGCGCGATGACACCCAGCGCCAGCACCAGGACAGCCGCAAAAACAACTCCCGCCAGCCATTTCACCAGTAACAGCCGGAGACGTGAAATCGGCCGCGACAAAATCATCCGCAACGTGCCGTCCTCGACTTCTTTCGCGACCATGTCGCCGCCCACGAGCGTGACGTACAGCGGCATGAGCAGCGCGATTTGCGGCCATAACATCACCAGAGCCACCGTCAGCGCGGAAATGTAGTCCGCGGCCAGATAACCGTTCTGGGCCAGCAACTGTTCGAGGCGGCTCTGCCAGTGGGTGTATTTGAACATCAACAGCATGACGGCCTGCGCCAGCACGAACGCGCCGAATCCGATGTAGGTGCGCTTCTTGCCGAAGAGCTTCCAAAGTTCGTTTTTAAGCTGGGCGAAAAACATGGTCAGTTCCGGTCAGCCGCGGGCGCCGCGGCCTTCACCAGGTCCAGATAAAAATCCTCGAGGGTCTGTTCCCGCAGCCAGATGCCTTCGACGGGAATGTTCGCCTCCACGAGAATCCTGGCAGCTTCCGCCGTCGTCCGTCCTTCATGCAACACGACGCTTTTTCCGTCCACCGCGCCGGTGATAATGCCGCGCTCGCGCAGCAACGCCACA
Organism: Verrucomicrobiia bacterium; assembly: GCA_025451535.1. Classification (GTDB taxonomy): domain Bacteria; phylum Verrucomicrobiota; class Verrucomicrobiia; order Limisphaerales; family UBA11358; genus UBA11358. Next base: position 2,614 of record JANWKE010000052.1, read on the forward strand.
GCGGTGCCGAAATCCGGGGTCTTGAGCAACACGCGCCCGCGGGCCGCCTTGATATCCGCAATCTGTCCTTCAAACACCTTGCGCCCGTGGTTCAACACCGCGATACGAGTGCACAACTGTTCGACCTCGCCCAACAAATGCGAAGACAACAAAATTGTCAGGCCCAGTTCACGATGCAGCCGTGCGATGGTCTGGCGCATTTCCGCGATGCCTTCCGGATCCAGGCCGCTGCCCGGCTCGTCGAAAATCAGCAGTTCCGGCGCCGGCAACAGCGCCTGCGCTATCGCCAGCCGCGCCCGCATGCCATGCGAATACGTTTTCACCGCGGACTGCTCGCGCCCCGTCAGTCCCACCCAGTCCACGACCTGACGGATCCGTTCCGGCGAAGTCGGTGCCGTGTAATGGCTCAGGATTTCCAGGTTGCGCCGGCCGGACAAATAATCGTAAAACGCGGGCGTTTCAAAAATGGCGCCGACCTGCTGCAGCGCCCGGGTCCGCTGTATTGTCACATCGAAACCGCAGACCTTCACCTCGCCGCGCGTAGGCCAGACCTGGCCGAGCATCATACCGATCGCCGTGCTCTTGCCCGCGCCGTTGTGGCCGAGCAGGCCGAATATTTCCCCGCGCGGCACGACGAGCGTCAGGTCGTCTACCGCGATCTGCGCGCCAAACTTTTTTTGCACCTGTTGCAGCGAGATCATCATGGGAGCGACCCTTCAATGGTGAGTAGATTCTTGATGTGGCCGTCAGCGTAAAGATAATTCACCGCTTTGTCCGGCCCGCGCGCGGCGTGAAAACCTTCCTTGTCAAAAAAAACCGGGATGGCGCGGGGAGAAAAATTCAGGCCCAGCACCTTCAGATGGTCCGCGTCCTCGCCGTTCAGCAGGCTGTTCCAGGAATAACTGGAACCGGTCTGCTCGAATATCCCGCTCCGGTCGGACGGGCAGCGCAACACATTCAGATTACCCAGCTCGGTTTTCAAAACCACGTCCACGCTCGGCAATGCGTTTGTTGGCGGCGAATTTGTGTCCGCCGGACGATCGCGCATCACGGGCAGGCGGTTATGGTGATTATCCACATAAATTTGCAGGGCCAGGCCAATCTGGCGAAGATTGCTGACACAGGCAGTGGAACGTGCCGTTTCCTTTCCGCGGCTTAAAACCGGCAACAACAGCGCCGCCAGCAACGCGATGATGGCTATGACCACGAGCATTTCGACGAGGGTGAAGGCAAACGGGAGACGAATGGCGCGCGACCGGGGGCACGAGAAGACCAGGCCGTTCAGAACGTTATGCATGCCGCTTCTTATTTCCACTGGTCACGTTTCATGGCTGGCGTTGCAACCGGCCTGATTCCATCACGTGCTGCAGCTCTTCCAGCAACGGGGCCGCTTCCGCCTTCGTCTCTGCCGAGCTCTGGCTATAGAAGGTTTTCAATCCCACAGTCCGGATTTTCGCCTCCAGTTCCGGACTGATCGGCGGTGGCGTATTCGTACCATTCGGCGGCGCATTCGTGCCGCTCAGCCAGGGGCTATTTTCCGACGCACGCAGATTCTTCATGGCATCATCAATTGCCCGACGCCGTTTGTCTTCCGGCAATTGCTCGAAGGCGTTGATCATCTGTTTGATGCCCGTCGGCATTGTCGCTTCGATGAATTGTGCCTTTTCATCGTCCGTCATTTTGGCGAACCAGTCGTCCAGCAAATGCTGCATCCTCAGCCGTTGCCGTTCCTCGTAGGAAAGGGAGTTGAGTTTGTCCTCCAATTCCTCGATGGCTTTCGCCCGCGCCGCACCCGTGAGTTTGCTGAAATCCGCTGAGTCCACGTACGCGTGCACCTTGTCCGCGGTCATCTTGAGGCTTTCGAAGTACGAATGCCCGGCCCAGACCGCCAGCCAGATACCGGCGAGGGATGCGACCGCCCAGGCGAGAAATCTCTGTCGCGGATTAAACATGACCGATATTAATGCCTTGATTGCATCTGCCGCCACGAAAAAGCGGCTAGAAGACCCGCCCGGGACGCAGCCCCGGATGGGTTATTTGAAATACAGCGCATGACCCCGTTCAATGTCGGTTCCGATAATTCTTTGACAGAGCAGACGCCGGGCCCTCACGTCTCCTGAAACCGCGCCGGCCGGTTCAAGGGCTGCCTCAATTCCGCGTAGCCGGCGGTTAAAAGAAAAAGGGCGTCTGGAACTGACAGACGCCCTTTCTGAAGTTGTTATTCGGTCACGCCAGCAACGGATTTTCCGCGGCAACGGCTACCGCCGGTTGCTCCGGCTCGGGTTCATCGCTGACTTCCACCAACATCTTGAGATGCACCTTGCGGTGATGGTCAAAGCCGGTGCCCGCCGGAATGATGTGGCCCATGATAACGTTTTCCTTGAAACCGCGCAGGCTGTCGATCTTCGACCGCGTGGCGGCTTCGGTCAGAACGCGGGTCGTGTCCTGGAAGGACGCGGCGCTGAGGAAGCTGTCGGTTTCGAGCGACGCCTTGGTGATGCCGAGCAGGACGGGCGTGGCCTCGGCCGCTTTGCCGCCCATCTTGTCCACCCGCTCGTTCTCCTCTTCAAAGTCGAGCTTGTCAATCTGTTCGCCCCAAAGGAACGCCGTGTCGCCGGGCTCGGTAATGCGCACCTTGCGCAGCATCTGGCGCACGATGATTTCGATGTGTTTGTCATTGATGGTGACACCCTGGAGGCGGTAAACCTCCTGCACTTCGCTGACGAGGTGCTCCTGCAATTCCTGCGGGCCACAGACCTCGAGGATTTCGTGCGGGTCAATCGGGCCTTCGGTCAATTGCTGGCCCTTCTTCACCATGTCGCCCTTGAAAACGATGACGTGTTTGCCAATCGGAATGAGGTGTTCCTCCTCGACCTGGGTCTGCGTGTCTTTAATGACGATGCAGCGCTTGCCGCGCATGCTCGCGCCAAAGTCCACAATGCCGTCAATCTTCGAGATTTCCGACGCGTCCTTCGAGCGCCGGGCCTCGAACAATTCAGCCACGCGTGGCAAACCGCCGGTGATGTCCTTGGTTTTGGCCATCTTGCGCGGGGTCTTGGCCAGCAGCGTGCCCGGAAAGATGTCGTCGCGTTCCTTCACCACAATGTGCGCGCCGGAAGGAATCGGATAATTCGCCGCCACCTCGCCATCCGCGCCGCTGATGATGATTTGCGGGTGCAAATCCTCCTTGTGCTCGATCACAACCATGGCTTCCTGGCCCGTGGTCTCGTCCATTTCCTGCTTCATCGTCACCCCTTCGATGATGTCGTGAAATTTCACCTTGCCGGCTTTCTCGGAAAGAATCGGCACGTTGTACGGGTCCCATTGTACAAAGGTCTCACCCTTCTTCACCTGGCCGTTGTCCGGCACGGAAATGACCGAGCCGACGACGATGTTGTGGTTTTCCAGCTCGCGGCCGTCCCCGGCGAGAATGGACACCGATCCGTTCTTGTTCAGAACGATGTTGTTGCCGTCCTCGAGTTGCACGAGCCGCAGGTCGTTGTAACGAACCGTCCCTTCGAACTTGGCCTTGATTTGCGGAATCTTGAACACGCCGGCGGCGGTGCCACCGATGTGGAACGTCCGCATCGTGAGCTGCGTGCCTGGCTCGCCAATGGATTGCGCGGCAATAATGCCGACCGCTTCGCCGAGTTTGACCAGGCCGCCGGTCGCCAGGTTGCGGCCGTAGCAATTGACGCAGACGCCGTGCTTGCTTTCGCAGGTGAGCACCGAACGGATGCGCAGGCGTTCAATGCCCGCGCTTTCAATGCGCTTGGCCTTTTCTTCGTCAATCTCCTCGTTGGCGCGGATGAGGAATTCCTTCGGGTTCGTCGGGTTCACGGTGTCGTCACAGGCGAACCGGCCGATGAGGCGGTCGCCGAGTTTGACCACCTCGTCCTCGCCTTCATACACGGCCGAGACCCAGATGCCGTTCGACGTGCCGCAATCAGCCTCCTGAATGATGACGTCCTGGGCCACGTCCACGAGCTTGCGGGTCATGTAACCGGAGTCGGCCGTCTTGAGCGCGGTGTCGGCCAGACCCTTGCGGGCGCCGTGCGTGGAGATGAAGTATTCCAACACCGAGAGGCCTTCGCGGAAGTTCGCGAGAATCGGTTTCTCGATGATGTCGCCGCTGGGTTTGGCCATCAGGCCGCGCAACCCGGCGAGCTGGCGCACCTGCTGTTTGTTGCCGCGCGCGCCGGAATCCACCATCAGGTAAACCGGATTATACTCCTTCTTGCCCTGGTTGGCTTCGAGCGTGCGGAACATGACGCCGGAAATCTGGTCGGTGCAATGGGTCCAGATATCCACAATCTGGTTGTAGCGTTCGCCCGGCGTGATGACACCCTTGCGATACTGTTTCTCAACTTCCCGGATCTGCTTCTGGGCGGCGTCAATTTGTTCGTCCCGTTCCTTGGGCACGATCATGTCGTCAATGCCGATGGACACGCCGGACTTCGTCGCCTCGCGGAAGCCGAGTTCCTTGAGTTTGTCGAGCATGGTCACGGTCTTTTCGTGGCCGGCAAACTTGTAGCATTTCCAGATGAGATCGCCGAGGTGGCTTTTGCCGGCGGCCTTGTTGTAAAAGCCGAGTTCCGGGGGCCAGATTTCGCTGAAAAGCACACGCCCGACGGTCGTCTCGATAAGTTTCTTGTTTGCGTCGCCAAAAACGGTCTGCCGGCCCAAATCCGGATTGGCCAGGCGGACGCGGTCGTGCGTTTTCAACGCACCGTCACCGTAGGCGAACAATACTTCGTCCTTCGAGCCAAACAGGGGCAGTTTGTTCGAGTCCGACGGCATCGGCACACGCGGTTCGGCGGTGAGATAATAACAGCCGAGCGTGATGTCCTGCGTTGGCGTAATGATGGGTTTGCCGGACGACGGGCTGAAGATGTTGTTCGTCGCCATCATCAACAGACGGGCCTCCATCTGCGCCTCGACCGACAGCGGCACGTGCACGGCCATCTGGTCGCCGTCGAAGTCCGCGTTGTACGCGGTGCAGACCAGCGGATGAATGCGGATGGCCTCGCCTTCGATAAGTTGCGGCTCAAATGCCTGCACCGACAACCGGTGCAGCGTCGGTGCGCGATTGAGCAACACCGGATGGCCCTTGGTGTCTTCTTCGAGCACGTCCCAGACTTCCTTGGTCTGGCGCTCGATCATCTTTTTGGCCGAGCGCACCGTGTGGACGTAACCGAGTTCCTTCAAACGCCGGATGATGAATGGCTCGAATAACACGAGCGCCATCTTCTTCGGCAATCCGCATTGGTTCAGCTTGAGTTCGGGGCCGATGACACTGACCGACCGGCCGGAATAATCCACGCGTTTGCCGAGCAGGTTCTGGCGGAACCGTCCGCCCTTGCCCTTGAGCATGTCGGACAGGGATTTGAGCGAGCGATTGCCCGCGCCGGTGACCGGGCGGCCGTGGC
>JANWKE010000053.1 GCA_025451535.1 Verrucomicrobiia bacterium
AACGGCTGGTCGGCGCGTAAAAACCGGTCACCTGATAACCCCACGACGGATAAAAGGCATGTTCCGCCGGCGGCATAAATTCGACATGCGTGAATCCCATGCGTTTGACGTACTCCACCAGGGGCGCGGCGAGCTCGCGATAGCTGAACGATTCGCCCACAGATTTCTTCCGCCAGGAGCCGGGATGCACCTCGTAAATGCTCACCGGCGAGCGGAGCGGCACTTGTTCCCGGCGGCGTTTCAGCCAGGCGCCATCCGTCCACTTGAATTTGTGGTTGTTCCAGACGATGGCGGCGTTTTTCGGCGGCACTTCAAAGAAAAAACCATACGGATCGGTATTCAATTTGATGTTTCCGCGGGCATCGCGAATCTCAAATTTGTAATGCGCGCCTTCACCGACGCCGGGAACGAAAATTTCCCAGACACCGGACGCGCCGAGCAGCCGCATCGGGTGAAAGCGGCCATCCCAATGGTTGAAATCACCGACGACGCTGATGCGTTGCGCATTCGGCGCCCAGACGGCAAAACTGGTTCCGTGGACGCCATCAATGACGCGCAGTTGCGCGCCGAGTTTCTCGAAAATTTTCCGTTCGTCACCCTTGCCAAAGAGAAACAAATCCGACTCGCTGAGCGTGGGCAGAAACGAAAATGCATCGCGCGTCCGGCGCTGCTCGCCTTGATGCGTGGTGACGACCAAATCGTAGGCATAAACCTTGTTCACCGGCCGGGCCACGCCTTCGAAAATGTCCGTGTTGGGAAGCCGCTTCAGCTCGAACTTCGGCTTGTCCTTTTCATGCGTGGGATGGATTTCAACCCTGGCGGCATCGGGCAAAAAAGCGCGAACGACAAGACCCGAACCATCGCCGAGCGGGTGCATGCCGAGCAGCGTGTGCGGCGACTGATGGGTCAACTCAACCAGGCTGTGCAATTCGTCCGACGTGAGAATCATGGCAACCCAAGCTAACAGAAGATGACGACAAAAGGAAATGTTCTTCCGGGAGAGTGTTACCCGAGGGCAATAATTCGCTCGATTTGTTGCGCGTGCGCCTCGAGCGAGCCGTCGGTCCAGACGACGAAATCGGCGCGGGCGATTTTCTGCTCCATCGGCCATTGGGCGGCAATGCGCTGCTCGATTTGCTCCGGTGTCCAGCCGCGTTCCAAAAGTCTTTTGCGCTGGTGTGCCGCCGAACAGGCGACACAGACGGTTTTGTCAAAACGCGATTCGGTTTTCGTTTCAAACAGCAATGGAATCACGGCCACGGCCAGGGGGCGATCCTCCCGGCGCCAGGTTTCGATTTGCGCCAGCCAGCGCTCTTGAATGCGCGGGTGTAAAATGGCTTCAAGTTTTTTGCGGGCGGCGGGGTCGGCAAAAACAATTTGCGCCAGTTGATCACGGCGCAATTGGCCACCCGGGGGGACCACGTTCCGGCCAAAAACCGTCTGGATTTCCGCCCAGGCCGGCTGGCCCGGTTCAACCAGTTGGTGTGCCAGTTCGTCGGCATCCACGACCTGTGCGCCGCGTTCGCGGAGAAACCGGGCGGCCATGGATTTGCCCATGCCAATGCCCCCGGTTAATCCTAAAAGTTTCATCACCGTAATGATAAACGCAGGTTTAGTTGCGCGACACGAAAGTCACGCCATCCCTGATAACAGAGATCGGAGAGGCAACGAAGCCGTTATTGGGCCACCTGCGATCCAGCCATTACCCGGTAGAATGCCGGGCCAGCGGTGGCGGTTGTATCCGTGTAGGAAAGCGGACCGCCGATGGCTCCGCCAGCGGGATAATTTGTCACAATCGCCGGCCAACTGGTCGAAGCGCTCAAAACCCCGGACTTGAGCACCGAGTAGGTTGCGCCGGCAGTCGAGTTCCAGGTGAGCACAAACGTTCCTGCGGGATGGGCCGCAATGCCAGAAATGACGATATTGGTCGATGTTCCGCCAACGCTCAGGCCTGCATTGGCATCCTGGATAAATTGGCCGGGGAACTGGTTTTGCAGGACGGTCAGCGTTGATTGTCCACTCAGGAGGGCAGGTTGGACATTGGCAAAATAAATTTTCATGCCGGGGTCGATCTGGATAAAGCTCGTGATGTTTGCGGCGGTGGCGCCAAGCCCGGTCAAATTCAATGTGTTGACATACATGGCATTGTTGCCGCTGGTACCGAAAAAGTGGAACGTCGGCAATTGCGATGGGTTCTGGGCGTCCAATGACAGTGTGCCGATGGCCACATTGTTCACGGTCCCCGGCGCACCCGATCCCGAGTCCTGTCCCGCCCATGCGTGGTCAATAAACTGATTTCCGGACGCGGTATCGACGATGGTGCTGGCCGCCAGGTTTCCACTGGTTGGGGCAACGAATAAATTAAATCCATTGGCACAATCGAGGACATTGGCCCCGCCGCTGTCGGACAACGAATTGGTCACGCTAAAGTCCAACGTATTCCCGGCAAAGAGTTCGGAGTTGTTGAGCAGTTGCAATGCGCCGACGGCAAAATCAATGTCCTGGCCGGAGATGATAAAGGCGTTTTGCAGCAAGCCGGTCGCGGCACTCACAAAGAAGCCCTGGGGCGCGTCTTCAACCCCCCCGTTTTCCTGGTAGTAAGCGCTATTGATGGTCTCACCGCCACCCACACCGATGGATCCGTTGTTGACAAAAGCGGCATAGGAAACCGCCGTATCATCTCCGAAATGAGCATCGTTAGGGACAGAAAAAGAGCCATTATTCGTAAAATAGAGCAAGGACGGGGCGAGGGAGCTGTTCCAATTCTGAATATGGTTGAAAAGGGCAAGGTTCCCTTGCAGAGTCAAACTCGAACCCTTGAACAAAAACGAGTTTGCCACGTTCATGGAATCGCTGATCACCGTGTTGGTTTCCAAAATCAAATCCTGAACCTTGACCGGAACCGTCGTAAGCAGCCCGGTGGCATCCACCAGCAGCACATGAAAATGAATTTCAGTGGTATTATTAGTTGCCGCGGCCGGAACGAACACAGTCTGGAAATTGGTCCAATCGGCGCTCCAGAGCGAAACTGTCCCATTCAACGCGGGAAGCGACCCGTTGGTGGCAAGATTGAGCACATTCACATTACCGTTCGAAGAGTTGAGGTTAAAACTCACATTTTCGCAGGAAATGACGGCGCCGGCGCTGCCAATGATGTTATTTGCCTGAATGACAATCCCGGGCCCCGAATTGGAAATCACCGTTCGGGTGAGATCCAAATTATTGGCATTGATGACAATTCGCCCGGGCAAATTCGAGACGGCGTCCCACTGAGGACGGAAACCAACATTATCCACAAAGGCCTGATAAGCGGCAACATCCGCGGTCACCACCACATTGCTGAAAGTCGTATCGTACAAAAAGTTGTTGGGCGGAAGCGTCACGTTGCCGGTAAAGCCGTTGGTAAACGTAGGGTCCAGCCGCTCCACCAGATAATTGGCCGGTCGAAAGTTCGGACCGGTGCAGGGAGTCAAGGGATTGATCCCCGGAACCTGGCCACTGTCGCTTTGGTTTTTCAGTACTCCACGATTGGTCAGGGACCCCAAAGTATCCATCACATACAAGTCGGTGGCGTTGGTAGAATGCAGCCAGACACTCACCGTCTGGAACAGGTTTGAGGCGCTGCCGGTGGGTGTGAAACGAATCAGGGCATTGGTACCGGGGTTATTGGTAACAATATTGCGGTCGCTGACCGTAACAAACACGGCTTGCCGGAAGATGCGATTGGTCACCAGCGCGACCCCATTCGTTGAGATATTCGTAATCGAGAGGGGATCCGGAACATTGGTCCAGGCGTAAAAACTGGGAGTAAAACCACTGAAAGGCCCCGGGTTGGAACCTAAATAGGTAGCGGCATTGGTGACATTGCAAGGGTCAACGACAGCGACATTTGGCCCGGCAGCAGCGGCCGCATTCGTTCCATCCCAAATGTCCGGAGTGAACACGTTCGTCGCGCTTTCTCCCCAATATTCGTCATAGATGGCTGTGTCCGAGGTAAAATTCGTCTGACCGAAATTATTGGCGCTGCCGGCTCCTTGGATGGGCGGGATATTCAGTGTGCTGCGGTTCAGGGCGACGGTCGAACCGACCAATTTGATCTGGCCGAAGGGAGTCGCTAGCAAATTGCCCCGATTGATGATATTCGTGGCCTGGATCAGCAAAAAACTGCCTCCGCTGGTCACACCGGACATGGTGATAACCGGGCCATCACTGGCCTGCACTGTGGCCCCGTTATCATTGTAGAAGAGCGCCGACATAGTATTGCGGGATCCAATATTTGAAGGCCCCAAATCAAATTCCCAGCCGGGCGAACCGAACATGAAACCCTTGTTGGTGTAGGTGAGCGTGTTGGCCGTCTCATAAGGAGCGCTCGTGGAAATAAACCACGTGCCGGAGTTGAAAAAGTTTATCGCATCAACCTGGGGTGGAATCCCAGAGATGGTACCGGTATTGACATAATTCAAATCCGTGGCCATCCCCGCCATCGGACACGAGCACAAGCCGACCAGTAAGAACAGGAACCCTGACAGAACCGGGCCCTCAAATTTGGGAAAAGTCAATTTCATCTGCGTTTCGCTGGTTAATTGATCGTCAACGAATAACTCGTCTGCACCACTCGCGGCGGCGTGCTGGAATCCGTGATCTGCACCACAATATTGTCAAAGGTTCCGCTCTGCGTTGCCGTCCCGGATAATACACCGCCGGGGGACAGGTTCAGTCCCGGCGGCAATCCCGCCGAAAATGACGCCAGTGTCCAACTAACGGCTCCGCTAGTGCCATTGGCTGTAAACGTAATGTTGTAACCTACTCCATTGGTGCCAGTTGGCAAGGTGGGGGGCGGTGGAGTTACCTGTATCACCGCCTCATTGGCCAGGTTTTCCAGGCTGGTGCCATTGGGGTATACCACCGGCGTATTGGTGGTACCATCAAACGATCCCCATATAAAACCGGTTCGACCAGCCCCCGTGGGGCCGATCATAGTGGCAGGTGATTCGTTTAGAAAAACTGGTCCAACTTTGTTATAGGCAATTGTGGTCGGGGTATTAATCGTACCAGGACCGGCAAGACCGGTTTGGACGTTCGCCTGATTAAAATTGATATTCCGAGTAAAAGCCACTTCGGTGGGAAGCGCATCCGGACCGTTTAATTGATCGAATGCCATAATCAGAAAATCAGGCGCCGTCACCACGCGCTGGAAGGCCTGGGTGATGTACTGGCCGTTGGTGAAGACCACCATGGTATATTGGTTGGTAATGGGCGTGATGAATTGTCCGCTTTGGTAATCATAATTACCATCGTTTACCCGGAAGAACTGCATTCGAGCAATGCCCTGATAGTCGGCAACCCCATTGGTGACCAGGGTGCACGGTTCCACCTCAAAGGTGTAATTCGTGAAGTAGGAAATCAGGTTTTCAACAAAACTTTGACCATTCACATTGGTCGTCCCGACGACCAGATTCGTTACGATATTCACATTGGTCTGCAGGATCTGAACAATGTTGGGGCCGCAGGCCCCGTTCGAAATGATGAAGTAGTCTCCCGATGGCACATTGGTCTGGAAGGGCTGATAGGTGATGTTGGTCACAAACGGGGAACCGGCCGGCGAACCGTTCATTGGACCCACGGTAATGGTTTGGATGGCAAACGTGGCATTGGTGTAAATCTTGTTGGTGACCACGTTGGCGAAGGAGTTCTGGAAAAACTGCACAATATTGGTCACCAGATTGGTCTCCACCACCAGTACAGGTGGCGCACCGGCGGGACTGCCGACATAATTGGTGAAAAAGGCAACCACATTTGGCGACACCACGTTGCTGAAATAAGTGATCGGGTTGTTCCCGACGATCAACCCCGGGAACAACGCCTGGAGCGTGGCCGGGTTATTGGTCGTTGCGGCAGAAACCAACGTGTTGAAATTGGACGTGGATAACAACTGAGGCGCGTTAAAATTAGTGCTGAACATCAAACTCCCGGCCGCCGGCGATTCCCGGTATTGTACGCTGGGGGTATCCCAATTGTTGGTGCTATACAGGAAGCGCAATCCCCCCACGTCATCCCGCGTCAACCCGGTATAAAAAAAGCCGATGGGCAGAGGAAACTCTCCGAAGCCTGAAGCAACCGGAGGAACGTTATTCAGGGTGTCCGCAGGAATTTCCAGCGCATCCACGTCCGGCGGCGAGGCGGCGGGGGCGCCGCAGTTTTCATCAATCCAATAGGAATAAAGCTGGCCGTTGACGTAAGCCGAATACTGGAGCTGATTGAGCGCGCTCGGAACAATGTCAAAATTCCTTTGGATTACATTATATTCTATGAGGTTACCAGGCCCGGGCACGGTGCAGGATTCGCCGATCACACCGGTGTACCGATTGCGCAGGGCCCATACGTAACGCACCGAATCAGCCAGTCCCAACTGTTCCATCAGTATGGGCATCGTCTCGGATTTGATATCGAGCAGCCCGAGGGCACTCGCCGTGTAATTTTCACCCTCCGAATTGAAGGGGAATTCCGTGAGAGCCGCACTGTACCGGTCCAGGCTGTTGGTCGGAAACAGGGTGATGGCGGGCGCACCATTGGTGTCACCCAGAATGCCGTTATTGGGACTGTACAGGTATAGGGCTTTGTTCGTCTGGCCGTTCATCACGCCATTGACCAGATCAAAGGCCTGTTGCACGGCGAACTCGCCATTGGAACCAAAGAAATCGCCAAAAGTCGCATCAAACGCGTAAAACATTCCAGGTGTGTTGCGGCGGTAGCCCTCGCCGAGATTTTTAGGCCCTGTGACAAGTGGATCCAGCAAAAAGGGCGGCGCTGACCCAAGATTCAACGGATTGTATCCGATTAAAGTAATCTGCCAGCTCGCATCAGGCGTGCCCGTGATTGGACCCAACAAGGAAAATGCCCCCACGGTCTGAAGACCAAGGGCCAGACAGCCAATCCACAAAATTATCTTTTTCAATTGCCTCATACAGATTTACTGGCGCAGGAGCAGCACGCGGTAATAGCCCACGGAACTCTTGCCGACAAAAATTGAATCACCGCTGCCCGCCGCAAATCGCGGCGAGCTCAGATTGGTCCAGACACCGCCAATCGATGCAGTAGATTGCACCTGATAAGTGAATCCCGGCTGGGGGTTCCAACTCAGGAACAAGCCTTGCGGCGTGTTGCTCAAAGTTGTTCGCAACCACGTGCCGGGGTCCAACGGATTACCGCCGCTCAGGAACACCTGCATCAAACTCAACCCGCCGGGGGCCAGCGGCGCATTCACGTTGGTTGGCCAGTTGACAAAGTTGTAACCGTAATATTGCTCCATCCATTCAAACGGAATGCCGTAATAGTTGGCACCGCTCCAGGTCGTGCCGCTGGTCGAGGGTGACAACGGTGACTGGCGGCCATCCGTCGTAGCATAAGCCACCCGGAATGAATGCGTGCTGCTGGCGGCCAACCCGTTGGCCGACGTCATCGTCCACACATTGCTGGTGGTCACCAGTGTCGGCGTTGACGCGCCATCCACGTACACTTCGTAATTGGAAAGGGAAAGGCCGGTCACGGGCGGCCAGGAAACCTGCAATTGCGGTTGGTAAATATTGTTGCTCACCACAAACGGTGCATAGACAAACGGCGCCGGCAGCGGGGCCA
>JANWKE010000054.1 GCA_025451535.1 Verrucomicrobiia bacterium
CGGGCCCCAGTACCGGGCTGGCAAACAAGTCGACCAGCGCAGAGTTTGTCGTCCACGAGAAGACCACGTTACCCGCCGACTGGGTCACCGCCAGCGACACGCTGGTGCTGGTGCCCCGGAGTTGGTTGGGTCCGAGAGCATTATCGGCTGCGATTTGCCCTGGCGTCAGCGGTCCATTGTAAATGCGGAATTCGTCAATGGTGGCGTTGAGGAATGGATCCGTGAAATAGAGGGATTGTCCCAGATAATTGAGCGGATCCGCGCCGAGGGTTGCCGCCAGGGGATTGGAGGCGTTGGGATTGTTTGCGGCCAGTACCCCGTTGGTATAGAAGGAAACAAAACCGCCGAACGGATGATAGACCATCGCCACGCCCACACTGCCCATGTAATTGGTTACTGAGCCGGTCACCAGAGATACCAGGGCATCCTGTTCGTTATTGGCACCGGGATCACCGGCCCCGAAGATAGCCCCGGCAGTACCACCGGTTCGATAGGGCTGCATGGCTATGTAATTCTCTCCATTTAATGACACGCCATCCTGATTTCCAAAGAAGAACAGTGGTTCGAAAGCGTTGGTCGCAGAACTGAAATTCGCCCAGGCTTCAATCGTTATCGCATCCATGCCACTGACAACGCCGGCGGGCAGTTGCACAAAACCGCTGGAACCGTCCAGGGCAACTTGTCCGCCCCCGAGCGTGGCTCCGCCATTGAGCGTGCCGTTCCAGGCTGAACCGCCCACCGAATCCGCCGTGGTGGTACCGGATGACTCGCTGAAACTATACCGATGAACCAGGCTGTTGACGTAAGGCGTCACGGTAATCAGGATGCTGTTACCACTGGAGAACGATCCAAAGGTGCTGCCGGTATACGTAGCCGATATGTTCGCAGTGCCTGGCTTGATTGCTGTCACAACGCCGTTGGCTGATACCGTGGCCACCGTGGTATCGCTTGACTGGTAAGCTATCGTCCCCCCACCGGACTGCGCCGCATCCAGTGCGATTAGCGGCACGGCGGACATATTGGCGAAATTCCCCACCTCCACCACACTCTGGCGCGTTCCCTGCATCAAAGTAGTGATGCCGGACGATGATTGCACCGCTACACTATTCAAGGTGCCAATGGAATTGGTAACGGTTATGGTGGTGTTAGTGCCATCGTCGGTAATGGTGAATTCATTCGTATCAAATTTTTTACCGTAGCACAGGAAAATGCCTCTTCCAATCAAGCTATCCACGTAATTGCTGTTACCCGAATTCAATATGAGTTTGCCGCCGGCGAGATTAATCCACCGGGTGTTATCGGTGGATATGCCACCGAACTGGCCGGCGCCGGGCGTCCCAGTCAAAATTTGCCCGACAAGGGCAGTCGCGTTCGTGGGCAGGATTTTCACCGTGGAGTTGTCGTATACATTCAGGTGTCCGCCAACGATTACAAAGGGGGCCGAGATCGAGGAGTTATTGTAAAGGTTGAAATCCACATTTGGCCCGCCGGCAAACCAGAACATGTCCCCGATAAAGATGCTGTCCTTTGAATTGTAGGAAGCCGTACCGTACATGTTAACGGTGGATTTGGGCCCCCCCATGGCGCCGACCGGAGCAAAGCCAAAGCCAGCCGTCACCGTGCCGTAAATATTGAGTGTCTCGCCCCACTCCGGACCAAAAAGTTGGTCGTTAACCACGACATTGTCCGTCACGGCGAGATTGATCGGCGTGGGCCTCGTGGTCGGAAAACCGGTGCCGATGAAAATCTGGAAGGTCGTGCCATTATTCACCGGCACAATCCCGGTGGTCCAGTTGGCCGTCTGATCCCACGTTGCGCTATCCCCATTGCCGGACCAGAAATAATTGGTTTGCCCGGCGGGTTGGGCGGAAGCGTTGTAAACGAAACACGCTGCCAGAGCTATGGCAGCAGCATAACACAGTTTTATCAGTTTCATAGGAGTGCCTTTTTGTTTGGGTTAATGTCGAAGCCGTGAGTGATGTTGGTTTGATCAGGTTTGTGGTTTCATGGTGGTCAGAAATAAAAACGCGGATCGGTGCCGAAGAATTTTACAGGGCGCTTATTATTCCACATCACACTCCAGTCCCGCCATTTGACATGGCCGTCTAAAAAGAGGTCGTTGCCCCCGGCTGGCATGGCGCCCTGCAAATGAGTGGTGCGTTGAATAACGGTGGCGGGGAGCCCGCCTTTTTGAAAATGCGCGTACGGGCTCGGCGCCGTTAAGTCAGCCGCAACCACGTCGACACACACTTCGGATACGGAGGCGCGCTGCATCGGCGACCCAAGGATGTTTGTCTTCCAAAAAGTCTGCGCCGATATCAGGCCGGCGCCGCCTGCGTTCGCGCCGGCACCGGGTATCAGCCAGATATAATCCGTGATGCGAAATCCACTTTGAACCGTGGCATCGGGGGCGCCGGCCACGCCGTAGTCCCACACTCTATCCTGATTAAAGGTGGGGTTGCCCGGGTCAAAAAACACCTTCCGGGTTGCTCCATCCTCAACCATGTTGGTGATGAAGGCGGCGGAGAGATCCCACGGCCAAAGACCATACACACTGGTGGCAGGAGGATTGAGCGTGCCGGGAATGGCAGTTCCATACGGCTGATAGTGCAAGTCAGGCAGCAGATTGTTATTATCATTGGCCAGTATCAGCAGCGCGACGCCCAGTTCATGCTGATTGTTGGCGCAGGAGATGCGCAACGCCCTGTCCTTGGCGGCCCCCAACGCCGGCAACAACAGCGCGGCCAGAATGGCGATGATGGCAATGACCACCAGCAATTCGATCAAAGTAAACGCTCTTGAATTTCGTTCGGGCAATGAAAACATTTTTTTAAATTTGGTTGATAACCATACTTAACTTTGCGTTAACGGGGAGACAACGCCAGTTTGCGGAAAAGAATCGCCATTTCGCGAACGCCAGCCCCCCAACTCCAGCGAACCATACGTCTTGCGGTAGGCGAGCGGGCTGATCTCTTTGCCGGCCCGGAAATAGCGGGCAATATGCCGCATATCGGCAAACCCGAGCAGGTCCGCAATTTGCGCCACCGGCAGGTCGGTTTCAACCAGCAGTTGGGCGATTTGATCGGTGCGCACGCGCCGGATTTCGTCCAGCACCGAACGGCCCAGCAGTTTGCGAAACCGGTTTTCCAGCATGCGTCGCGACAGCCCGGCAAAACCGGCGACGGCATCCACGGAAACGCCGCCGCGGCGCGCCTGATCCCGAATGAATCGCAACGCCTTGGCCAGATGCAAATCTTCCGCCGCCACGAAATCTGTGGAGCGGCGCGCAACCACGTGCGCCGCCGCCGCCGTGATGCGCGGGGGAACGGTGTAGGATTGTCGCATTAACCCGTTCAGGGCATGTGCGGCGTCATAACCGGCCCGCTCAAAATTGATGGCGACGCTCGACATGGGCGGATCGGTCAGTCCGCAAACGACTTCGTCATTGTCGGTGCCGACGACGCCCACCAGGTCCGGCACGGTCTGGCCCGTCAGCCGGCAAACTTCCATGACGCGCTGACCGCAATCGTCGTTGCAGGCCATCACGCCGACCGGTTTGGGCAGCGCCTTCAGCCAGTGGGCGAGTGGGCGCCAGTCCTTCGACCAATCCCTTCCCGACATGGACAACTTATATTGCGGCGGATTTTCAAAACCCGCTGCCCGGATTCGCTGGCAGAAATATTCCCGGCGAATATCCGACCAGGTGGTATTCTCCAGCGAAGTCTTTTCGTAGCCGCAGAAGGCAAAATGTTTGAAGCCACAACCCAACAAATGCTCCGCTCCCAGCCGGCCGATCCCTTCCGAATCTGTCCCCACGTTGACCATGCCGGGGATTTCGGTATTGCGGTGCCCCACCACCACAGTCGGCAGTCCGTAAGCCACGATCTCCTCGGCTTGTTCCGTGTCGCGCAGGATAATCCCATCGGCATCGCCGGTTTCGAGCAGAGGCTGGGCTTTTTCCAATCCACCGGGTTCCCAGGAAAAAGACCAGGGTCCATGATGGCGGGAATAATCCGCAATACCCCGCAACAGCGCGCGCCCGGAGGCGCGCGAAGACTCAATCAACAGAATGACTTTCGGCACGCGCGGCATGTGTCTCTCCCCCGCGTTGAGCCAACCTGAGACTTTACGCCCCAGCAGGACCTCGACTCGGGGGGTTGCATATATGTATACGCCTTTTGGCCCCCAAACCCGACAATGTCTTTGCTGCCAGCCGGGAAAGCCGAACTTTTCCCGGGCTGTGAAAAATTTCCATCATGCCGGGTTCGTTTCGAACCTGTTCGGAGCCAAGACCATCGGCTGAAGCTGGCATTCGGGGGTGGTCTTCCTCCGGATTCAGCCTGGCGTTACATCGGTGGCGGGTGGGATGCTTGCGGTGCCGGCTCAATCAACGCTGTGGCTTCACGTGAAAGAATCCGGGCGAAGACCCAATCGAACCAGAAACCATGCTCGGCGCTGCCGGGGTCCAGATCATCGTCGAATTTGGCCTGGATGCTTTCCCGGCCTTCCGCCAATTGAGTGGTTGCCTCCTGATTTTGGCCGAGTTGATGACACGACATGGCGAGGATCACCCGGGCGGTGGCGACCCGCGGCGGGTTGTCGCCCGGGTAGGCCAGACAACGTCGGCACCATTCTTCCGCCCTCGCGTAGTTGCCTCGGCGATATTCCATCAGTGCCACCGAGATGGAACCCCACGCGGCTTGAAAGACGGCTTCAGTGTTGGTGTTGTCGGGCGGGACGTTGTTGAAGGATTTTGCGGCCAGCTCCACCAATGGCGCCAGGGCGTCCATCGTTTTTGGGTCCGCCGGCCGCAGGAGGCTGATTTTGACCACGCGTTCCGCAGCCACCGGATACGACGTGCCAAGGAAGCGGGCAATGGCTTCCAGACGGAAACGTTCATAACCCTCCACATCGCCGAGTTCGACCAGGGCCGGGCCGAGCCGGAGATAATCCAGCGATGCCATGTCCCACCCGTCGAATTTGTTGATCTGCATCAACACACCAAACCGGTTGGCGGCTTCCCGCCAGCGGCCTTGCAAGGCATGCCATTCCCCGACCGCGCGGAACACCCGCGCGCCTTCCAAGGAAGGTTGAGTTGGGACGTATCCGTTCAAAAGATTGTCTGCTTCGTCAAAGGCGTTCTGACTTATCCGCACATCGGCCAGCGTGAGCTTCTCCCGGATTTCAGCCTGATGGCGTAATTCCGCTTCATTGGCCCGTGCCCGTTCTGCTTCCTGACGCAGAAGGTATTGTTGCTCTTCCGCGGCGACCGCTTCCCGGCGGGCCGCCCGTTCCATGAAGAACAGCCAGGTCGCCGTTCCCAACCCGATGAGCAGCGCCGCCGTCACCGCCGTACCGGAGGCAAAGAGGATT
Source organism: Verrucomicrobiia bacterium (assembly GCA_025451535.1). Lineage (GTDB taxonomy): Bacteria > Verrucomicrobiota > Verrucomicrobiia > Limisphaerales > UBA11358 > UBA11358. Next base: position 5,374 of record JANWKE010000054.1, read on the forward strand.
TTGTTGCGGCGCACCAGTTTCTGGAACCGGTAAAGCCGGCTGGGCGGGCGGGCAATGACCGGTTCGTTGTTAAGGTAACGCTGAACATCCATGGCCAGGCCGTTGGCCGTTTCGTAACGCCGCCGACGGTCCTTGTCCAAACACTTCATCACGATCCAGTCCAGGTCACCCTGCAGCAGGGTCACCAGCTTGGGCGGTTCGGCGTGGCGCTGCACAGCGGTCGCCGTCAATTCCGTGTGTTGCAACGTGGTCAACATGGTGGAAGGCCGCTGCGGTTCCTTCTCCCGCAAGGTCCGGCGCATTTCATCCAGGCCGGATTGCAGCAGCATTTTAGCGTCAAACGGCGTCCGGCCGGTGAGCAATTCGTAAAGCAGCACCCCCAAACTGTAGATGTCGGTGCGCGTGTCAATGTCCAGTCCGCTCATCTCCGCCTGCTCCGGACTCATGTAGGCCGGCGTGCCGATGATTTGTTCATAGGCCGTGAAAAGGGTTTGATCCGTCAATTTGCCTTCAATGGCCTTGGCGATGCCGAAATCAATCACCTTGGGCACGGGCACGCCGTCGTGCAACGTCACCAGAATATTCGACGGCTTGATGTCACGGTGAATGATGCCCTTCTGATGCGCATGCTGAATCGCGTGACAAATCTGGACGAACAAATCGAGCCGTTGACGGGTATCGAGATGGTTCTGATCGCAGTAGTCGGTGATTTTGACGCCGCGCACCAGTTCCATGACGAAGTAAGGCCGGCCGGTTTCGGTCGCGCCCGCATCCAGCACCCGGGCAATGTTCGGATGATCCATCATCGCCAGCGCCTGCCGTTCCGCCCCGAAGCGCGCAATGACGTTCTTGGTGTCCATGCCGAGCTTGATAATTTTGAAGGCGACCCGGCGCAGGACCGGTTTCTCCTGTTCGGCCATATAAACCACTCCACAGCCGCCTTCGCCGATTTTTTGCAGCAACTTGTAACGGTCAATCCGGGTACCCGGCCCTTCCAGCGGCGTGGACCCTTCTGCCGTGGTTTCGGTCCCCGAGGAGCCCGGGCCGGCGGCCGAATTCCCGGCACCTGGCGGCGGCGTGCTGGCGAACGGGGCGATTTCGCTAAAGAATTTATCGGCATCCGATTGCGCGGAAAGAAAGGCTTCGACCCGGGCGCGCAGGGTCACGTCACCGGCGCAAGCCTCGTCCAGGAACGTCCGGCGCGCCGCGGGGCTGGTGAGCTGGCGCGCCGCGTCGAACAAGGCTTCCACCTGCTGTGTCGTTTTCGTCATGCGCTGCGGGCGGCTATGATTTACTCTGCCAAAATTTTCCAGCTGCGAATCGTCCGGTTTTAAGCCTGACTGCGGATATTCTGGAACAGCCAGGCTTTGGCAAAGGCCCACTGCCGCTCAATCGTGCGTTCGGTAACCCCTAGAATCCGGGCTACTTCCTGGTTCGTCAGGCCGCCAAAAAATTTAAGGATGACAATTCGCGCTTTGTCCGCGTCCTCGGCTTCGAGCCGTTCCAACGCCTCGTCCATAAGCAGGATCTTGTCGTCCGGAGTCGCGGCCGCCAGGTTCAATTCGTCAATGTCCACGCGCAACTGCCCGCCGCCGTGTTTGAGCCGCGATTTTCGGCGTGCGTTTCCGATCAGGATGTGCCGCATCGCCCTGGCCGCGGCGCTGAAAAAGTGGACGCGATTTTCCCAGGTGCGGTCACCGGCGCCCACCATGCGGAGCCAGGCTTCATGCACCAAGGCCGTGGCCTGCAGTGTCTGGCCGGGCGCCGCCTGTGCCATGTGCGTCGCGGCCAGGCGGCGCAATTCGCTGTAAACCAGCGGCAGCAAATCCTCCGCCGTCTGGCCGCCGCGGTTCATGGCTTGCAGCATTTGAGTGATGTCGCTGGTGATTTCGTCGGGCATGGGCAGAAAATTCAGGTTACGATCGAACGGCAACCTTCTTTTAATAAACACTACGCGGGCAGAATCGTCAATGTGAAGAAGAGTTATGTAATTCCTACAAAAAAAAAAGAGGCAGACACCAAAGTCTGCCTCTCTGAAACGAATAATGTCTGAAAGTCTTTCAGGAAACCAACCGGCGGCGCAGCAAAAGCGCAAGGCCGCCCAATCCAAGCAGAGCCATGCTGGCCGGTTCGGGAACGGCGGTCACGATGGTGTGACCCGGATCGCTGGCCAGGTCAAGACTGACCGCGCCAACTACTCCGTTTCCTTCAATGATGCCTCTGGTGATCCAATCGTTTACCTGGGCGGTATAATCGCCAGGCAAAATCAACCTGCCCAATCCGGAGATATCAATGAGCCGTGTGGCATCGGTGTCCAGGCCGCCGGCAAAAACGGGGCCGGTCGCCGTGCCGGTATTGAAACCATTGTTCGCCGTCACTGTTCCGTTGCCAGAAATACTCAGGTGGCCGCCAAACTGAATCCAGTTGGCGTTAATTTGAGAATTGTCGTACACGTTTATCGCCACATTCGGTCCGCCCGGGAACCACCAGGTGTCACCAACACTGAAGGTATCCAGCGCATTATATACAGCATTGCCGTACAAATTAATGGTGGATGTGGGCCCCCCGATGGCTCCAATCGGGAAACACGCGAAGCCGGCGGTCACGTGGCCGTAAACATCAAGCGTTTCTCCCCATTCCGGACCGAAAATTGAATCACTGGTTTGCACGACGTCTGCGGCGCCGATCGTTATTGGCGCAGGAGTCGTCGTGGGAAAACCGGTGCCAAGGTAAATCTGCCAGGTATTACCGGCCACCGGCACTGCCCCGCCCTGCCAGTTGGCTGGCGAACTCCAAGTCATTCCATCACCGGCACCCGACCAGTAATTAGTGGTAATCGCTGAAGCGCTATTTGTTATGCAAATTGCTAATGCCGCGCCTGCCAAAGAATAGAGTTGTTTGTACGTCTGTTTCATATGTGTTGCTTTTGTTGTTTTACTTTAGAGTTATTCTAATTTACACGATTTTCAGGCATAAAAACAACGCCACTTTGCGTATAACAATCGCCAAATCCCGCACGCCGTGGAGGCTTACATTCTCAAATTCCCCGCATTCCCCTCCAGGCAGGATTGAGCTGCCAGACATACTCAGGTTCGTTTAATAATGAATTGTGCTCAAAATGCCACAAACCAATAAACGCACCCCATCGCCCATCACCAACGGGCGGGAGGGATGAGCGTGAGGGGGCGCGTCGCCAGAAGGTTTGATCTCAGCCAGGGTTTTCGTCGCACTTTGCTCGCTTATAAGTATAAAACCGGTCCTGCTCATCCGAGAGAGGGATTACCGTTTATCCTCCAGTTTACGCCAGGCAATGTCGGGCCAGCCGTTGGGATCCCAGCCCAGCGGCAGGATGGCCAGCATGGATTGACCGTGCCCGAGGCCATTGTAAAAATGGCAGCTGAACCAGTCGGCGCCCTTTTCAGAATAAATGCCGGATTGGCCGGGACCGATGAATGGCCCGCGCGTGCTCAAAAAAGAGCTGCCCCCACCGGTAACTAAATCCGCTCCACTCTTGTCCAGGTAGGGGCCGGTGATTTGCCGGCTGCGCCCGACGCGGATTTCGTACGTGCTGTTCGTGCCCCGGCAGCACAACCCCCAGTTCACAAACAGATAGTAATAATCATCGTGGTGATAAATATACGACGCCTCGATGGAATCGTTGAAGGCGAGCGAATATATCGGGGAGTCTGGAGCAATGCGCTTGCCGGTATCAGGGTCCAGTTGGACCATTTTAATACCGCCCCAAAACGAACCGAAGGCAAGCCAAAGGCGGCCTTGGGCGTCCAGCGAAGCCGCCGGATCAATTGTGTTGAAGTCATCCTTGCTGGTCGATTGAACCACGAGTCCCTGATCCGACCATTTAAATTCGGGATCCGCAGGGTCAAGGGTGGGGCTGGTCGCCAGGCCGATGGCTGAATCATTTCTTCCGAACGACGAAACCGCGTAATAAAGCAAATAGCGATCACCCAGATGAATGATGTCCGGCGCCCAATAATAGATCCAATGATTCCGCGGCACCGCCTTGGCCGTCCAGGCCGGGGCATTTGTAAAAACGGCGGGCCCGTGTTCCCATTTTATCATGTCCTTGGAGTGATAAGAGGGAATACCGCGACCGGTGTAAAAAACCCAGTACTCGTCCTTGCATTTGGTGATGGCGGACGGGTCATGTACCCGCACGTCGCGGTTGCCGAGCATCGCGGGCGCCACCGGAACGGTATTGGATTGAGTCTGCGCCTGGCTGGAGTGTGCCGAAAACAAAATCCCCGACGTCAAAGTGAGCACTTTGATTGCCCGTTTGAGACCTTCAGAATAATGTCGGATACGTTTCATGAGCGTTCAGCGAAATCACCGTTGTTTCAAGCGGAAAAATTCGGACATTGGCGATTCCGGCACCTGGATGGGCGCGGCCTGATTGTCGTTGGTCGCCCACGGTCCCGCGAGATTCGTGGCTTCCAGCAGCGTGGCGTTGGTGACCGTCCAATAAATCAGATTTTCGTCCGGGTAATGAGCCACGGCCAATTGCAGCGGACCGCCTGAGGAGGAGGCCACGGCAAAGAAGGCATTTGTGAGTGAATTCAACTGACCGTTGACGGGATGGCTCAAGGTCACACGGAAGAAAGCGCCGGGCGATAAGACGCTGACCGGCAGCGAAATGATTTGGTTGGTCTGGCCGGGCACGAAGGCGAGTGTGCCGTTGGTCACCACCGTACCATCCGGTGTCTCAACGGTGAAATCCACCGAAACTCCGTTGGTGATGAAGGAACTCAGATTGACGGCAATGCCGCCGGCCGACGGGTCGAGATAATTCAGGTTGGTGCCGGCAGCCAGCCCCACCCGGACAGGTGATACCGGCGGTGTTTGGAACCGAATGACCGAAAGCGAATAGGCAGGCAGCGTGTGGCTAAAATTTGTGGCGGCGTTGGGAATGAGGCCATTAACTGGAAACACATTGGTTGGACTGGCCAGTGAATTTTCGGCGAGCGAATTAGCGGAGGCCAATTGTTCCAGGCCGGCCTGCGGCGCCACCGACGGGAGCCCGTCCAGGTTGAACGTGGTGGTGATCGGGTTGCCGGTGACATTCACGGCTTTGAGAATAATCCGGCCGCTGGCCGGGGCGTAACTGGCCGAGGCATAAACCGGCTCGATGGCCGGATAGTTCACGTCCAGGACCAGCACGTTGTTGACATAACCCTGGATATGGGTGCCGTTGAGGACGATGCGGATGTCGTACCATTGGAGGGTTTGGACGGAACCAGGAACGCCCTGGCCGATGATGGACTTGGTGCCGTTGACCATCTGCTCGATGGCGGTCTGGGTGTTGTTCCAGCCGCCGACGTTGAACCAGGTCCAGTTATTGTCATCCAGCCAGTTGAACAAAATGAGGAAGCCTTCGCTGCCGCCGACCTTGCGAGCCTGGAGTGTGATGGTGTAATTGGCCCAGTTGGTGTTGCCGGTTGTCGAGCGGCAGTCGGTGGCGATGGTGGTTTGTTGATAAATCCCGCCGTTGACGGCCCAGTTGCCGTTGTGAACCCGCCAGCCGTTGGTGCCTGAATTGACGAAATCGCTCTGGTAGAGGGTCACGCCGTTGCTGGTAACGACGATGTTGGTATATTGCACCGACGTATTCCACGAGCCCAGACCGATGACGCCATGCGGCGGCACGTTCGTGCCCCCGGTAAAATTGAGGGTCAGGGGCAGGACTTCGTCGCCGCGATTCACGGAGAACATTTGTTGCACATAGCAGGAAGGCGTGCCGTAAACCTGCGAGTTGTTGAAGTAAATCAAATCCGGATTCCAATTCTTGTTGTTCAAGTTGGCGAACAACGGCGCATAGGAGGCCATGCTCACGATGTCGGCGTTGCGCTCCAGGCCGGTCATGAAGGCGGCTTCCCCCAGCGCGCCGATGAGGTTCCCGTTGCCGGCACCCGTGTTCACGGCATATTCGCCAACATAAATCTTCGGTCCGCTGCGACTGTAGCTGTCATATTTCGTGGCATTGGCCATGAAGAAGGTCGGATCCGAATAATAATGTTCATCGCTGATTTCCACCGGGCGCGAAACAGGCAGGCCACCCCAATTATCGGCGATGATATGGATATCGGGGTAATTACTTTTGATTGCATCGTAAAAGAGCGCATAACGATCGTTGTAGGCGGAGCCGCCATTTTCATTGCCAATTTCGATATATTTCAAATTGAACGGCGCCGGATGCCCGGCGGCGGCCCGGAGCGCGCCCCAGGTTGAATTGGTCGGCCCGTTGGCATACTGGATCGCATCCAGCGCGTCCTGCACGTACGGTCCCATCGAGGCCAGGGGCACCGAATCGCCAACGGAAAAGACATCCATGCCGCAATTGATCACGAACAGCGGCTCCGTGCCGATGTCCTCGCACATTTGAAGGTACTCGTAATAGCCAAGCCCATTGTCCACGTAATAACCCCAGAGATTATGCTGGAGGCGGCGGTCGCCAACCGGGCCGATGGTCCGTTTCCAGGCATACATGTTGGTGAGGGAATCGCCGTTGACCCAACTGCCGCCTGGAAAACGCATGAAGGAGGGCTGTAGATTCACGAGCACGTTCGCCAGATCCGGCCGCAAACCGTTTGAACGATTGCGGAAAGTCTGCTGCGGAAAGAGTGAAACCACGTCCAGCCAAACCGATCCTGATTGTGATATCGCCAACGACAACCGCCCGGCGGTATCGCTGGCATTCGGGACCAGCGGCAGGGAAAAATACTGCCAGCTCGTCGTCAGGTTGCTGATCGTTCCCTGCGCGTACACCTGGCTGCCATTGGCACTCTGCAGACTGGCGGTGAGCGCACCGGTAAAACCACCCGAACACCGGGCATAGAGGCCCAGACTGTAAGTCTGGCCGGCCTGGAAATTCATTCCCCAGTATCCGCCATTGGCGACGCCGACGCTGCCCGAACCCGATGATTGAGCAAGCTTCAGCGAGAAAAGATTGCTCGCGCTTAGCGGCAGGGAAGAATCCGGGCTGATGGTGCCGATGCCGCCGCCAGAGGTAATCAGTTGCCAGTAATTCGTGTTGCCCGGCTCTTCGAACGAGCGGTTCCGAACCATTTCCGCGTAAATCCCGCCGTCGCCCGCGCTGTTGATTTCCTCACAAAAAATGCCGAAGAGATTGGGACTGATGGGCGCACCGGGCTGATTCGCCTGAATCGTCAGCGTGGCGGTCGTCTGCGCTTGCGCCGCAAACGCAGCGGCCAGCGTGGTCAGGACCATCCCGAGGTAAAAAGCCGGAAAGCTCTTTCGGAGCGGATTTATTTTTTGCATAAAAAATGTGGGCTCCCGGCCGTTGCCTCGGGAAAATCATCTAACCAAACGGATAAAGACTGCGTTATTTGTCATCGGCAGCGTCAGTCTCCATACATTGTTGCCGAGCGCCGGCGAAACCCCAATCGGAGACCAAACCGCGTTCGCGCCCAAAGCCGGACTGGACTGGGCCGTAAAGCCGATGGCGTAGGCCGGCCAGGTCAGCGTCAGGTTCGAGGCCGTAGCGGACATGCCGAGGCTGATCGGCAGCGCGAGCGCATTGGGCCCGGCCAGATCACTCGCCGCAAGTTGTGCCGGGGTCAGACGACCATCATAAATGCGGAACTCGTCAATCGTAGCGTTGAGCGAGGCATCGGTGCCAAACAACGAGCGACCAATAAAAGACCACGCCGTACTGACACTGTTTAATGGCGGGGTCGCGTTGGTGGCCGTGTTGAGAAGAACTCCATTCGTGTAAATCGCGCTGTAGTTGTTCGCCGGATCCAGGACGCAATCCACCTGCAACGCAAGGTTGTCAAAGATTCCTGGTGTGTTGAGACTCGAGGCGCCGGCCGTTGTGGCCAGGCTTAGTTGTGCGTTGTTGGCGGCCGCGTGCGGACTGAAAGCCAGGTAGTTTTGGCCCGCAGAGTTGGAGCTGTCGCCAAAACTGAAAACGCGCGCCCAGCTTCCATTTGCGCCAAAGCCGGCCCAGAATTCGATCGTGGTGGCGGAAGAGCCGGAAACCAATCCACCCGGCAGATTCACGTAATCACCGGAAGCACCGGTAAGATTCAGCGCGTTATTCGTGATCGCCGCGTTGCCCTGAAGCATCCCATGCGCCATGCCGATGGAATCCCAGGCATTGGGTGCACCTGAAGTAAAGCTGTAGCGATGCGCCAGCGCCGGCGGGGCGTAAGCGAGGTCTTTGATTTCCGCGCCGCTCAAGGCCCGTCCAAAAATGCGAAACGAACTGATCTCACCGCCGAAAAGCGGATCGGCAAACTGGCTGTGGCCGATGTAGTTGGTCCTGGCCAGGGTCTGCCAGGGGCGGATGGTGAGGTTGTTGTTCGTGGCCACGGGAATTCCGTTCAGATAAAGCAATCCCTTCGCGCCATCCAGCGTGACGGCCACATGGCACCAGGAATTCGTCGGCAGCGCGGACGGGGCATTAATCTGCTGCTCAGAACCATTGCCGTTGATGGTGATGGCAAAACGCATCGTGCCGGCCGACGAGCGCGGCGTGAGGAAAAAATAATTGGTCGTACCGGTGCCGAAATCAAAGACGCGCTGCCAGATTGCGCCGCCGTTCCATTTCACCCAGGCCGCGAAGGTGCTGGCATTGGCGACCGGGGCCGGCAACAAAACGTATTGGGTAGTGCCGTTGAGATTGAGCACATGGCCAAATCCAGGTTCGTTAGTGATGACCGCTCCGTTCTCCAACGCGCCATTGTAAAGTCCGCTGGCATCGCCGGCGTCAACGTTGAAGGGATAAAACGCACTCCAGTCATTCGTGAAAACCGGCCAGCCATCCATACTCCAGGTGAGCCAGCCGATTCCCAAAGTGGCCGTCCCGCCATTGTTGCCGTCGTAATAATGATAAGTGAACCAATTCGTGCCGTTGTCATTCAGGATGGCCGCGTGCCCGGGGCCGATAAAGCGGCCGGAGCTCTCCAGGAACATCGTGCCGCCACCGTTGGTCAGGTTGACGCCGGCCCTGTCATAATAGGGTCCGGTGACGCTGGCGCTGCGGCCCACGCGGATGTTGTAGGTGCTGTTAACGCCGGCACAGCAGCCGCCGAAATTCACGAATAAATAGTAATAGCCGCCGCGCTGGTAAAGACACGAGCCTTCTTCCGTGTTGCTGAAAAATGTCGGGCCATTGTTGGAAACGCGGTAAATCGGCGAATTGGCGGAGATACGTTTGCCGGTGACCGGATCGAGCTGCATCACCAGAATGCCGTCCGAGTAAGAGCCAAACGACATCCAGATCGTGCCGTTGGTATCCACGAGGATGCTCGGGTCGATACAATTATAGGCCGTAAGGTCGGTATTGGTGGTTGTTTGTCCAACCGGGTTGGACTGGATGACTTTTCCCTGGTCTGTCCATGTCGGTGCGACGAGCGAGGGTGTGGTGACGAGTCCGATGGCGGAATTGATCGTGCCCCAATCGGAGCAGGCATAGTAGAGGTTATACCTGCCGTTGAAGTAAGCCTCGTCCGGCGCCCAGAAGTATCCGTTGAAGCCCGGCACGGCATTCGTCGTCCACGCCGGCGGATTTCCCGGAAACACCGGGTAGGTATAATTCCAATTCCGCAGGTCCGTGGAATAAATGGCGCCGATGCCCTGACCGTCGCCGTATTCGAAATAGAAACTGCCATCCTTGATGATCGTGCCCGGATCATGCAGGAAGGCAAAACCCAGAACCGCTTGTTCCTGCGGCAGATAAGGGACGGGGTTGGCATTGGACACCACGGTCACGGTAACCGAATTGGTGCTGGAGAACGCGCCCAAGGCAGCGGTCAGGGTCGCACTTCCCGCAGTGACGGCAGCTACAAGGCCGTTGGTGTCCACCGCCAGAACATCCGGATTACTGGATTGGTAAATAATCGTTCCGGGCAGCGTGGCCGGATCCAACGCGGTCAGAACCGCATTCTGAACATTCGGGTAATCGCCCAACACCGGTAAAGGCTGGGACATGCCCAGCGTCACGTTGGTGGGAAATGAACCGAGGTGTATGCCCTGCAGGGACCCGCCGAGGAGAACCGTGGTCACACGCGTTCTGTCCGGAACGGCAGTTTCGTCGATGATGATATCCGATGTATCCTGCGCCTTTCCGTACGCGAGCAAAATACCCCGTGAAATCCAGTTATTGACCGTGCTGGTAAAGGAACCCGGCAGCAGCAGTTCACCGCCGGTCAGGTTCATCGATCGGGTCGCATCCGATACCGCATCCACCGTCTGGACAGTAACTCCACTGGCAATACTTAAGGTACCACCGTACAAATTCACATGGCCGCCCCAATACAGGTAGTTGACGTTGGCTGACGCACTGCCATACATGTTCACCGTCACATACGGCCCACCGGAATACCACCAGGTGTCACCCAGCGCCAGCCCGACGCCGGTCACTGAAGAACCGTTAAACAAATTGACAATGCTGGGGTGCGTCGGGTCGTTTTGTACCGGCGCCAGGTAATTGCGCCAGTTCAGCGTGCCATAAACGTTGAGGCCGGCGCCAAACTCCGGGCCATAAACCATGTCGCCAGTTCCGCTGCCGGGGCTTTCGACCTCGCCGTTGGTAATCGTCATCACTGACCAGCCATTGGCGGAATCCAGCCACACATTGGCATCCACACTGGATGACGGCACCCCCACGGGATTCCAGTTGTTCGGGTTGCCCCACAAGCCATCCCCGCCCAAGCCTGACCAGTGTGAATCCTGGGCGGAAACGTTGTGAATCGCGCAGACCGCCAGAACAACAGAGATTGCAACACCGATGCTTGCTTTCATTTTTACTGTCTTGACCAAACTTGCCCTTGCGAGCAGTCCGTGAAAACGCCCAGGCTCAAACCCAGCATTCCAGCGAGGAACGATTCAAATTTCCTGCTTTCATCCTGAAGCAGGAAGGCCAATCACTAAGGCGTCTGTAATCGGAAGAATGTCTGGTTGTTGGCCGGCGTCAGTGACAGAAAGTTGATGCCGTTCGTGGCCGTCGGCGCGCCGGCAACCGGCGTCCACACCGCACCAACGCCAAGACCGGGAGAACTGTACAGTCCCAGGCCATTATTGAAGGCCGGCCAGTTGAGCGTCAAACCCGCCAACCCACCGGCCAACCCCAGCGACGAGGCTGTAATCTGTTCAACCGGCAGCGTCCGGGATGAAATCAACACCGAGTCCATCTGGCCGTTGAAATACGGGTCGGCGGAAAACTGGCTGCGACCCAAAAAGTCCTGGGCACCTTCAACATCAGATGGCAGCACATAAGTGCCGGCATTCACCGCCACCGCCTGGCCGTTGACATACATCACCGCTTCGCTGCCATTGAGCGTCACCGCCACGTGGGTCCAGGCGCCGACCGGCAACGGGCTCGGCGCGGCTAAAAACCAGATGGCATTCCCACCGTCCGGTGTAATCTGAAATTGCAGAGCACCGGTATTGGCCTTGGCGGTCAGCATCGCGTAACTGCCGGTTCCCGTGCCAAAATCAAAAATGCGTTGCCACGCATTGCCGCCGTTCCATTTGACCCAGGCCGAAAACGTTCGCAGGGCGCCGATGCCCGAAGGCAGGCTGACATACTGGCTCGCCCCGCTTAAATTCAGCACCGAACCCCGGATCGGGTCGGATACCGTGGAGGCACCGTTCACCAGGGTACCGTTGAAATTCCCATTCGCATCCACGGCGCCATTGTCAAAGGGATAGCTTGCCATCCACACGCCATTCGTCGGCCCCGGCAGCACGTTCACAGAGTTGGTTGCGCTGTCTCCCAACCCGTCCGTGGCCGCCAGCAGAATCTGGTAGAATCCATTGGTGGTCGTCGGGTCCGACGGCACCACAAAGCTGCCACTTCCCAGACCGGTGAGCGGCCCCAGCACAACGTTGGTTGTGTTCGTTCCGCAAAATTCGACTGTCCAGGTAAGATTGGTGGCAGGCAGCGGAACATCAGCGTAATCGACAGCAGTCCCGGCGAAGGGAATCACGCTGCCAGGCTGGAAATACACCTGCGCCGTCGGTGCAGAGATTTGAGGTTGCGGCGCGACAATTTCCGCCGGTGCCAATGCCCGGCCATAAAGGCGGACGGACCCGATTTGGCCGTTGAAATAGGGATCGGCGGAGAACTGGCTCCGGCCAAACCAGACGTTGGTCGGCGCAATATCAGGAACGGTGAGCGTCATTGAAGTATTGGTAATCACGGGCGTCCCGTTCACGTACATGATGCCGCGCGAACCGTCGGTCGTCACCGCCACTTGCGTCCAGGCCCCGACCGTTGCCGCGCCCGGAGCGTCGAGGTGCTGTTCGCCACCCATGCCGGACGAAGTTATGGTGAACCTCATCACGCCGGAGGCGTTTTGGGGTGTGAGAAACGCATAACTGTTGGTGGTGCGGCCGAAATCAAAAACGCGCTGCCAGGGTAAGCCACCGTTCCACTTGAACACGGTAATAAAACTACCGGCGTTGGCCGCGCCGCCGGGCAGGCTGACGAACTGATTGGTCCCGTTCAGGGCCAGCACATTGCCAAGCAGCGGGTCATAATAGACGTCGGCACCATTCTTCATTAACCCGTAATACTGGCCGTTGTCGTCACTCGCATCCATGTGGAAATGGTAGAGCGCCGACCAATCATTGGTAAACGTCGGCCAGCCATCCGCCGTCCAGGACAATGGCTCCACATCAAAGGTCGGTGCCCCATTATTATTGCCGTCGTAATAGTGGTAGCCAAAATATTCAACTCCAGCGCCCTCCAGAATTCCCATCTGCCCCGGCCCGATAAATTTGCCCGTGGTTTTGAGAAAGAGTGTACCGCCGCCGGAATTCATGGCGACACCGTTGTGGTCCACGAAAGGCCCGAAAATTCTTGTGCTGCGCCCCACCCGGATGTTGTAGGTGCTGTTCACGCCGGCGCAGCACGTGCCCCAGTTGACAAACAAATAAAAGTAATTCCCATGGTGGTAGAGATACGAGGCTTCAATCGGGTCGCCGGAGGCGGTGTTGAAAGCCTCATGCACCGGCGTGGAGTTGGTGGCATTGACCAGCCCGGTGGCCGGATCGAGCTGAACCATGTAAATACCATTCCAAAATGAGCCAAAGGACATCCACAGGTTGCTGGACGCATCGAAAGCGACGCTGGGGTCAATGCAATTGTACGCCGAGCCGTTCATAGACCGGATCACGGGCCCCTGATCAGTCCATTGATAGCTCGGGTTGCCGGGATCAAGCGTCGGATTCGTGGCCAATCCAATGGCCGAAACCTGGCTGCCAAAAGTTGAAACCGCATAATAAAGGTGGTAGAGGCCGTTGAAATAAGTAATGTCCGGCGCCCAAATGAACCCGGTAAAACCGGGCACATCGTTCGTCGTCCAATTTGGCGGGTTGGCGAATACACTCGGACCCGCGGCCCAATACGTCAGGTCGGCTGACGATTTTGAGATGATGCCCTGCCCCGTTCCAAACACATAATAACGCCCATTGTACGGGATCACCGCCGAAGGATCGTGAATGCCCAGGTTCCCGCGCAAATCCGACGGTGCGGCTGTGAGGAGCTGACTCGAACCCAGTAAAACTCCCAGAAGAATCGTTGGCAGCCAGCCAAAAGCAAATATGCCCGGCAAAAAAACAGGCCTGGTGGGTAATTTGAAAATATCAACGGGTAACAAATTCACAATTTGCGGCTTACGAGCTAATATATCATCAATGGGATTTTGCCAAAACGCCAATTTGCGAATTAAAAACGCCAAAAAACGCAGCGGTTTAGAGGGCAAAACGAGGGAAGAAGCAGCGCCTCATTTTCAAATGTGACGCCGGGGTCATGGTTGGTGGACAACGGCCCCAACACGATGGTTTTATTCTTATGGAATGGGAAGCGTTGCCAGTCAAAAACCCATTCACGCGTGATGGGAGTTCGCTGTCTGCCAGAACTCCTCAGCAGACGAACCCGATTTGTACAATTGATTGGATGGTTCGCGAATATATTTTCACGGCCCGATTTGGAGGCGGTAATAGCGCGCCGGGTCGGTGAAATTAGTGTCCGTCAAAATTAATGGCATGGCGGGCGAATTGGTGGTGAACAACGCCTGCCAATCCATCAAGTTGGTTGAAGTCCACAAGGTATAATCGGGTCCTTGCGGTCCATTGACGGTCAGGCTGACTTGCCCGGAAGAATAATTTACTGAACCTATCACCGGATTGGTCACGGCGTTGACGACCACATTGAAGCCGGTGGTCGCGCTTAAAGGCGGCGAGCCGCTATCGGTGACCTGGATTTGAATCACGTTGGTCGTATTCGCCTGGTTCACGAGCGGGCGCCAACTGAAGAGTCCGCTGGTATTGACGGTCGCGTTGGCCGGGAATGTATTTGCGGCGCTGAATGTCAGCGTCTGCGCCGGCACATCTGAATCGCTGGCGGTATTCGTCACCAGCAAGGTCACTCCCACATTGACCGTTTGATCGGGCACGGCTCCAATCGTCGGCGGTGTGTTGACTTGTCCAACCACTCCCTGTCCCACAAATGTTACCACGCTCAGGGCCGGCACATCGTAGGTAAACGAGGAATTGGTGACGTTCACCGGCGTTTGTGGGGCCAGCGAAAGCGTGGCTGAAGTAATCCACGGGGTTACGAAAGCGGCGGTAAAATTGGTCAGGTTGAATGTCTGAATCACATCGGTGCCCGGGTTGGTATTGACCACGACAATCGCAAAGGCGGCAGAGTTTGTGTCTTTGTAAGCGCTGATCAAAGCGGACGCCTGGGATGAGGTGGCATCGATGCGGTAAAAGTTGGGGCGAACAAACCGGCTGTATTGGCCAAAGGTGAACAGACGTTTAGCGGGCCCGGCGCTGGTATCCAACAATCCCTGGTTTCCGGTGGCGACGAGCCACCAATAATGATAGGCATTGGCCTGGGCCTGGGTCATGTAAAGGTAAATCCGTTGCGCGTAATAAACGCCATTGGCAATGCTGCTGTCGCTGCCCGAAAGCAGCGCGACTTCCGTCTCCCATAACGCTTTGCCATAAGAAGGAATCGCCGCCGGCGTTGATTGATCTCCGACCCCATTGTTCGCCACATAATTATGATTGGCAATAATCCCCACTTCCGCAGCCGCAGTGGGATCGCTCATCGTCGGTCCCGCCAAATTGCGCGGGTCGGTCCAGTTCTGGCTTTCGGGAAGCATAATTTTAGTCGAGGCGTAACCCTTGACTGATAATGCATTGTAAAGGTTCGTAACAAAATCGTGAAATTGCGCCCCCGACCATTGGCACGCTTCATAAGAGGTCACATTGGCATCCGGCTCGTTCTGGATCGAAAGGGCGTAAATGTTCACGCCGTAAGTCGTGTTCATGCTGGCGACATAGTTGGCGAGTTGGCTGGCGTAATTCAGATTAGTGATATCATTTCCGCTGCCGAGATAACTGCCGCCGTTTATCCCGCTACCGGTGGCCACACCGGAATCATAAATGTCGTTCACGCTTTTGAACCCCGCCGCCGGAGTCCAGGGCGTGCTCCAAACTTTGGCGCCCCGGGCCTGGGCCATTTGCATAATGCTGGTCTCGACAGTAGTAAGCGTTTCGCCCGCCGAAGTCGTGTTCCCGAATACGATATGGTTGCGCAGCAAAGAAAGCCCGGCACCATTATAGGTTCCCCCCAGATAACCGATATTGTTGTTGGTGGAAAAAAGCAGGTCGGCTTCGGCGGTGGTCCAACTGCTGCTCCAGGCCGACGAAGCGCCAAAACCGTCAATGCGCTGGTGCACATTGTTCCAATCCACGATCGACACGCCATTGGTGGGCGGATTGGTGACAATCGTTTGTCCGCTGAAATTGGCGTCATCAAGATAGTAGGAGGCGTTCGAGCTGCTGGTCACCTCCGCATAAAAATTCAGCGCGCTGACGGTGCCCGAAGGATTGTAGGGGTATTGTCCGGAAAGCTGCGTCCAGGCGGTCGCAGACACGGAACCCGAAGCAATCTGGGCATAAGACGTTCCGCTCCCATCCGTTTTTTGCATCGTCAAGTGCATGGTCTGGCTCCCGCCACTGACCAGCCTGACCCACGCCGAAACATTGTAAGTCTGGCCCGATTGGAGGACGCCCGCAAACGACTGGGCGATGCCCATGTAGGTGGCCGTGCGGCCTGATACCTGGGCGGCATAGGTGCCGGCATGGACCTGACTGGTCTCGACCGAGATGGTTGGCGTACCGAACGCGAACCAGCCCGAGGTGTTGCCGGTTTCAAATCCGGGATTCGTTACCAGGTTTTGCGCGGCAGCCGTCCCGGCCTGCAGAACAAATGCGATGACCAGTCCTGCTGCGTAATGTTCTAAGATTTTTTTCATCGAGAATAATCATTCAGGGCCATTGATTTGCTGCCGGGGAACAGATGCAAGGGTAAAACGGCGAGACGGCCATTTCCATTCTTGAATCATCCGCTAATCAAACAATGTTACACGTTTTTGCCAAAAGTTCAAGCTTTTGTTCTCGGCGATGAACCCAAACTATCATCTGGAAGTAAGATTAAAAAATGTGAGGAATTGCCGGTCGAAATTATTTCCGGATTTTTACCCGAATACGGGCCGCACAATCAGCGCGAGAAAACTTTGGAAATTTCAACCGGACTTACTGGTGTCGATAAAGTTCCCAGCCCAGATACTTGCTCAACGCTTCACCCACACCGGCACCAATACGCGTCGGGTTGATGGCGACATGATGCTCAAATCCGCTTTCGCAGATATATCGCAGCAGTTTCTGGAAATTTGGAATCTTCACCACGCCATAGCCGCCAAACGTGCTCAGCGGGTCGTTCGTTAATTCCCCTTCACCAAGGTAGGCGCGGATTTTGCCGGCGAAATCGTCGGTGCTGACCCGCAAGTAAGTGAACGGCGCCGCCTTCACGCGGCCCACGATCGTACCGTAGGCGCTCTCCTTGCCTACCACACCCGCGATGATTTCCTGGTAATCCATCACCGGCGCACCTTCACCTTTTTCCACAAACACGTCCTTGGGCAGGTTGCTGCAATGGAACACAACGCCCTTGTCCGGATCTTCCCCGTAATTATTGTTCCAATCCACCAGCGCGCTGGGTTTGCCGCCGGCCTGCGCCATGGCATACATTGCCACCGTGCCCATGATGTCCACTTCGCACGCGCTGCTCATCAACATGTTGCTCATCATGCTCATCAGCGTGCAGGGGACGACGCCGAAAAACTCCTCCATCGCCGTCCAGCATTGAATCGCCGTCGCGTTCAGCCTGGTGTCGCGCATCCACTTGTCCACCGCCACGCCAAATTTCGCCATTTTCAGCAGTGACACCGGTGGAATGGATTTGGCCACCACGTAATTTTGGATTTCCTTCAATTTTGCATCCACCGCCGCGTCGCCGTCCTTTATCTTGTTGACCCAGCCGAACAATTCGAACAGATCGAGCGTCTCGATGCTGATGCCGGATTGTTCCAGAAGTTTTTCACTGTAACGAACGGTGTTGAAAGCCGTCGGCCGGGCGCCGAGTGCACCGATGCGGAGATTCCGCAACGCCTTGATCACGCGGCAGGTCACCACAAAATCCTGCAGGTCCTGCAAAAAACTCTGCTTGTCGGGATTGACCGTGTGCAGCCGCGTGAGCGTGAAAGGAACGTTGTATTGGCGAAGGTTGTTGCAAACCGACATCTTGCCGCAAAAGCTGTCGCGCCGGTCCTTGATGGTCATGCTCTTCGGGTCATCGTTGAAGGCATGCACCAGCACCGGCACCCGGAGGCCGGACCAGCGAAGGGTGTTGGCTACCGCACGCTCGTCGCCGAAATTGGGGAGCGTGACCAGGATGCCGTCGATCTTTCCGGCGTTTTGCTTGAACAGGTCGGCGCACTTATGCGCGTCTTCCAGAGATTCGACGGCGCCAAACCTGGTTGCGGTGGTCGGCAGCGCGACCACCCCAATGCCATTCTTCTCGAGGACCGAGATCATTTCCTGCCGGCCGCTGTCACAGAGATGTGCCGGAAAAAAGCCGCGATTGCCGACGAGAAGTCCGAAAGTCACTTTTCCATTCATATTGTCCATTTTCGTTTTGGGCTGAAGTGTGAGTCCATCATTTGTTCGCCTCGATCGGTGTCAGGAATTCCGATGAACATTGCGGCGATTGCTGACGGGAGATTATCTTAAACTTTCTGGAATTCAACAAGTAATGGCATTCCGCCTGGATTTCGACGGATTGTCCATGCCGCTGAGCCCTGAAAGACAACGACTGAAAAAGAAGTGGTGTCTGTCAGGTGTGCAACTTTTGCCGGAAAGACGGGCGGGCGGCAGGCGGGACATAACGAACATCGTGGCTGTACCCGCAGAGGCGACGCAACCGGGCTTCCTTGGATTCAGCCAGTAATTCCTGGACAGTATTCAGGAGTTGGCCAACATCCAACGGTTTCTCCATCAGGGCCCCAACCCCTGCTGCCATGGCGGTGTCGTATTGATTGTCTTTCCCGGTGATAATGATGATCGGAAACGCAGGGGCCTGACTGGTAATAGTCTCAAAGGTGTCCCATCCGTTCCGGATCGGAAGACCGATGTCCAGCAGCAGTAGATCAACCTGTCCGGATTTGAATTGTTTAACCGCCTCCGCGCCATCCGCCGCCTCGATTACATTATATCCCACCTCCTGTAGAACCTTGCCTAAAGATTTCCGCACACTCAGGTCATCATCCGCAATCAAAACAGTTTTGTTCATGTACCCCTGACTTTCGTCAACCTCCAGCCGCAGTGTAGAATCGGACCTCCGGCGCGGGAGGTTGAACGGTAGCACTCAACATCGGGTTCCAACTGATTAGCCGGTCTGGCACTCATGATTCCGGCGGAGTTTGATTCGTTTACTTCGTCGGCCGTCATTCAGCCGATAACCAAGGCCTCCTTCGAGGCCAGCCAGTCATTCAAAGAAGACGGCAACCCGGAACCATTCTTCGGGTAGCGGGCAGGACCCCAACCCGCCTGAACAGATACTGGTCGTGAGTGCAGGTTGGGAGCTGGCGAGAGATTCCGGTTGCCGTGGTCGTTGTTGTTTTCCTCCTTTGTCGGCACTTCCAATGGATACGCAGAAAAGGAGAAAGCGCGGTAAAAGTCGATTGCAACTTGTGTTTTCATTGCTCCAGCGTTCTAGGTTAATTGTTGGTTTTTTAGCACGTTCTACCCTACTCTGGGAGATGGACTAGCGGTTGCTATGCCAGCATGGGGACCCGGCTATTTCGGCTGGAATCCCTGAATTTGAAGGCAACTCGCGAGAAAATGAAACCGACGGTTGAAACAATTCTTGCCACAGGTGGCTCCCCACGTGCCACCCCGACCCCTCCAGCGGCGAAATTGCGCCTGGTGGGCCTGGTGCTGACAGCCTTGCTGGGTTCCATCCTGGTCATCTGGGTAAGCCGCACCACGTGGGAACGGGTGGATCACCTCCAGAGTGAGTTTGCCGGACTGAAGGCCAAGGATTTCTACCTGGCCGTTCACATGAAGAACGAAATCGAACGATTAAACGATTCTTTGCTCCGCTATCGCCTTCGTGGCGACGTCGCCGATTACAACCTGTTTTACAGGAACTCACAGGAATTAACGCGATGGTTTAATGCCAACCAGAGTAACGCGGTCACCCCTTTGGAGCGCGAATTTTTCAAACGAATGGGTGGCGCCTACAATGATTATCTGGCTGACAGCACGAATTTGCTCTCCGCCCGAATCGGTTTTCTTGAAACCAAAGCTGTTGCCTTTCCGGGCAGTTACGAGAAAGTGCAACAACAATCCGAACGTTTGCTGAACTTGTGTGACTCGTTTATCCGCGATCAAAGTTCGGCTTTTGACAGCTTTCTTCAGGAATCGAACCGCACTTTGAACACCTTTCAGCGGCTGCTCAAGCTTTCGGTGACCCTGCTGCTGACGTTGATCGTCGCGCTGGCGATATTGGTATACCGCGGCATGATCGCGCCACTGCGGTACCGGCTGACCGAGAGCCGCGCCATCATTGCCCGACAGGAAAAACTGGCCTCCTTGGGAGTGCTGGCGGCCGGCGTCGCGCACGAAATCCGCAATCCGCTGACAGCGATTAAATTCCGCCTCTACAGCCTGAAGAAATCCCTGCCGGCTGGCCTGGCCAACAGCGAAGATGCGGTCGTGATCGGCGACGAAATCAGCCGCCTGGAACGAATTGTTAGGGATTTCCTTCAGTTCGCGCGCCCTTCCGAGCCGGAATTCATTACCGTCCCAACTCAACGAATCCTGGCGGAAGTCCATGAATTGCTGAAGCCGCAGTTGAAGAAGTCCTCGATTGAATTGAAGCTGGATCCGTCCGAACCGGTCTGGGTGCGCGCGGATACCCAACAAATCAAGCAGGTCCTGATTAATCTGATTCAGAATTCAGCGGACAGCATTGGAAGCAACGGGGCCATCACGCTGCGGGCGCGCAACGGCATGGGCGGTCTGGCGATCATGGACGTGATTGACAATGGCAGAGGCATTCCCCCTGAAGTTCAACAGCGGTTGTTTGATCCCTTCTTCACCACCAAGGATGGCGGAACCGGACTCGGTCTGCCCATCGCGGCGCGCATTGTTGAGAAACATGGCGGGGAACTCCGCTACCAAACCCAACTCAATCGCGGTACCGTCTTCTCCGTTGTTCTGCCGCGTGTCAGCGAACATGAAACCTAAAATCCTGTTAATCGAAGACAGCTCCAGCACCGCCGCCTCGTTGCAGAAGGTCCTGCAAGAGGAGGGCTACGACGCGGATATCGCCAGCCGCGGCGACGTCGGTTTGGAACGGGCGTGCCGCGAACAATACAGTGTTGTCATTACCGACTTACGGTTGCCCGGCCTGGGCGGCATGGAACTGGTGGCTCAACTTCACACCGCCAAACCGAAACAGCCTATCATTTTAATAACCGCCCACGGCACAACCGAAACGGCTATCGAAGCAACCAAGTTTGGCGCGTGCGATTATCTGCTTAAACCATTTGAAGCCGATGAATTGCTTGATTTGGTCGCCTCCGCCGTTGCCAGCAGCCGGTTGATGTCCGAACCGGTGGCCATGGGCGAGGCCCGCATGAACCGTTCCGCCATCATCGGTCAAAGCCGTGCCATGCAGGCGATCTACAAGGAAATTGGCCGGGTCGCAGCGACACCGGCAACGGTGTTGATCCGGGGCGCCACTGGCACCGGCAAGGAACTGGTCGCGCGTGCCATTTATCAGTACAGCGATCGCGCGGACAAACCTTTTATCGCCGTTAATTGCGCTGCCATCCCGGACACGTTGCTGGAGAGCGAGCTGTTTGGTTATGAACGCGGCGCATTTACCGGCGCCCAGGGCCGCCGCATCGGCCGGTTTGAGCAGGCCCAGGGGGGAACCATTTTTCTCGATGAAATCGGCGACTTGAACGCAAACACGCAAGGCAAATTACTGCGCGTGCTCCAGGAACACACCATCCAACGGCTCGGCAGCGAAGCCGATATTGCCGTGGACGTAAGAGTGCTGGCCGCAACCCATCGTGATCTGGAAACGGCCATCAAAGAAAGGGAATTCCGCGAGGATTTGTTCTATCGCTTGAGCGTTGTCACCATCACTCTGCCGCCCCTGAGCCAGCGCACCGACGACATCCCTGATTTAACGAAATATTTTATTCAACGTTATGGAAAGGAACTCGGCCTCGACTCCCCAGCCATTCAGCCGGAGGCTATTTCTTTCCTGCAAAGCCAGCCATGGCCCGGCAACGTGCGCGAGTTGGAAAAC
This sequence comes from Verrucomicrobiia bacterium, assembly GCA_025451535.1. Lineage (GTDB taxonomy): Bacteria > Verrucomicrobiota > Verrucomicrobiia > Limisphaerales > UBA11358 > UBA11358. Next base: position 27,098 of record JANWKE010000054.1, read on the forward strand.
ATCATCCGCCAGGCATTGCTCCAGGCCCGGCCGTTCGCCATCAGTTTGGAACATGCGCAACGTGTGCTGGCCAAAACCCGGAAGCCGGCCGAGGCCAGCCAGCAAACTCACGCCGCTTACATCGCCGAGCTGCTCAACCGCGCGCAAAGCGGCGATGTCAATGACGCCTATTCACGCATGATCACGGATTGGGAGCCCGAGCTCTTCAAGCAAGCCGTTCAACTGGCCCAGGGCAATCAATCCAAAATCGCCCGTTGGCTGGGTGTCAGTCGGATGAAGGTTCGGGAAAAAATACTTCAATTTGGATTGGATCCCCGGCGCGAGGAACGGAACAAGTAGCTGTGCGCCAACGCCGATTGGCAGGATTTATTCCATCGGTGGTTGCAAACGTTCCATTCGCAAAGCTCACCCGCCGGTAATCTGCCTTGGAAACCAACAGTTAACACCATTTCCATGGGAGGCACGGAACTTGCCAAACGCAGGGCAGGCTTAAAGCTAGCAGCCTCTGCACAAAAAAATGCGAGGCAGTTGCCGGCGATGAACGCTGAGTGTGGTAAACACAAACAGGTGCAACCGCAGGAAACAGAAATGAGCACAAGGCTGACAGATAAAACAACGGTTGAAGGGGAGCAGATATTATAACTTTGTTTGAGCCAATTAACTGGCCAAGGGGCCAACGAACGCAACGGCCCGGTGTCAAGCAAGTGAAAGGACTAAAAGCCATGAAAAAAATCATTCCACTGATCGCCCTGGCGTTTCTTGCCGGTTGCGGAAACAACAACTCCACGGAGAATCAATCGAGTCCAGCCAATCCGCCAACCAGCGAACAACCGGCTGGTTCCGGCACGACCGGTGTATCCAACAGCAGCCCCGCGACGGAAACGGTCACAAACAGTTCCACGACCAATTCCAGTGGGATGAACACAAATGGCTCTGCCAGTGCGAATTAAATATTCGATTAAACTTAACTTTGCAAAATTTTCCGGGCCAAGGGAACGCAGAAAACCACTCGTACCCGAACCGTGACACGGCCACCAGGACGGCACACGGTCAAAGTCCGGAAATAACTGAAATGCTGAAATGCGTATGAAAAAAGTCTTGATCGTAACAATATCGGCAACACTGCTCGGCCTTACCACGCGGGCAGCGGACACAGACACCACCAACACCAACGTCACCGCCAGCGCGTCGACGATGCCGACGAGTGGTAACAATGGCTATAGCAGCCATGCCGGCAAATTTGGCGCCGGTGTCACATTCGGTGAACCCATCGGTGCGGATGTGAAGTATTGGTTCAACGAAACCATGGCCATTGATGGAGCCCTCGGCTGGTCATTTCACGATAACACGGACGTGTATCTGCACAGTGACGTTCTGTGGCACAATTTTCATATAATTCCGGTATCGCAAGGCCAGATGCCGATCTATTTCGGTGTCGGTGCCCTGGCCAGATTCCGGCACGGCAACGATGCCAATCAAGTCGGCATTCGTGCGCCCGTGGGAATCTCGTATATGTTCGACAGCGCTCCCGTGGACATCTTTGCGGAAGTTGCACCCGCCGTTGACGTCGCGCCATTCGTACGTGGTGAAGTCACCGGCGGCATTGGCATTAGATATTGGTTCTAAACAATTCCACAACGCCAAGGAGGTGGAGTGGGCCGGCCGGTGCCTTTTTGAGTGGTCTTTCCAGACCACTCAAGAAAGGTGCCGGTGAAAGCGGGAACGCCCACGTCCCGACCAGAATTATGACTAAGACTGGAAAAATTGAATTTCACGTAAAAATTTGCCTGTTCACTGTATGCTGACCATTTCAAGACCAAAAAGCCAGGTTGCCAGGACGCATTTAGCAGGTGCCGCGACCACAGCAACCAGACGGGTTGCTTTGTTTGTGCTTCTATTGGGTGGATTGGTGGTCGCGACCTCTTCATCTGTTTTGGGCAGTCAAAGTGTGACCCTGGCCTGGAATCCAGTCACCAACGCCAATGTGGCCAGCTACAAGATCTACTACGGCTCGGCCAGTGGCAACTATACCAACGTTACCTCCGTTGGTAATGTGACCAACGCCACGATTTCAGGTTTGACGGAAGGTGCGACCTATTACTTTGCCACCACAACTCTGGACACTTCCGGCCTGGAAAGCGTTTATTCCAGCGAATTAGCTTACACGGTCCCGAACGGCGTTCCCGGCATCCAGGTGACACCCGGAAACCTTGTCTATGGGACATTGCTGGTGGGAACGAGTGCGACAAACATTTTTACGGTACAGAACGTCGGGACGGGAACATTGAGCGGGAGCGCGACCGTGAGTGCGCCGTTCAGTATCGTGTCGGGCGGGAGTTACAGTCTGGCAACTGGACAAACGCAGGCGGTGATGGTGGCGTTCAGTCCGAGTGCGGCAAGCAATTATAACCAGAATGTGAGTTTCAGTGGCGGAACGGGAACGAATGTGACGGTGAACGGGAGTGCGACCAATTCGCTGGTGTTGGGTCCTCCAGTTACAAACTCGTCCCCTACGATCATCACCGAAAAAATAACGGCTAATATAAACAATCCTGTTACATTGCAATTCACCACCAATCTGACATCGCCAACCTGGCGGACGCTCGGTGTATTTGTGGGCTCAACCAACGTCTCATTCACAAACCTGCCGGCGGTGTTTATCCGGGGCATTTGCAGCAATCTCACCGGCTCGGTTTCGCTGGCCTGGCCACCAAGCACGAACCTGAATGTTGCAGGTTATTCCGTTTATTATGGCGTGGCCAGCCACACCTATTCCAATGTGCTGCAGGTTGGCAATGTAACCAGTGCAACAATTTCCAACTTAACCGCGGGCTGGGTTTATTACTTTGCGATCGATACCTATGGTCCTTCCGGCAAGCAAAGTCCGTACTCTAATGAATTAACTGCCGTGCCTCACACCAGCGGCTTTTCGTTGGCTACCACAGCCCACTGACGGCCATACCCGGCAGAAAACGACGCATAATTGCGGTAACTGACAGACAAATGTTCGAGGGATGGCTTTCAGTCATGCTGCCAGGAGATAGACTCGAACGCTAATTGCGTTCCAGTGCCTTCTGGCACCTCAAAACTCTACAGGATATCGAGGACCATCCGGTGCAACCGCTTGACGATTGTCTTACTGGAGCTTCGCCGGAGGTTGAATCCCGCCCGATCAATAAACTTGAACTTCCTGTCCCGGGCTGTTATCACAAACTGTATATCCGACACGGCCAACGACCCTTACCCGTATTTTCATGCAAAAGCCCCGTTTAAATTTCTGGCAAATCTGGAATATGAGTTTCGGCTTCCTGGGCATCCAGTTTGGCTGGGGACTCCAGATGGCGAATATGAGCGCCATCTACAAATATCTTGGCGCCGATGACAGCAAGCTGGCGATTCTCTGGCTCGCCGCGCCCATCACCGGCGTCATTATCCAGCCGTTGGTCGGGCAATCCAGCGATCGCGTCTGGACGCGGCTGGGCCGGCGACGTCCCTTTATTTTGGCTGGTGCGATTCTCGCGTCACTGGCTCTAATTTTAATGCCCAACAGCCCGTCGGTCTGGATGGCGGCCGGGCTGCTTTGGGTGTTGGACGGGACCATTAATGCCAGCATGCAGCCGTTTCGAGCCCTGGTAGCGGACAATCTTCCGGAGGAACAGAACGCCAAGGGTTTTGCCATCCAATCCCTCTTCATCGGTCTGGGCGGAACCTTCTCTTCGGCTCTACCCTGGATGATGACCAATTGGTTTGGCATAGCTGCCGAAGGCGCCGGACCGGGACACGTCCCGCATTCCGTCCGACTCTCATTTTATATTGGCGCCGCCGCATTCATGGGCGCGGTGCTCTGGACGGTTTTCACCACCCGGGAATATCCGCCAGGCGAGGCTGAACTGAAGGAAATTCGAACCCGGAAATTCGATTGGACACTCGGTTTGGGCGATATCTTCTCGCTGATTTTTCACCTGCCGCGGCGGATGTGGGAATTGGGACTCGTCCAGTTCTTCACCTGGATTGGAATGTTCTCGCTGTGGGTCTATTTTTCCCCGGCCGTTACAAAAGATATATTTCATGCAGCGACCGGCTCGCCGGAGATGGAAGCCGCCGGCTCCTGGTCGGGTTTTTGTTTTGCGGCGTATAACGCTGTCTGCTTCGCGTTTTCCTTTGTGCTGCTTTGGGGCACGAAATACACCGGCCCCAAGCTGATGCACATTCTCTGCCTGGCGGTGGGCGCGCTGGGGTTGGCGTCGGTGCCCCTGGCTCCAGACAAATATTATCTGTTGATCTCCATGACGGCCGTCGGCATTGCCTGGGCGAGCATCCTCTCCATGCCTTACGCGATGCTGGCGCCCGCTTTGCCCAGGGAAAAAGTCGGTGTCATGATGGGCATGTTCAATCTGTTCATCGTGCTGCCGCAAATTATTGCCTCGAGCCTGCTTGGTTTTATCCTGAAACATTTTTTACACAGCGAACCCATGAACGCCCTCGTCCTGGGTGGCGCGAGCATGGGACTGGCCGCCTTGTTGACGCTGCTGGTGGTAACGGTCAAGCAGGCCGGTGGGGAATTTGCCGCACCGGGCGTGGCCAGCGCGCACTGAACTGCCCGGACTTCACTCCAGGACAGAAACAGGACAACGATCAGGTTTGGCTTTTTGAACCGGACCGGGTCCGGTTTATTTTGACACCGCACGGTGGTAAATCTGCCACTCGAATCCGTTCAGTTGAAATTGAGGCAGATCGCCGACCGGCGGATCGACCAAACCCGAAATCGGGACGGGTTTAAATCCGCCACCGTTCTTCAATTCGACCTTTCCCGCTACCGGCCGGTTCGAAAAATTGACTGCGACAATAAATTCATTCGTGCCGTCCGAGCGCATAAAAGTGACGACATCGTTGGCATCGGAATTGCGCAGCCAGGTCACGCGATTGTTGCAAAAGCAGCTGGCGTAATGCCCCCGCAGGTTAATCAAGCCCTGATAAATTTCGCGCAACGGCGGACGGCCCTTCGGATGCCAGAAAATCGTCAGCTTGTTGAACAACGCCGGATCGCCGGATTCCGTCGCGTCGCCCACTTCCATGCCGTTGTAGAGCAACGGAACGCCATCCAACGTGAACATCAGGGCCGAAGCCGCCAGCGCACCATTGATGCCAAAACGCGCCACCGCCCGCGACTCATCATGGTCGTCCGAGACGCGCATGTGCAGCGTGCCCTTGGGAAATTCCTGCCGGCTTTCCAGCCAGGTGCGTTCCAGATCGGAAGCCGGCGCACTGTCCATGATAACCTTGTTGAGGCTCGCCATCAGCGGCCAGTCATAGTCAATGTCAAATGCCTGCGTCATCAATTCCGGTTTGCTGGCCTCGGCCAGCCACATGAACTCAGGTTTGATCTTTCCGATCCTGGCCCGCGCCTCTTTCCAGAAATCCTCCGGCACCATGGAGGCGACATCGCAACGGTAGCCGTCAATGTCACAGGCCTGCACCCAGTATTCCATCATCTTGATCATGTAGGCGCGCAGGTCCGGGTTGGCGTAATCCAGCCCGGCCACATCCGTCCATTCAGGAACCGGCGGCAGGATTTTTCCGGTCTTGTCCCGTTTGTAATATTCCGGATGCTTCATCATCACGCTGTCCCAGGCCGTGTGGTCGGCCACCAGATCCATGACCACCTTCATCCCGCGCTTGTGCGTCTCGGTCACGAGCCGCTTGAAGTCGTCCAGCGTTCCGTAGCCCGGATCAATGGCATAATAATCCTTGACCGAGTATGGACTGCCATATTCCCCTTTGCGGCCCTTTTCGCCGATGGGATGAATCGGCATAATCCAAAGAATGGTGACGCCGAGGTTATGCAATTGGTCCAGTTTGGCAGTGACGCCGTTGAGATCGCCCGCCGGAGAAAAGTCACGGGGAAATATTTCGCAAATGACACCATCGCGCAGCCACTTCGGGCTGCTTTGTGCTGACTGGCTCGACAAATCCCCGCCTGCCTGCGCCACCGGCGCAAGCAACCCGAGCAATACGCTCAAGCATACGCAGGGTCCAATCGCGCGAAGAACCGCATGAAGTTTTGTCATATGGAGACGATTACGAATCATACCTTAATTATCAACTTCCTCCCGGTTACGGCAACCGCACAAACATGCAGCATCGCCGCTCGTTCCCGACCGCCTGGCTCCGCATCGCCGGACACCACCACAAATGAGAAGACGAAATGCAATGCCACTGCCTTCGGGAAAGACCGTTTTCCAGTTTCTGATTATGTGGTTAAGTTTTTGCAATTCCTGCTCCGATGTCAATAGGCATGCACGCGGTAAAACCGCGTGACGTTAGCCGCACCGCCCGTATCGCTCAGCAAAATGGTCCCGCCGGTGCCGGATACGGCCTGGCTCACGTTAACCCACGCGGCCGGGGCAAGACTGTCGCTGCGCTGCAGCTGGTAAGTCCATGTGCTTGACGACGCAAAACTCAACTGGATATCACCGCCCGCAATCCCAATGAGCGCGAGGTTAAAAGCCGGCAGCACCGGAAAGGACGCCGGATTGAGCGGATCCGTTCCGTTCCGGTATTCCGTGAGATTGGACACGCCGTCGCCATCCGCGTCATCAGCGCCACGCGACAGGTCGCTCGCCGAACCGAGGGCGTGGCCGAAATAAGCCAGCCGCCACCAGTCGGGGATGCCGTCTGTATCACTGTACACATCGGCAATTTTGCGGACTTGCACGCCGGAAACGCGCGCGTTGTCCACCACGGGCGTGAACAGAATTTGCAATTGCGAGTTGGTGACGGCGTTGGTGAAGACGAGCGAAATCGGGGTATTCATTCCGCCGGCGGCCGCGTAGATGTCGAAATTGGTCAATACCTGTTGGCCCTGGATGAAGACGTTGAACTCGCGTTTGCCGGGGCCACTCCAATACGTTTCCGCCTCGAGCAGCGTGGTTTCATAGATGCCCTCGGGACAATCAAACTCGTAGTAGAACCCGCCGCTGGACGTGCTGTAATGCTCGCGCTGGTAGAGCGATTGGGCGGAGGAACAGACGCCGCTGATAACGTTGCTGAGGTAGCCGGCGGTGCCGCCGGAATAACCAAACGCGCCAGAACTGTAAGCCGTGTCCAGCAACCAGAGGTTGCCGCTGCAATCGGTGACGTTGGCGGGGTTGCCACCGCTGATGCGTTGGACGTAGTTGCCCGGTACGTTCAAAAACCGGACGTTGGCGGTGTTCGTAACCGAAATATTGCCGCTGGTATCTGTTGCCCGGGCAGAAATGACGTGCGGACCATTAAGAAAATTGGAACTGTTCAAATTCAAACTCCACGCAGTTGTTCCAGCGGCGGTAACCCAGATCCCGTTGTCCAATTCGACCTCGACTTTCTGAACGGCGACGTTGTCAGCCGCCGTGCCGGAAATCGGCAGATTTCCGGAAACCAACGTACCATTCGTCGGCGAAAGCAACGAAACGGTCGGCGGTGTCGCATCCGCAGCACCGGAGCCGGTATGAAATTGCAGTTGATACGGTGCGAACAGCGCATTTCCAGAAACGGCGTCCACGGCCGAGTTGGTGATGCGTACGATGACGGTGGACAGCGGTGAAAGCCCGGCGCCGCCGGGAGTGAAGGTCAGGGTGTCGTGCGCGGGCGACCACGCGAAGGTGCCGCCTACGGCCGGCGTCGTGCTGAGTGCCGACTGGACGCTGTTGGTGTCCATCGGCTTGCTGAATTGAAGAACGAGGGAGGCGTTGACCGGCACGTTGGTGGCGTCGTGCGTTGGCGAATTGCTCACGACCACCGGATCGAGGGGCAACAATTGCGATTGCGCGATGAAAATTTTCGCCGATGTGCTTGGTACAGAAATCGACGGCGTTTGCGAACCTGAATTCAAAACGTAGGTTTCATTTGTATTCAGCAGGTTCACCAGCGTCGTTCCGCCGGGATAGGTCAAGGTGCAGGGGGACAATATCTGAGTTGAACCGGCGGTATTCAAAACAATGAATGCTTCCTGCGTGTTCAACAGCCGGGAGTAGGCAAACAGCCCGGCACCGGTGGAATTCTGGGCGCGATTGGTGTAGGAACCGAGCGAAATCGCCGGATAGAGCCGACGGAAATTGTTCAGCTTCGCCACGAGTTGAAACAGCGGATGCGTCATATTAAAACTATCCACGCCCGTGAGGCCGGTGTCCTTGAACTGTCCGGCGAACATGTCCTCGCGGTCATAGGGATCGGTGGCGCCATTGAACGCCTGCTCGGTGCCGTAATAAAGGCACGGAACGCCGCGCGACGTGTAGAGAAATACCAGCGCGAGGGTGAGGCGGTTGGTGGTGCTGGAGTTCAAAAAGCGCGGCTGATCGTGGTTGTCGAGAAACGTTACCAGTTGCATCCGCGACACGGGGTCGTAAAGGCTGTCAACGGAGTTATAATGATTTTGAATCTGCGAGGTGGCGCCGCTGCCGGAGCCTAAGACGTTTCCGACCATGAAATAAAGCGGGTAATCGAGCACCGAATCCAGCAGGAACGGCCCGCCGCTTTCGGTGCCGGTATAAGAACCGCAGAGTGCTTCGCTGCTGTCGTACACTTCGCCGAACATGAAAAAGTTCGTCTTCGCGCTGTTCGTCCCGGCGAATTGGTGTACGAGCGGACACCAGTATTGCCAGAAGCCGGTATCCACGTGCTTGAAGGTGTCAATGCGGAAACCGTCGAAACCGGCCTGTTGAATCCAAAAGTTGTAGATCGCCACCATGTTCGAGCGGACATAAGGCGATTCGGTGCGGAAATCATCCAGGCCGCTCAGTTCGCCCAACTGGTAATGTGCCGGGGTGTTGTAATCAGGAATGGCGCCGTAGTTGTGAAAGAGATTCGTCAGGGCGTTGTTGGACGGGGTGTAAGTTGAATTGTAAATGTCAAAGGGCGGCGCATAGGTCAGCGAACTGCTGCGGTACTTGAGCGTGTAGCCGGCCGGCGGAGCCAGAAAGGCAGGATAGCCGGAATCAGTGCTGTAGATAAGGTCATCGCCGTGATTGCAGATGATGTCGTCAATCACCAGCAGTCCCCGTGCGTGCGCCGCGGCGGTAAAATGCTGCAAATCCGCGAGGCTGCCCCAGTGTGGGTCCACCTTGTAGAAATCGCGCCCGGCATAGCCGTGAAACTGGCCGTGGCCGTTGAGCACAACGGGCGAGATCCAGATGGCCGTTGCTCCCAGCGCCTTGATGTAATCAAGCTTCTGTTCGATGCCCTTGAAATCGCCGCCATGCACCGAGGTGGTGCCGGTCGCGCTGTAATTGCCGTCAGCGTTGTTATTCGAGGGGTCGCCATCGAAAAAGCGGTCGGTGATAATCTGGTAGATATTTTGTTGCTGCCAGAAGAGGTTGGTGGTCTGGGCAGGCAAATCTGCCGCCAGGATGCCGAACCCGACCGGAAGGCACGAGAGAATGCACCGGTGCCAGACCCGAAGGAATGAACACATAATTTTAAGCGTGAAGTAAAAAACTATACCGCTGGCCCTGGCCGGCTGCCACCGCACAAACATGCGAGGTCATTCCATTTTTTTCGGGCGGGACTTGAAAGCCGGGGCCATTGGCATTGCGAAACTTTCGGCGCTGTCTAAATTACCGGAGTGAAACGGCGACCCCACAACGGCAAGTCCCGGCAACGCCATGGGCAAGGCAGCTCGTACGCCACACCTGCCCGCAATGAATCAGCCCCGGTGCTTCCTGTGCACCGTAAATGGGCCTTTCGCCTGATCGCCCTGATATGCGTGCCGTTGCTGATATTCGGCGGGTTGGAAGCCGCTTTGCGCCTGGCAGGCTATGGTTATCACACCGGCTTCTTCGACACTGTCGATATCGATCACCAGGAATATCTGGTTGATAATGAAAATTTCAGTTTGCGGTTCTTCCCGCCGCAACTGACGCGTTGGCCCAATCCCATTTTGATGGAGGCCCACAAGCCTGCCAACACCTGCCGTATCTTCATTCTGGGGGAATCGGCCGCGCAAGGAGACCCGGAACCCGCGTATGGCGCGGGGCGTTATCTGGAAGTGCTCCTGCGCGAACGATATCCGGACGACCACTTCGAAGTGGTCAACGTGGCCATTACGGCCATCAACTCGAACGTCATTCTCCCCATCGCTCGCGAGTGCGCGCGCCATCAGGGGGACCTTTGGATCATTTATATGGGCAACAACGAAATGGTGGGGCCGTTCGGTGGTGCGACCGTATTCGGAGCCAAAGCACCGCCCTGGTGGCTGATCCGGATGAGTGTGGCCGTGCAACAAACCCGTGTCGGGCAATTGATCACGTCCCTGATTCGCCGGCTCAAACACAATCCTGCGGGAGCTTCCTGGGGTGGGATGCAGATGTTTCTGGGCAACCAGCTGGCGCCCGACGACCCTCGCCGAAAGGTAGTCTATCGGAATTTCCAACGTAACTTGCAGGACATCCTGCGGGCGGGACTGGATTCGGGCGCCAAAATTATTCTGAATACCGTTACCGTGAATTTGAAGGATTGTCCGCCGTTCGATTCGCTGGAAAACAACCGTCTGCCACCGGCCGACCGCGCCCGGTTTGATGAGCAGTTCGCGGAAGCCAGACAACGGCAGGCCGAAAGAAATTTCACCGCCGCGACGCAACTTTACGAAACGGCGGCAAAACTGGACGGCACCGTCGCCGAATTGCAGTTCCGCTGGGGCGAATGCTTGTTGACGCAAAATCACTTTCCCCCGGCTCGTCAACATTTCCAACAAGCCTGCGATGATGACGCGCTGCCCTTTCGCGCGGATTCGAAAATCAATGACCTGATCCAGCAGGCCGGACGGGAATTTGCCGGGCCGAACCTTGATTTGTTGAATGCCGACGGCGCCCTGGCCACCAATGGTCCCGCGCCCATTCCTGGAGAGGAAACGTTTTATGAGCATGTGCACTTCAACTTTAACGGGAGTTATCGCCTGGCCCGCGCCTGGGCGGAGCGGGTGCAACGTTTCCTGCCCGGACCGGTCAAAGAGCATGGAGCCAGCGGCTGGGCTTCACAGGAAACATGCGAACGGCTGTTGGGATTAACGGACTGGAATCGCAGTCTGGTGATTCAGTCGGTAATCCAGCGATTGCAGCAGCCACCCTTCAGTACTCAACCCGACAACGCCCGGCGAATCCAATCGTTCAAAGAACAAATTGAAGAATTGCACCGGCAAATGGGCGCTGCTGATGCCGAAGCCAGCGCCAGTAAAATTTACCTGGGCGCTCTGAACCACGCGCCCGATGACTATGTCCTGCACGAGAACTTCGCACAGTTCCTCGAATCCATCGGTGAGTTCAAACAGGCCGTTTCCGAATGGCAGGAGGCCAGCCGGTTGTCGCCGCGCAATCCTTTCGCTTTTTGCCAGGCTGGCCGGCTGCTGGCGCACCTGGGCCAGCAACCGGACGCGCAGATCGCTCTTTCCGAGGCCATCTCATTGCATCCCCGTTACTTTGAGGCCTGGTTGGAACTGGGCAAGTCCTGCTTCGCCGAAGGAAAGTATGAACCGGCCTTGAAGGATTATGATTCCGCCCGGCAACTCCAGCCCAATAATCCTGAAGTTTATTTTGAAATGGGCAGGACGCAATCACTGTTGCAGCGTCCGGCTGAATCGGTTGAACATTTCCGCCGCGCGCTTCAACTCAAGCCGGATTACTGGGAAGCGCATTATTGCCTCGGTGGTCAACTGGCCATGCAAAACAAAGTGCCCGAAGCCAAAAGCGAATTTGAAACCGTCATTCAACTGCAACCCGACTATGCGCCGGCCCATTTGAATCTGGGCGTGGCCTTCATCAAGGAAAATCAACTGGACGCCGCCTATCGGCAGTTTCAGGAAACGCTGCGTTTGGACCCCACCAACCGCTTCGCCTCAGAATACCTCACCCGAATTCAATCCTTGAATAAGCGCAGCCCTTAAAAATCAGGCGCCGGGAAAACAACCGGACTCTCGTTCGAGTAATGCGTGCCCGGCAAATGTGGAGAGGCACCAAAAACCTCAGGGCCCGCCTGGCGTGCGTTGCGCCAGCCAGGCCAGGTCCGCGTTCCCGGTATAAGAAACTGTCGTGATATGCGTGTAAGTGACCGGAACGTTGAACACCCCGGTGACCCAGTGATGAACCTCGGCATGACCGTCGGCGAAAGAAATGCCGCAGGCGTTGCCCAGATAGGCTGAGGGCAATTCGATAAGCGAGCCCGTTCCGTTCGCTGCCCTGGGATCGACGTAAAGAATACCATCGTCAATGCTGTCGGGGTGCTCATTGAGAAACACCCAACTTTCACTCGGATGTCTTAACTGGTTCATTTTGGCGGCGAAAAAAAACGGGTTCAAACTCGACAGACTTGCCGGAGGTTTATAACCGCCTTTACCATTGTCGGCGGGGTGGTTCCACCCATCGCCACCTACGGCGGCATCCATGGAAACACTCCGGGCACGATGATTGGCAATTTTCCCAAAACCTACCGCCTTCTGCACGAGAGATAAAAAGTTGTCCCCCGGTGAGGTATAAATTTTATACTGGCCGGCACAATAAGAGCCCAGTGTATTGGTCGCCATGTAAGTCAGATTGGTGTTGTTGGGAGAGAGAGACCAGTCCATGTGGCAGTTCTGGGGAATCCAGGAGGGGTTCCCGTTGACAGTGACGGACTGGTCGGCATTCGGCACCAAGGTTTCGTAATTGTCACCGGTGTACATAATCCACGCCAGCGTGAGCTGTTTTTTGTTGCTCATGTCGGTGATCACCTGGGCCTTTAATTTGGCCTTGGCCAGGACCGGCAACAACATGCTGGCCAGGATCGCAATGATGGCAATCACCACCAACAGTTCAATCAACGTGAAGCCCAAACTCCCGGATTTGACCTTGTTTTTTAGTTGCGGATACATTGGAAAATTCCCGCCCAAACCACAGCGTTCACTCTGGTGTTGGGCGGGTGATTTCATGGTTAATTAATCAAAACGGTTGGATTAATCGGAAATAGCTTGCACTACTGCCCACCGGATAATTCGCCGAGCTTTGACCGTACGTGCCGGACACATCCAGCCACCCACCGGTGGTCAGGCTCGTGGCTGTCTGCAAGTTGACGCCGGGGAGACCCAGCCAGGTAATCGGGACATTGCCCCCCGACTTTGGACCGATGGCCAGATTACCGAGCGAAGGTTCCTGAACCATGCTGCCGAAGGTATCCTGCGGCAGGACACAGGTCCCCGTGGACCGGATGTAGCGGATATGATTGGTGCCGACACCGAGGGCCTCGATGGCCAGGCCGCTGTTATTACCGAAAGTATATTGATAGGAAAGCTGCAAGGGGTATCCCGCCGGAATCGGCACTGTGATCGTATAGATCTCGCTGCCCAGCGGATTGTTTTGCATCTGGAAATTGCCAAGAGCATTGGTATAGCCGCCAGGCCCAGTTACTATTAGCGAGTTGGTCCACGCATCAAATGCGTAGTTCCCCAACGAATTCGTCGTATCCAGACCGTTCAGATAAACAGAGTCCAGACTCGGATTGAATACTGACGAATCCGTTCCCACTGCGTTGGTCATGTTCACAGTGAAGGTCACCATGGTGGGGACGGGCAGCACGGTGTTGCTTGACAGGTCACTGTAACGAACAACGGGCAGCGGAAGGCTGCTGGTCGATACATTAGGCATAACGAATTGCCGGTTTTGGTTGCCACCAAGAACAGAGGGATTGCCCGGATAGGTGTGGACGGGATTATTTTCATAATTACCCGCGCCATTCAAAAACTTGAATTGCGTCGTGGCACCGTATCCATTGGTGATGATCGCGGTCGCATAGTAAATGTTGGTGTTCGCGGCACTGGGATTATTTGTGCAAAGCTGGCTGCTCCAATTATTGAAATCTCCCTGCAAATAAACCTGCTGACCCGCGGCCAACGTTCCGTTCCAGGTTTGAACACTCATGTCCACTGCGAAGGTGAATGTATTGGTGCCAATCGGAGCGTAGGGTGCATCGCTGAAAAGGACAATCGGCAGTGTTTGCGCATTGCTTAACACGAAACAGAAGCGATTCTCGTTGTTTTGCGCAATTCCGTTAAGTTTGCTGACAGATTCGTACAGGCCGCCCGTAATTCTATACTTGAATTCGCCAACCGACCCCGGTGACCCAGCTGCGCCCGCATTTGGGAAAGTTCCGACATACACATTGGAAGTCACCAAATTAAATTGATTGGTTCTCAGGATCGTCGGGTCATTGGTCAAAATGGCGGCACTGTCGGCCCAACCGACGAACTGGCCAATGGCTTCCACCGTCATCGTGTTAGGATTGAAAACCCCGAGTTGAATCTGCTGGGCCATGTCCACCTGGAAGGTACAGTTGCCGGCCACGACAACCCCGGCCGAGGGGCCGGCATCATTGAACCACTCGACGGGCAGGAACAGGCTCTGCTGGCCGCTGCCCGCCGGAAGCAGCGTGGTCCGGTTGTCGTTGTTATTCGCCGTCGTTTCATAGCCGCTACTGGGAAAGTTCGGGACAAAATATTTCCATTGTAGCTGGGAACCGTTGGTGGAAATGGTATCATCATAGGTCCCGATGTATAGATTGGTATTGGCCGCGGCAGGATTGTTGGTCAACTGAACCTGAAAGATTTGCGGGTGTCCGGCAAGAAAAGGATCAAACGCCTTCGCTTGCACCGTCTGCACGCCGTTGGTGAAGGTGCCGCTTTGAACCTGATACGTCATGTCACACTGAAAGGTGATGAGCGTATCCGCATACGCCAACTGGACGGCGCCAACCAGAAGTCCGGCGCAAAACATGGATGAATAAACAGCTGTTTTGGTCTTCATAATTTTTTTATCAAATGGGTTCTCTGCAGTAAAAATATCATTCACACAGTTAAAAACCACCGCATGTTTGTGCGGCGTGGTCAAGGTCGAATTCCAAATGCCTGCGAGGCGGTCAACGGAATTGGTGGCCTGCCATCCGGGCGAAAAGACCGAAATCAGGTAGTGGTACGTTCTGAAATTTCAAGGCAGGGTCATCGCGCTGCGATGACCACGCCGCGTTCAGCGGCGCAACGAAACACTGGATAAATCAGGTTGGTTCAGGTTCCGTCCGCTGAACGCGGACGGTGACGCCGCAGCGCGGCGTCCTTACCATGGCAGAACGTACCACTACCCAAAATCATCCCTTCAGTGCCATGACCGCAAAAGGCTTCCGGAGTTCAGCCCCGCAGGTATTTGACCACGGCCTCCGTCCGCGAATGAACGTGCAGCTTTTCGTAAACGGTCCGCACGTAACTGCGCACGGTATCAATGCTGATTTTCATGCGGTCGGCGATTTCCTTGTAAGCGTAGCCATTCGAAAGCTGGTCGAGAAATTCCCTCTCGCCCGGAGTCAGCCCCGACAGCGAGGAGGGGGCGCCGTCCGCCGGCCTGGTAAAAAACTGAACGACGCGGCGGGCCAGTTGCGGCGTCATGGGCGAACCACCGGAGTGGACATCGCGGATGGCTTCCAACAATCGTGCCGACGCCGTGCGTTTGAGCAGATACCCGCTCGCGCCGGCTTTGAGTGAATTGAACAACGAGTCGCTGTCTTCGTAAACCGTCAGCATCAGAAATTGCACACCCGGCAGGGCGGCCTTCAATTGCTGGACACACTCCACCCCTTTCATGCCGGGCAGGTTGATGTCCATGAGCACCACGTCGGGCGGATGGCGCGGGATTTCCTTCAACGCCGTTTCCGCGTTCGCGTAGTCGCCGGCCAGTTTGAAATTCGGCGCGCGGCGGATGAGTGCGGCGAGGCTGGTGCGGATGCCTTCGTCGTCGTCCACAATGGCAACTTTGATCTGCATATCCTGGGCAATGCTGGCAACCACACTATACCAATTACCCTAATCCGGGCGGATTCTCTACAGCATGAATGTGCGGCAAACTTGCGCTCAAGCCAGCTTATGGCTCTTCCTGCTCTGCAAATCCACCGAAAGTTTCACGGCCGTTCCCGCGCCGGCCGCGCTTTGCAGTTCCAATTTGCCGCCAATGGACTCGGCCCGACGACGCATGTTCCCCAACCCGTTACGCCGGCCTTCCGACGATAACGAGGGATTAAAACCCTTGCCATCGTCCCGCACCAGAATTTCCAGTATATGGCCGGAAATTTTTGCATGGACCTGAACTTCGCCGGCGCCGGAGTGTTTGAGCGCGTTGGTCAGCGCCTCTTTAACGATGAGGAAAATATTATGGCGCAGGTCCGGCGGCAGCGCCAGGGCCGGCAAGTCATGCGGCAGGTCCAGCCGGCAACGGGCAGCATTGCCATCGAAAAGTTCGTTGGCAAAATGCGCAATGTAGTCCGTCAGGCTTTGCAGCGTGTCGCTGCCGGGACGCACCGCCCAAACGATTTCCTCCAGTGACCGCACGGTTTGATCGGCCGATTGGGCCAATTTGCTGGCGTGTGCCTCCACCTGTTCCGGGTTGTCCTTGTCCGTCCGGATCAAGCCGCTCAACAGTGACAGCCGCGTCAGCGACGAACCGAGGTCGTCGTGCAAATCCTGGGCAATGCGCGCCCGCTCCCGTTCCAGTGCGCTTTCCTGTTCGGCGCGCTGTAACTGGAGCTGGTACTTTCGTTTCTCCACGAAGCGGACGGTGGCACCGACGGCAGCAACCACAAATAGCGCCAACAAGGTGGAAAACCACCAGGTCTGCCAGAAGCGCACGATGACAAAATCGTTGAACGAGGTGGCGATGGCCATGTCGCTGAAAAACCAGCCGTTGCCGCCGTCCTTGCGAACGCCGCCGTTGCCGCCGTGGCGCAACCGGATTTCGTCGAAGGTTGCCTTCGCTTTGAATTTCGTGGTGATATCGTCCGGCTGATTTTCCGCCGTCGCGCCGTGCGTCAGATTCGGGTCCAGCCACACCGTCACCAAATCCTCACCGCCCGGGACATATTGCACCTTGAAAACAATCGTTCGCGGATGATTGTGACTCGGCAATTCGTAGGGGAAAAATTTCCCCATGCCGGCCGCTGCCGGATGGGACGACCGCAGGTTGTATTCGCCGGCGTCGTCATATTTTAACTCGATTAACTCGTTTGGCGGCTTGTTGGACGGTCCGGTTTCCGACGTGTAAGCCGCCGAATAACCCCAGGCTTCCATTGCATTGCCCACGCCCAGTTGTAGTTTGTTGGTTTCCACCAGTTGAAACAATGCGTCATACGGCTCATCCGCCGGGTCCGAAAGCGGATCCACGCGGAATTTGAAATAAAGGGCGTCGCTCGCTTTATCATCGCGTTTGACCTTGCCGCCAAGAATATCCGTGCCGTCCGGCGTGGCATGAATCACGCGCGAACCAGGATCGCTCCATAAAATGGTGGCGCGAACCGGCACCGGCCATGCCAGCACCATCACTACCCCCGCATAAATCGCGACAAAGAAAAACTTCAAACCCGATTGGAAAAACGACAAACCAGGCCGGTTGGAAACAACGGGGCTTCGCAGCACGGTTCCACCTTATAATCGTCGCCCCGGCAAGACAAGCAGAAGGATGGCGGTCCTACATTTTGCGCCTTCGGTGGGGCAAGCAGCCTGTCCCGCTCTGCGGTGATCCTCGCGAGCCGCCGTCGCTTCGCTTTGGCGCGCCAAGGCCGGCTCGTCAGTCGCCTCGCCCCACCAAATTGTACGACAGCCGGAACCATGGCCGGTTCGTCGCACATTTATGCGGTTGAATTCGGGCCGAATCCTTTGACATCTTCTGCCCGTGCTCAACGTGTTTCTCCGACCAACGGCTGTTTTGTCCCCTTTGGCAAAAGTCACCCCCCGGCTCATTCTTATGTTCGCAGCGTCTGCCGGTCTGGCCGCTGCGCCGGTGGTCACGGCCAAACCTGAAGCTCCGGACATCATCGTGGGAAAGGTCCGCGTCCAGTTGCTTTCCGGTTCACTGGTCCGACTGGAATTGCAGGGACCGGAGGGATTCGAAAACCGCGCCACGTTTCATGTCGTGAATCGGGATTGGCCCGGAACTGCCTTCACCACCAACACCGACGCCGCTGACGTGGTCATCCACACGGCCAGCTATTCGGTGCGCATTCCGCAAAATGCCAAATCGCTGGATGGGGTGCGGGTGGAATCCACCGGCCGACAATTGCTTTATGCCTATGACGGCAGGCTGGAAAACAGCAAATGGTTGCCCGGCCCGGAGGATAAACCGGAGGTCTGGTCGTTTGCCGATACACCACGAATCATTCCGCCAGCCTGGGGGCTCACGCCGCCGCCCAAACCAATGCCGAATGGCGGCTGGGATCTGGCTAACAATGCGCCGGACGTCTATGTGTTCGTACCGCGCGAAAATTATTTCACGTTGCGGAAGGATTTTCTCAAACTGACCGGCCCGACCGAGCTGCCGCCGTTGTTCCTGTTCGGCGCATTCGACAGCCGCTGGTATGATTACAGCGAGGCGACGGCCTTGAAGCAAATTGACGATTACCGGGCGCGCAAAATTCCGCTCGACGTACTGGTGGTGGACACCGGCTGGCGTGCGGGCGCGTCCACCGGTTATCAGCCGAACACAAATCTATTTCCCGATGTGGCGCGGTTCCTCCGGGAGGCGCACGCCCGGAATGTCCGGGTTTTGTTCAATGACCATCCCGAACCACTGAACACGAATGTGACCGGACTGGAAGCGAAGGAGCTGAATTATCGCTTCAACGGCTTGTCCGGCCTGTTGCACGACGGCCTCGACATCTGGTGGTATGACCGCAACTGGTGGGTCGCGCTCGTCCCGCCCGGGCCGGGCTTGAAGAAGGAAGTCTGGGGCATGCGTCTCTATCACGACACCACCGCCCGCGTCCGGCCGGAACAACGTCCGCTGATTATGGCCAACGTGGATGGCATCGATAATGGCATCCGCAAGCGTCCGATGGATGTGGCGGCGCACCGGTTCCCGTTCCAGTGGACCGGCGACATCGGGCCGGACTGGGAATTTCTGCGGCGGGCGGTGGAAAACGCGGTTAATTCCGGCACGCAATCGCTGTTTCCTTACGAGAGTGATGACCTGGGCGGGCACGTCGCCAACCCGACGCCCGAACAATACATCCGCTGGATCGAATACGGCGCGTTGTCGCCGGTGTATCGTCCGCATTGCACCCACAACCTGGAGCGGATGCCATGGGTGTTCGGGCCGGAAGCCGAAAGCGTGGCGCGCCGGTTCCTGGACATGCGCTACCGCCTGTTGCCGGTCTTCTATGCGGCCGCCCATAAAAACTACGAAACTGGCGAACCCCTGCTCCGCCGGCTTGACCTGGACTACCCGCAATTTGCCGAAGCGCGCCGCAACGACGAATATCTGCTCGGCCAGGACATTCTGGTTGCGCCGGTCCTGGCCGGCTCCGCGCGAATCGTCCCGTCCGACTGGCTGACAGCACCGGACGGCCAACAGGGATTGAAAGTGGAATTTTTTGAGAACGTGAATTTATCCGGCACGCCGGCATTGACGCGGACGGATGCCGGTGTGGATTTCGATTGGGGGATGAACAGCCCGGCGCCCGACCTGCCGAGCCAAAATTATTCGGTGCGCTGGACCGGAACCATTGAAGTGCCGGCGGCGAACGGCGATGTGGTTTTATCGAGCCTGGCCGACGATGGCGCGCGGGTGTGGGTGGATGGCGAAGAAGTCATTAACGCCTGGGGGCCACACGCTCTGACCGCCACGGACGCCTCCGCCGTGTTGACCGCCGGACGACCCCATCAATTGCGCATTGAGTATCTGCAATTGGGCTTCAACGCCGCCATGAAACTGCAATGGCATCCGGTAAAAGCCCGGACCGCGACGCGGACCGCCTGGGTCCCGCCAGGCAACTGGATTGACGTCTGGACCGGTAAAATGATCCCTGGTCCCGCCATGGTCACGAACGATGTTCCGCTGGATCAAACGCCGATTTGCATCCGAGCTGGCGCGGTTGTGCCGCTGGCGCCGGAAATGCAATTTACCGGCGAAAAACCATGGGACCCGGTCACCCTTGATTGTTATCCGTACGCGGGTGAAACTAATTCGGCGGTGTTGTATGAGGATGACACATTGACCACGGCTTACCAGCGAGGTGAATTCCGTAGCACGCTTATCACGGCGGCAACCGGCGAAACGGCCAAAATAATTCATGTGGAAATTGGCGCCGCGGAAGGACATTTTCGCGGCGCGCCGGACAAACGGGCCTGGATCCTGCGCATCCATCCGCCGGCCGGCTGGCCCAAAAATCCGGCGCAAGTCGCCGTCAACGGTAAGAAAATCAATCTCCCCATCCGATGGCTCAAGCGCGATACGAGCGCGATGCCGCTGGGCGATCCGATTGGCGCACCGGATGGAGACATTTTTGAAATCCGCCTGCCCGCAGCGCCGGTTTCACAAAGCCAGTCACTGGAAATTTCATTTGAGCCCTGAGTCATTGATTAACGGCATTCACTCATTGCACGTTTCAGGGTGTCAGCTAACCTGTTGGCCATGAATGGATTCTTCGGCTGTCGAAATCTCTTTTGCCTTTGTGTCCTCGTCATTTCAACAACGGTTTGTGCGCCGGCGAAGGCTTCCGGGCCGGCAGGTACCACACAGGCCCTTTTGCCACAGGGACCGTACCTGGCGATAACGAACTTTACCACAACAGGCCTGGTCGAAGCGCGAATTTATCGGAACTCAGGCCACCTCTCCCTGGTCGGTTCCGACCCGGCGGGAAATCCCCTGGCCAACGCGGTCACGTTCGCTCCGCCACGGGTCAAGCTCGGCGGGTATTGGCACAGTCTGGGTCGCATTTTGTTTTCAAGGTCCTTCGACGATGGACTGGAGGTTGTTCAGCAACTTTCAACCACCGACATCGTGGCCCGGCTGACCTTCACAACGGAAGGCGTAATGCGCTACGAAGTCGTGGATTGGCATGGCCTGCCGGTCGAGGAAACTGCGGTCGAGGCCGCTTCCGACGCAAGCGAGCATTTCTTTGGCTTCGGCGAAAAATTCAACCAGCTCGATCAAGCCGGGAAACTGGTTCACATCCTGACCTTCGACCAGGCCGGTGATAAGCAGGACAGCTCTTACAAAGTCGTGCCGTGGTTTATCAGCACGCGCGGCTATGGATTTCATCTGGATTCATCGGCGGAAAGCTGGTTCGACCTGCGCGCGGGATACAAAGACCGGTTTATTGTCACCAATTTGTTCCCGTCACTGAAATTTAACGTGGTGTACGGTCCCAGGCTCACGGAC
This sequence comes from Verrucomicrobiia bacterium, assembly GCA_025451535.1. GTDB lineage: Bacteria > Verrucomicrobiota > Verrucomicrobiia > Limisphaerales > UBA11358 > UBA11358. The sequence continues at coordinate 48,286 of JANWKE010000054.1, forward strand.
GTTCTGTCGCGTTACACCGGATATACGGGCCGGCCGCCCACGCCGCCGGCCTGGGCCTTTGCACCGTGGCTGTCATCGGACATCTGGCAGACCGGCGGTCAAATTCGTTATGCCGTCACAAAATACCGCGCCCTCGGCATTCCCGGCTCCGTATTCGTCTTCGATTCGCCGTGGGAGGTGGGCTACAACGACTTCATCTGGAACATGGCGCAGCTCGGCGCGGGCGGGACTTATGAAGGGACAAATTACGCCGGTTTCAATTCCTCCCGCGACATGATGACGTTTCTGCGCACGAACGGCTTCAAGGTTGTCTGCTGGCTGACGCCGTTCATTAATACGGATTCGACCGGTCACGGCGAAGTTGCGGGACAAAACCTCGGCCCATCGTCAAATTATGCAGAAGCCGCGGCAAACCATTACTTTGTCCGCGCGTCGGTTGGCGGCCCGCCGCTCGTCGCCAACTGGTGGAAAGGCACGGGCAGCCCGGTGGATTTCACGAACCCGAACGCGCGGCAGTGGCTGACGGCGCAATTGAGTAATCTGGTCACCCAAAGCGGAGGCGTCATCGGCGGTTTCAAAACCGATGACGGTGAAAGCGGCAGTGCGGACGGCAACTCATACATTCCAACCAACGCGGTTTATTACGACGGGCGCACCGGTATCGAAATGCGGAACGGTTTTGCGCCGATGTACGAAAAGACGGTCTGGAGCGTGCTCGGCACCAACGGGATTTTGTGGGCGCGCAGCGGGTTCACCGGCTCGCAGGCTTATCCGGCTTGCTGGGCCGGCGACAATCAGCCGAACTTTGGTCCCAATGGTTTGGCCGGCGTGGTCATTGCCGGTGAATCGGCAGCCATGAGCGGTTTTGCCATCTGGGGCAGCGACATCGGCGGATATCAGGACGATCCGAACATCTGGAGTTCGACACCGGCGAATCTCTTCGAGCGCTGGACGCAGTTCGGCGCGCTTTCGCCCATCATGCAGATGCACCGGCAGGTCACCACCGGCCGGCAATACCCCTGGAGCTTTGGCGACGAGGGCACGGCGAACTACCGGCTTTACGCAGAACTGCACACCGCGTTGTTCCCTTATCTTTACACTTGTGCGCAGCAATGCAGCACCAGCGGCCTCCCGATCATCCGCCCGCTGGTTTTGATGTATCCGGCCGACCCCAACACCTACGGCCTCCGGCACACTTACCTTTTGGGAAATGACCTGCTGACCGCCGCAATGGTCACGAACCTCGCGACGACGCGGACGGTTTATCTGCCCGCCGGCAACTGGTACGATTTCTTCACGCAACAAAAATTTGCCGGCGGCCGGAGCATCACCTGGTCCAACGCCGACCAGACCCGGACGCCGCTGTTCGTGCGCGAAGGCGCAATCATTCCAATGATTCCAACCAACGTCCTTACACTTTGTGACGCTGACTACGTCGGAAATACCAACGTCACGACCTGGGACGGCTCGTTGCAATTCCTCATTTATCCAACGACGAATTCCGCCTTCACGGTCTATGACGGTACCCGTCTGCAGTGCCAGACGGAGGGCGCCGCCATCGCGCTGACGCTGTCATCCCCGCCACGCCCGGTGACGTTGAAAATCCTGCATGCCCGGCCATCACGCGTGCAATGCGACAGTGTACGATTGCATCGTTTCAGCAGTGCGACCGCCTTTGCCCGCTCGGCTCAAGGCTGGCGATACGCCGCACCGTTCGTGCTGGTAAAATTCAAGAGTGCCGGCGGCACCAACCGGATTGTCATTCAAGGCAGTAATTCCACGCGGTAAAAGCGCTGCGTCACGGTGGCCGGCGGGGCATCGGTAAAATTTAACATCCCCTGCGGCGGCAAGGCAAAGTTCGAGCTGCCCATCAGATTGCTCCAGATTCCGCCAAGTTGGTTGACGAATTGCACCTGATAGGCGCGGCCCGGCATGGCGGCGTAGTTGAAGACGCAAAGGGTGTTTTGCAGACCGACCGACAGGATTTTGAACCCGCGCGCGGGATCCAACCGGTCGAACGTGCCGTTGCCCAGTGAATCGCGCAGCGCGACAACGGGAATGACCAGAAATTCGTTGCTTTCAATATTGGGACCGGAACCGGCAGGACACTGGGCGACGAGCGGGCCGCCGTTGGTTGTAACGTAAGCCGCCGCGCACAGGTAAAGGTTCGTCGGCATATATCCGAAGGCCTGCACCAGATCCAGCGTACCTGCCATTGCGCCCGAAGTCGCCGAAGCCTTGGCGCAGGGCCAGTTCGTTTGCGTGCCGTTGACATACCAACTGATGTAAGTGTTCTGGCTTTCGCTGGCGAGGAAGGGCTTGGTGGTGGCCACCGCGACGTTGCCGGATTTCGCCCAGGGCGCCGGCGCGCTGGCACCCGGCAACAATTGATCGGAAACGAAAATGAAATTGTCGTTGGGTCCGCTCGTTCCCGGCGAACCGGTGGCCACATAAAGCGTCGTGCCGCGCAACGCGGCGTAAAGCACTCCCGCAGGCGCGGGATTGGAAGCCAGTAAATAGCCCGGATAATCGAATGCGCCATCCAGCGCGAACGGCGGAAGATTCGTCGGCACGGCGGCCAGTGTATTGGTGCAAACCGTCGGGCTGGGCGTTGAGAAACCGACGCTGTTGGACGCCACGATGGAATAACAATGATAACTGTTCGCCGCGAGGCCAGTGTCGGAGTAACTCGTGCTGACGGTCGTTGCAATGGGCGAATTATCGCGGTCCACGACATAGCCGGCGGCACCCGATGCCGCGGACCAGTTCAAATTGATCTGGTTCGTCTGAGTCGGTGTCGCCGAAAGATTTTGCGGTTGGGCCGGCGGTTGCGGATTGCTGTTCGCGCTTACAGTAAAGTTCCAGTTCGCGCCGCCGTTGTTGTCCCAGGTGCCGGAGCCGTTGTTGAAGACGCAGTTCAAGTTCGTGGCGTTCGCCGGTACCGTCACGGTGTATTGCCACCCGTTCGACGCGGAATTAAATGACATCGCCGCATCCGGCGAGACGACCGGGTTCCAATTGTTCCAGCCGAGGTGAATATAAACCTGGCTGGCTGATGCCAGAACCCGCCCGGTGGCCACGTATTGAATCGTCACCGAATTGCCGGCCACTGGCGGAGCGGGTAAAACTGAAACCGGTCCCCCGCCACCGCCACCGCCGCTGCCGCCACCAGAACCGGCGCCCACCCAGACATGTTGAATCGGCGTATTGCGCGTGTTGCCGTTGGTGTCGGTTGCGCCGACGTAATAATCCACAAAGACATTCGAGATGCCGGTGACCTGCGTATAATAATAGTCGGCGATGTATTGCGGCGTGTCACCGCTGACCGGCGGCGCGACTCGCCGGGTCATGCTGTTCGTCTGCCACACGCCGGTAAGCGAACCGCCGGCATAGGTCTTGAATTGATCCCCCGTCGGCGGATTCGTTCCGTCCACACGCAAAAGCAAACTGACATTCGTGATGCCCGAAACGTCGTAGGTGTAAGTCCAGACCCAGAAATCGGAATTTTGAGCGACGACGGTTTTGTAACCGTATTGCACGCCGAAGTTGGTGCCGCCGGGATTCCACGGCGACCGTTGCGGCAGGAATACGGTCGGCGCTGTCGTGTCGTTGGTCGGGTTGGCGGTGATGACCGCGTCCACATTCCGGCAGGCGTTGGATTGGGCGATAATGGCGCGGAGACACTCGTCGCCGTTGCAGCCATAATAAACAAAACCGCTGTCGAGACTCGCCAGACAATAGTGCCAGCCGAGTTCGACTGCGTTGGGCGTGCCGGAAAAACTGCCCGGATCGCGTACCTGATCAATCTTCGGCGTGATGCCGGAGATTTGCTGCGCGGTCTCGACGCGGTTTTCCGTGGCAATGATGACGCGCCAGTTGTCGTCCTTGTCGCTGGTGCCAAGGCTGGGGTCAACGACGTTGTTGCCGCTGCCGTCGGTGTAACTGGGCGGCCAGTTCCAGTTGATGAAACTCGGCGAGCCGAAGTCGCTGTCGGCAAACACCCAGCCGCCGTCCTCGACGTGAACGACGTCATTCGTAGCCGGCGGGAAATCAGAAATGAACTGCTCGATGGTCGTCGGCTCATAGCCGTCACTCGCAGCGGTGCTGGCCATCTGGCCGACCCATTGGTTGTAGTAGGAATAGCCGCCGCTCCAGGCGTTGTCGCCGTCATGCGCGCACAAGACGAGCGACGGATGGGCGGAATTATTGCGGGCGGCGATGGGCGCAATCAGGCCAAGGTCCCACGTGCCGTAACTGTCGCGCCAGCCCAACACCTGGTCGGAGGGCACCACCATGATCGTGCTGGCGACGCCGGTGTTTGGATCCACGTAACGCGCGTAGTGCAATTGAAACCCGAACGGCATGACCTGTGTGGGAGCGCAACCGCGCTCAATGGAAACCCGCTGATAATCCCCCGCGCCCTGCGCCGGATTGATCTGGTCGGCGGGATTGGGAATATCGCAATTCTCACCGCCACTGCCGAGCACGAGCGGGAAATCCGCGCACGACCGGGCCAGGTGATTATTGGCGACCACCGACCACGCGATGCCGACCTTGTTGAGAATCGGAATGATGTGTTCGGAGAAACAGGTTTCCGCGGGAAAATAACCGCGCGAGAGTGGCACACTGGTGCCCCAGAAGATCTGCATCTGCCGCTGCTGAATGCGCAGTTCCATTTCCAGCGTCTGGTCGTCCACGAGCGGCGCAATGGCGTGATGATAGGTGAAGTTCACCAGGTCCAGGCGCGGCTTGCCGCTGCTTGTCGTCCAGGCGCGCGCGGTCTGGAAGCCGTTGCTCCAGCCACTGCCATAACCCAGCTGCCCGGCGGCCGCCAGGCTCTGGACATTTTCCATGAGCGCGCCGGAATAATTCACCTGCGCGCCGGCATTGGGATAACCGAGCAAACCACTGACCGTGGTTTCGATTTCACCTTGATAGACGTTCACCCGGTCGGCCTCGCCGAAAATGGTATTCAATACTTCCGGCGAGGGATGCGGTCGGCTGGCGTTTTGTTGCTGGATGGTATCCCAGGCATTTTCGTAATGGTCCACGCCATAATCGCGGCGGTCAGGCCAATAAATCGGTTGGTGCAGGTGCCAAAGCCAGGTGGTGTGGACACCGGTATTGCCGTCGGCCAGCGCGGAAATCGGGGTGAGCAAAAGGCAAAGGCACAGTGGGGTGGCACAACGAAAGGGCTTCATTAACAGACGTTAAGATACGACAAAATCCTGGTTCAGCCACCGCACAAAAATGCGGGCCGACAGCGTTTTTAGAAAAGGTGCAGCCGCCGACATCAGTCGGCGCAAATCCAACAAAGGGGGGAACGCCGTGGCGCATCATACTGAAATGGGAAATCACCACAACACCGGGAAACGACCTGTTTATGTTGTAGCGCGGGCGCAATGCAGCGGGAACAACCGGTTGATGTGACAATATCAAGAACCGAACCGTTTATAGGCGGAGCGGCGGCGGTCACGCACGAGCCAATGCGGATTCGAGGTTCACGGCGGCTGAACCGATCGGAGTCAATAGAGGAAACTGTCACTGCCCGAAGTGAAAGTGACGTAGACAATGGTGTCTGCCTTGACAGCAGGGGGAAGGTTGTCCCACGCGGCGCGCACGCAATCGAGGTAACTCGGATCGTATGCAATCACGGAGAGGATCTGCTTGGACCACGCATCGGCAGAGATCACGTTGGTGTTGCTGACCAAAATGTCATTCAGTTTAGACGTCAGGAGGGACTCCGCCATGGGGATGGTGTAGGGATTGCCGGGAGGATACGCGAAGGCGCGGGTGACGGTAACGCCGATTTTGACGCCCCGAATTTCGACCATAAAATCAGCCTTTTTGCCACCCGGGTCGGCGTAGGTAATTTCGTCGCCGAGCTTCAGGAGCGCCGCGCCTTCAGCGCGGGCGAGCACTTCGAAAGCGAACACTTTCGACAAATACACGCCGCCGCCTGAGGAATCAGAATCGAGGATGGCCCTGCCGCCGGCGGTCAGGAGGGCATCATCGACTCCAGGATTGAATGGGTCCACGCCGAAATCGAGGCTGTTGGAAAACAAAGCCGGCGCGGCATTGGTCAGTTCCTCATGCAGGACGAAGGCACGACCGCTGATCGTGCCGAAGCCTGCCAGCGGCTGGATGACAGGCATCTGTTCAAGCCGGAAGAATCCTGCTGTACCAGTGATGGCATACTCCCGGCTGACGACACCGGAAACCCCGGAGATGGTTTCCACGGGCAGGAGGTTCGTCAAGGAATCGCCCTGCCAGATCCGATAATCGTTGGTGGAAACCGCCTCGAAGAAAACCTCCACCTGCCCTGGTGATGCAGCCAACTGGATGCCCGGTTCCCCACCAAGGGCAGATAGTCCGGTCGCCAGAAAGAAAAGGGCGGACGTGAGGCAGCTGACGGAATCATGGTATCGCATAACGAGCTTATCCCACTGTTTTACCTGCTTATGGTTCCACGAACTAGGATAGCACAAATTGGAACTTCGACGAAGGGATAAAATAGGTTTTCTAATTAATTGCTGTTTTTGGAAAAGGAATCGGCATAAACTGGTCAGTTCTTTAAACGTAAGCGGGTCAGTTCTGAATGGCTCTTGGTTAAGGTGTCGATGACGGCGAGGTCGGCCTTTCCAGTAACGGTTATAAACGGTCAGTTAGGGCCTGCGCAGCGAACCACGCAGGGCAGATTTTCAAGGGGGATTCGCCGGTGATCTGACCCTAATGGCAGGACAGCGGTGGTAGGTTTCCAGTTCCCAAGGCAAATAGTTTTGGCTATCATCGCACGAAATGCAACGGTTAGTCTCGCATTCGTGGCCGACCAGGAGCATTACTCCTTGGCTTCGACGATTTCGGGGCGCGGCTCTTTTGGCCATGGCGATTCAGGGAAATGCGTCCGACCTCTCCACGGTGACGTTCGCACCGCCCGGCAGTTGGGTGAAACCCCATTTTTTTAATCAACAAACTTCAACGAGCTTCCTCGACTCCAGCGCCGATCAGCATTGGCTGCTATTGGAACGACAAATTAACGCCGTTACAAACGAAACCTTCGTTCATTCCGTCCGGCAGATTCTGACGACGGCCGGCGTTCAAAACAGCGCCACCCTGTCGATTGATTTCAATCCGAGCTGCCAATCCTTGACCTGGCACTGGGCGCGCATCTGGCGCGGCAAGGAGCATTTGGATCGTCTCGATACCAACAACATCAAAATCGTGCAACAGGAACGGGACCTGGATCAGTCCCTGCTGGAGGGCGAAGAATCCGTGGTTCTGGTTTTGGACGATGTCCGGGTCGGCGACATTATTGATTACGCCTATTCGATCAAGGGCGCGAACCCCGTTTTCGGCGGGCATTTTTCCTGCACCATTCCGGTGCAACTGGAGCAACCCGCCGACCGCTTGCTGACACGGGTGATATGGCCAGGTCAGAGGCAACTCTATGCCAAAACGCATGGCTGCTCCGTTGAACCCGCGGTGGTGAAAGGAAAAGAGACCGTTGAATACGTCTGGGATTTGACGCAGGTGCCCGGTTTTCCCCTCGAAGACTCCCTGCCCGCGTGGTGCGACCCCGCACCGTGGGTGCAGCTTACTGATTTCAAAACCTGGGCGGAAGTGAATCAATGGGCCCTGGCGCTGTTCCGGGTCCCAGCACCATTCTCCCCTGAACTATCCCGCAAAATTGAGGAATGGAAGCAAATCCCCGGCCCGGAGGAGCAAATTTTGACGGTCTTGCGGTTCGTCCAGGACGATGTGCGTTATTTCGGAATTGAAATCGGGGCCAGCGCGGAAAAACCGGCCGATCCCTCGGCCGTGTTCTCGCGGCGCTTTGGCGATTGCAAGGACAAGTCGCTGTTGTTCGTTACAATTCTTCGCGCGTTAGGGATTGAAGCGTATCCGGTTCTGGTGAACGCGACGCTGAGGCGCGCGATTGCGGACTGGCGGCCTTCGGCGAGCGCCTTTGACCACTGCATCGCCGTCGTGCGCTGCGACGGCCGGACGTACTGGCTCGATCCAACCATGAATTATCAGCGCGGGCCGCTGGGGGTGCATTATCTGCCGAACTACGGGTGCGGTCTCACGATTTCTCCCCAAACGACGGGACTGGCCGTGATCCCGCAAACGACCGGTTTGCCGCAAACGACCACGACCGAATACTTTCAGCTACAGGGAAAAATGCAACCGGCCGGACTGAAAGTGGTTACCACCGCGGAAGGCCGCGATGCCGACCGTCTTCGGGAACTTTTTGCGACCACAAAACGCAGCGACATCGAAAAGAACTACACGCATTTCTATTCCGAGCTGTACCCGGGGATTAAAATGTCGTCGCCCATTCTTTTTGAGGACGACCAACCGCAGGATCGGGTTCAAACCACGGAATTTTATTCAATCGATAAAGTGTGGACCGGGCCGGACAAAGACGGGAAGTATCGCTGTGAATTTTATCCTTCGACCATCGCCGCTCTGCTGAAAAAGCCGGTGGATACAGATCGAAAGCTGCCCCTGGGCACAGGTTTTCCGCAGCACCAGATCCTGCGTACGGAGGCAACCCTGCCGGCGGCCTGGCCGTTCGATGCGGACCAGAGAACCATTTCCGATCCCGCATTTACCTTCCGAAAAAATATGCGGTGTACGGGCAATCAACTCGTCGTGGAATACGAATACCAGTCCCTGGCCGATTCGGTTTCTCCGGACCGGGTCGAGCAATACCTGCAGCGACTGAATCAGAGTTCGGAATCATTGGGCTGTTCCCTGACCTGGCAGTAATTGCTTTCACCTTTTCTCGATTTGCGCCGACTGACGTCGGCGGCTACATATTTTTGAAAACGCTCTAAAACCCACGTTCGGGGGGGCCAATACGGTTGACCGCACAAAAATGTGGTAGAAATAAAAGGAAAGATAGCCGATATTTTTATGCCACCGCAAAGCCCGCAGCCATTTTATGAAACGCGCCGGAGCGGTGGTTTGTAGTTTACCCGATGTACAATTTAAACATGTCTTGTCGTGCCAGTGACAAAAAAGCTTGTGAAGGTCCCCTGTCCCAACAGCCTATGAAGCCGCATTTTTTTCATCCGGCAATTTCATTAAAGGGATTTTTCCGCCGGGCGGCTGCGGCAGCTTTGCTGGCGGGTTTGTCGGTGTTGGCCGTCCACCAGGTCCGCGGCGAGGGAATGCTGGAGTTGTTCCAGACGCCCTGGTCTGAGATTACTCAAAAGATGCCGGAGATTGCCGAGGCCGGCTACGACAGTTTGTGGCTGCCCAATCCGGCCAAGGGCAACAGCGGCAGTTATTCGGTCGGCTACGACCAGTTTGATCCGTTTGACCTGGGCAGCACCAACCAGCAGGGGACGATTGCCACCATGTATGGAACCGAGGACCAACTGATCCAGATGGTACAGACGGCCCATCGGTTCGGCATCCGCGTCTATTTCGACAATATCATGAATCACCGGTCCGGCACGGTGGCCGGCTATCCGGGCTCGGGCACGCCGACGAATTATTACCCGGGCCTGATTCCGCAGGACTTTCATCTGCAAGTCGTCGCCGGCGGATTTAAAAACTGGCCGTCCATCGGCGATCCGTACTGGTGCACGACTTCGGTGGTGGAGGACCAGCCGTTGTTGGGCCTGTCCGACCTGGCACAGGAACCGGGCACCAACAATCTGAATTTTGGCTCCGCCGTCGGTAACACAACTCCCAAGCCGGCTTTTATCCGGTTTCCGGGCCGGTCGGATTTGTACATGGATACCAATGGTCCTTTGCTGGGTTTGGGCTCCGGCACCGGCTGGCCATCGCCCGCGAACGGATATGGACCCTTAAACGGATGGCGTCCCTTTGACGGCCATGGCCAACCGGTGCCGGAAGACGTGTCGACCTATCTCTGCCGCGCAGTAGCGTGGACGCTTTACACTACCAAGTGCGACGGTTTCCGGCTGGATGCAGTGAAGCACGTGCCGGTGAACTTCTTCGGCAACGAAACCGGCCAGACGGACGACCCGTCGTTCGGCGGCTACCTCGGCGCGGTTCAAGCGATGTATGATTACGTCCATGGCTATGGCAGCAACGACGTCGGTAACGGCTACCTTGAAACGGACGGCAACCGCAACAGCCTGTTCAACACGGAGTCGCCGCGCAACGACGCGATGCTCTTCGGCGAATACGAACCGTCAGCGCTGGTTGCCGGCGAGGACTTCAATGATTATCTCCAATCGGGCATGCGCCTGTGCAACTTTCCACTCTTCAGCCAGTTCAACAGCGCCCTCAACAACTACGGTGGCAGTCCGGGACTTTACGGCATGGATGGCCGCGACTATATCCCACCGGGCGGCAACTGCGACGCCAACGGCAATTTCAGCGCGGCGCAGGCGGTCAACATGCCGCAAACACAGGACAACGGCACCTGTTGCCCGGCGAATGAAACCCTGGAGAATTCTTATTTCTTCATGCACGAAGGACTGCCGATGGTTTATTCCGATGGTTATAATCATAATCTGGCCAGCCTGACCAACGGCAGCACGCCGATTGTTTCCTACGCCAATTACCTCGGCGAATTCGGCGACAACTCCATGCCAGACACGATGTACACGCACAACCAACTATCCCGCGGCGGCACGCGTTCGCGCTGGAGCGATCAGAACATCATCGCCTTCGAGCGCTACGATTACCGCGACGTGGACCCGCCTTCGCAATACGGAAATGCTGCTACCAATCCGGCGGCGACCGTGGTGTTCTACGCCATGAACGACAAGGGCGGCGGTTCCGGTGATATCGCCTTTGATGACGGCGTCAGCCGGACGAGCGACGGTTATTATCTGGTCGGCACCAACACCGTCAACGGCGCCAACACCGCCGACGTTTCCAGGCCCAATTCACGCGGCTGCGGACTGATTGTCGGTTTTCCGCCGGGCACGCTGCTGACGCAATTATCCAGTGCCGGCGACGTGGCCGGCGGCAACCGCGCCTTCCACCAGTTACTGGTGCATGGCACCACGACCAGTCTCACCACCGCTGCTTCCACCGCCAATGACCCCAACCCCGTCAACCGCCTGATTTACGTCAATACCACCCCGCCCGCCGGCTTTGGCGCCGTCGAACTGGTCGTTCCCAGCGACGCCTGGGTGCTCTACGGCGAACAATGGCCCGAACCCAGCCGCGCCAATCCTTCGACCAACGTCATCGCTTTCCGCCAGGGCGGTGTTCAGGTGCCGAATATCACGGTCTATCGCACAGATGGCGCCAACGGCGATCCAAACTATGATCCGACTTTCCCCTTCAAAATGCGTGGCGGCGTTGATCCCTACACCGGCCAGCCGGTCGTCGCTGCCGGCGAAGGCAACGTCTCCAATCTCACCTACGCCATCAATATTCCGGTGGTGACCAATGCGCTCTTTGACATCCTTGTCCGGAGCGACGCCTCGACATCCAACACGCTGGTCAAACTGGACGGTGGCATGGACCTCAACAGCCAGATGGGGCTGGGCCCGACGAATATCCAGCCGGGCATCGCCCCGACCAATTTCCTTGACCTGCGCGACAACAAGCCCGCCTACACTGACGACCGCTTCCTGGGTTACGAACAAACGGCGTTCCAGTTCCGTAACGGCCCGGAGAAATTCGCCGCGCGAAATATTTTGAGCAATAACATCGTTTCGCTCGGCGCGGAGACGTATTATTACACCATCGGCGGCACGAACACGGTCATTCCCGGCAGCGGCTTTGGCGCCGGCATCACCAACCAGACGGCAGTCTGGGTTTACCATGATCCGTCCGCACCCGTGACGGTCCTGACCAATGTCAGTGTGCCCGTGGATCCCGCCAACCAGATGTCGCCGACCAATCCGGCAGCCGGCCAGTCGGTGGACATCTGGGTGAGGGCCGGCTACTCGCAGCAAGTCAACACCTGCTACCTTTACTACACCACCGACGGTTCAAATCCCGAAGGCGGCTTCGGCATCGGCAAGGGTACGACCCAGGTGGTGCCGGCGCAGCGCGTGAACTCCGACAGCGGGCAAGGCAACATTGACTGGTGGAAGGGCACCATTCCCGGCCAGGCCAATGGCGCCCAGGTGCGTTACAAGGCCGCGCTGTTCAGCGGCGGCAGTTACGGTTTCTCCGTCGGTAACACCACGAATTGGCCAAGCATCCAGCCGGTTTCCGGCGCCGAGCCTGCCCGGTCCAAGCTCTTTGGCCTGACGCAGGCAGCCATCACGAATTTCAATCCGGCTAACGCGGTGGTCTGGTTGCACAACGATCTCAATCCGGCGAATACCACCGTCGGTTTGCAGTCCGGTTTCCACATCCTCCATGCCCGGACTTTCCTGCCGGTGATCAATTACACCAATCAAAACTACGTCTATGCCAACCAGGCGCAGGTGTACAATACGTTCGCGCAAACCTTTTACTACGAAGCCGGGCCGCCCACGGGCGTGATTGTCTCGCCATCAAGTGATGGAACTTCGGTCTCCAGCAGCGTCCTTTCCGTGGTTGTCCGTACCGACAGCACAGTGACCGGCGTTCAATTCAACGTCCAGGACAGCGACCCTAACAACGACGACCTCATCACCCATCAGGCCAATGGCAACGGCAACGACACCAACGGCAATCCGATTTTTGTGAGCGCCACCCAGGTCGTGCCCAACCAGAGCCTGAATCTGCAATACCCGAGCGATCCGCAGGAATTCCGGCTTGTTTATACCAACGTGGCCTCCAGCGGCACCGCCACCATCAGCGTGCGGCTCTCCGATTATGCGACCAGCGTCTATACCAATGAGGTCACGGTCTTGACCCGCACGGTCAACACGCTCGCGCCGCCGCAAACCGTCATTATTTCCAGCCCGGCAACCAATAACACCATTGTTCCGTTCAGCAGCAACCTTGTCTATCTGATCCAGACTTGCTTCGGCACCAGCCTGGTCTCGGCCGTCTCCAATTTCGACATTACCATCAATGGCATCCTCCAGCCGCAATCCTCCTATTTCATCCGTCCGGTGGGCACCGTGCCCGGTTGTCCCGGCATGAACTCGCTGTTCTATAATTGGAACATCACTTCGGGCGGCGTCTATAACATTCAAGCGACCTATAGCAACGGCATTGTCCTGAGCGATAACAAGACCGTGATTGTCACGCTGCCGCTCCAAATCACCAGCCTGAGCAACGTCGACCCCGCCGGTGGCAACCCATTGATTGTTTGGGGCAGTACACCGGGTGCCAATTACCAGGTTCTCGCTACCACGAATCTGACCCAGCCGTTTCAGCCCATCGGCCCGGTTGTCACGACGAATGGATTCTCCGCCTCCCTGTACGACACGTCGCCGCCCGCGCCGCAAAAGTTTTACGAAATTGAAATAGTGCCCTGAGTGGCCGGTTCCTCGCCGCGATTCGAAAACCCTCGTGAAAATTCGCCCGGCCATTTCGATTCTTGCTGGTTTGGCGCTTCTGCTGGCAACGGTCCAGGGCACATGGGCCGTCCTCGCCAACGCCTGGCATGTCCCGGATAATTCCGGTGACCTCGGCTTCAACCTGCGAAACCCGGAGTTTGAGATCGGCACCAACACCACCGTCACCGTCTATAGCGGCCTTCAAAAATTCAATAACTCCTTCGGCACAGCCAACCAGACCGGCGGCTGGGTGATTTACCGGGGCGCAACTCAAAGCTCATGGAGCAGCAACGCGTTGAGTTTTTATCTGAACGGCGGGCCCAGCCCGAACAATCAATACTGGTCCACCACGTTCAACACCGCGAACTTCGGGCCGGATGAAGTCATTCAATACTATTTTTCCCTGACGTTCGACGGCGTTAACAACGTCTCGAACACGTGCATTTATGGCGGCGACGGCAGCAGTTTTACCACCGCCAACCCTGCCACCGCCGCCGCCTCGCCTTTTACCATCCGCAACCGGCCCGCGTGGCTGTTCCACGCCAACAATCGCGTCGTTACGGCCAACGCCAATGGCACCAATTCGACCGTGAGTTTCTGGACCCAGATCGGGTACCAAAGCAAGGATGCCAGCGCGCGTTGGGCGGACAACGGTTGCCTTTATTACACGACCGACGGCTCGACGCCGGCGGGCTCGCTCGGTGTCGGCAGCGGCACGACGCGAGTCATGCCGGTGATTTACAACCATGAACAGGATAATTTCAGCATCGCCGGCAACGCCATGTGGTGGGCCGGCACTGTAACGAACCTTCCCGACTACACCGCCATCAATTACAAAATCGGCGCCTGGAACAGTGCCAACCACGAGGAAAAATTCGCCGATTACAACGCCGGTACCAATAGTACCATTTTCAGTTTTTCCATCGGCACACCGGGCGACCCGGTGTTGACCGTCAACGGCCTCAATGCGGATTACACCACCGAGCACCTGTTTGTAGACGAAGTCGCGGGCGATTCGATTGCGGTGAACGTGGCGTTCTCACCGAATGTCGCCAACGTCACCGAGGCGGACGTATTTTCCAATTTGAACCGCCGCAACCGGGCGACGAGGGATGCCAACGGCGATGGCATCGAAGACGGCATCCTGCCACCGGACGGCAACACCATCGCCACCGGCGACGACAACAATTATTACAAGGCCTACGCGATGACTTCGCTGGGCAACGGCCAATATTCGCTCACGCTCAACGCGACGAACTGCGGCGCCTATCGGCTGACCGCGCGTTACCAGGTCGCCGGCAATACCAACTGGTTCTGGTATTCGACCGATGGACGTCGCGACCACGTCATCGTCGTTTCGCCGACCAAGGCGCGCAACATGACGATGTATGAGCTGAACGCGATGAACATTGGCGCCCAGGGCACCGGGCAGAACGACCGCAGCACGTTCACGGACTTATATAACGGTCCCGGTTCGCGACCGTACGACCCGGTGACGAACCGGTTTAATTTGCAATATGTTCAAAATCTCGGCGTGAACTGGCTCTGGTTCCAGCCGGTTCATCCCATCGGCATTCAAAACCGGCAGACCGACCCGAACACCGGCCAGCCTTACGCCGTCGGCAGCCCGTATTCGGTGAAGAATTATTTCCAGGTCAATCCCCTGCTGGGCAAGGCCGGCACGCGCGCCGAAGCGATGCAGGAATTCACCAACTTCGTCGCCGCGGCGGATGCGGCCGGCGTGAACGTGATGCTGGACGAGCCGTTCAACCATTCCGCCTGGGACTGCGAGCTGGACGCCGCCGGGACCAATTATTTCGCGCCGGCCTCGCAGCCGACGGATGAAATTGCCAATAACGAGGCGCGGTTCTACTCGCGCATCAACGAATACGACCAGCGCGCCTCCAGCGCTTCGGACATCGCGCCGGCCCCGGACCGCTTTGACTTCGGCAAATGGAGCGATGTCGCGGACATTTACTTTGGCCGTTACGCCGCCTTGGTGCCCAATTCGTCGCAGACCGGTAATTACGCCAGCGAGGCCGACTGGTTTGATTATTCCATTGGCGATGAAAACAGCACCGGTAGCGGCAACGGGCATTTCGACCGGATCACGCAGAACGTCTGGCGCTATTTCTCCGACTGCATCCTTTACTGGCTGGACCAGACCGGCTGCCCCGGTAATACGCCGCCCAACCTGACTTACAAGGGCATTGACGGGTTACGCGCGGATTTTGGCCAGGGCCTGCCACCGCAATGCTGGGAATACATCATCAACAAAGTCCGCAGCCGGAAATGGGATTTCGTGTTTATGACCGAATCGCTCGACGGCGGTGCGGTCACCTACCGTTCCAACCGCCAGTTTGACGTCCTGAACGAAAACCTCCTTTTCGATCTGCAAAATGCCGCCACGGCGGGTGATTACCGGAACGCCTTCGACGCCCGCCGCAACAGTTACGGCCAGGGCCTGGTGCTGCTCAACAACGTCTCGCACGACGAGCAGAGCTACAGCGATCCCTATGCGGCGCTCATTCGTTACATGGCGTGCAGCACGATTGACGGCGCGCCGATGATTTTCTACGGCGAGGAACTGGGCATCTCCACGTATTTCGGTTTTGACCGTTACCAGTTGAACTTTGGCAAGACGATCCCGCAGTTCATGGATTACAATTCGCTCCAGCCGATTTATTCGCCCGCCGACCGGAATTTCGGGTTGGACCAGCTCTGGCCGGTCTATGCCGCCGTCAACCAGGCACGGCAGTTCAGCCCGGCGCTGAAGAGTCCCAATCGCTATTACCTCAACCAGTCCGGCAGCGAAGCGCCACAACCTTCGATTTTCTCCGTGGCGAAATACCAGACCGCCAACGCCACGCCGAATTTTTCCGACGTTGTGTTCGCCTTCACCTCGCTTGACCGGAACAACGCGCAAACTGGTGATTTTGACGTGAACATCACCCAGAACGGGTCGAACCTGTTCGGCCTCCAACCGGGCCGCCTTTACAACGTAAAAAACATCGCCGCCTACCTCGGCGCGGACCCCAATCGCCGGAATGACTGGCTGTGGAACGGCGGCTCCGGTGGCATCGCCGGCAGCAACCTCCTGGCCAACGGCGTTTTCGTCACGCTCAATCCCGTACCGACGAGCAATGCCGGCTGGGCGAACGCCCCATTTGAGGCGCAATACCTGAAACTATACGACGTGACGCCGCCGCCCACGCCTTCCGGGCCCGGCATTGGCACGACAAACAATTATGTTTTCACCAACGTCGTCACGTTCACTTGGTCCGCTGTGAGCGACCCGCAAGGTGGCGTGAGCGGTTATTACGTTATCGTCGGCACCGCGCCCGGCGGCTCGGACGTTTTCAGTGGCATTGTCACCGGCACGTCATTGACCGTGACGAACAATTTCGGCGCGCACCTTTACGCGGAGGTGAGCGCCATCAACAATGCCGGCATCCAAGGTGCGGCCAGCAGCAGCAGCGCCGGGGTGGCTTTGGTAAACCCGAACTGGATTCCGGTGCTGAATATGCTCAGCAGCAGCGTGTTGTCCTGGAACAGCGTCTCCGGCAAAACCTACCAGGTGTGGAGCACAACCAACCTTTCCGTGCCATTTTCCACTTTGGGCGGCCTCATCAATGCGCCGGGACCAGTGGCCAGTTACACCAACAGCCCGACCAGCGGGACGCGATTCTTCCGCGTCCAGTTTTTCCCGTAAAATAGGTTTCCTTTTTGCCCGCTTTTTAGCCTGCTGTATAGCGTAAAAACGGATGCAAAAAGGCGGGCTTTTTGCACCTTTATCGCATGAATATGCGGTAGTCAAGCCGTCGGAAAAATGATAGTTTTAAGCACGATCCTGAACAATAATCAGTAACCAGTATCATTATTATGAAATTCAAAACAGTACTCGCAAGTGGGGCGGCGTTGGCATTTTTGGGCGCAACCGTTGGCGTGCAGGCTCAAAACCTGAACGGAACCGTAAGCCCGAGTTTCTACGGCAGTCCCCTGGCTCTTCAGACCATCAGTACCGGCTTCGGTCTTGCCGCCGGTGGCGCCGATTCGGCCGGCGGTTCCGAGTTGGATGCTGCTTATGGTCAGATCTCCGGCGGGAATCTGTACCTGTTCCTGGCAGGTAACACCGAAAACAACGGCAATCACCTGAATGTATTCATTGCGGGTGGAGCTGCGGGCGGCCAGAACGTTTTGGGTGCTGCTGCCACCGCCACGATGCAGGCCATGAACGGATCCGTTTTCAGTCCGGGATTCAATGCGACCTTCGCTCTCGACGTGAACGATTATGCCGGCACCTTGTATAGCGAAGAGTACAACCTCATCGGTGGTACCGGCGGTTATGTCGGGGCTCTCGCTGAGTCCTCCACCGGCATTGCCGCCGGAAGCGACGGTGGTGTCTCGAGCATTTACCTCAACAACAACAACGCCAGCACCATGGGAGCGCCGGGTTCAGCTTACTCGGGTGGCGCCGCGGTAACCACCGGATATGAACTGGTTATTCCGCTCTCCGCAATCGGATACAGCGGTGGAAACATCATGGTCCTTGCCGACGTCAACGGCGGCAGTGATGGTTATCTTGCCAACCAGTTTCTGCCGGGCTTGGCAGTGGGAACGGGCAATGTGGGTGGTGGCGGACCCTATACCGGAGGAAGTGGTAGCCAGTTTAACTTTGCCAACACTCTGGGTGAATATTTCACCGTATCCGCGGTTCCCGAACCTGCCACGATGACGTTTTTGGGATTCTCCGGTCTGGCAGCGTTGCTGGCCATTCGTCGCCGGAAGTAAATCAGCCTTATTTTTAATCAAGCCCCGCGCAAGCGGGGCTTTTTTATTTTACCTGACGTCAACCAAACCGCGTTGTAATCGCTCATCTTCCACTCTGCTCCACCAGCCGTCGGAGCTCCACGTTAAATGAATCCGCTTTTTGCAGCATTTCCAGCGTCAGGTGCATCCGGTAGCGCCAGTAATAATTGGGAATGGCAGGCACGTTGATGCGCTCCGTGTGGGGATCGGCCCGGCGCAGCTTTTCATCCATGCCCAGCAAATCCTGCAGTTGGAAGATGCTCCACATCGCCGGTGAGGCCAGATGTTGGTCCACGATGGCCCGGTTGATCCAACCCCCACAGCGCCGGGGTGCCTCGCCCGGCCGGCCGAGGTCCTGGTTGTAAAATTTCTGCGTCAGTTTTGCGTCTTCCTCCCACCAGCCGCGAATGGTGCTCATGTCGTGCGATGACGGCGTGACCACGCTGAGGTAAGGTGCGTCCGCGGGCCGGGAAAATTCCTGGCCCAGCCGCTTGGGCATGCGCTGGACTTCGAGGCTCAGCAAACCAAGCTGCTTCATGGCCACGGGTACACAGTCCGGCACCACGCCGAGGTCCTCGCCGCAGACCAGCATGTTCGTCACGCGCTTGAGCGCAGGCAGCTTCTGCATCGCTTCGCGCATCCAGAAATCGTCCTGCCGCCGGAAGAAATAATCCACATACAATTCCTGGAGCTGCGCCCGGGTCCGGGGCGGAAGATTTTTAAACGATGTCGTGTCCGCCATCGAAAACCGGAAATGGTATTGCCTGGATTGAGGACCCTCGACCTCGAACAGAATCACGTTGCTGATCAAATCGAACAAACCGCTTTTAAGTTTGGCATTGCGCGCGTTTTGTTCCCGGGCGGCAAACCAGGTTTCCACCTGGCGTTGCGTGGCAAATCCGGGTTTCAACGAATACTGGCCGCCGGGCCCGGCGTTTAGGAACTCGCGGCGAACGATTTCGGATTCATTGCCAAAAATTTCCTCCAGCACCGCATCCGTAATGAAGGGCCTGGTGCAACGGTCGTGATCGAATGCAATGCCGCGGGCGCTGAATTCGCCGGCCTCCACGGGAATCACCGGTACGAAGCTTCCCAGAATACCCTCGACGGCATGGGCGGGAATGCTCCAGATGCGGAAAAAGCCCAGGACATGGTCGATGCGAAACGCATCGAAATAACAACTCATCTGCGCGAACCGGCGCTTCCACCACGCAAAACCGCCTTCCTTCATCCGCAGCCAGTTGTAGGTCGGGAAACCCCAGTTTTGGCCTTTGACCGCAAACGCGTCCGGCGGCGCGCCGGCCTGGGTGTCCGTGTGAAACAGCTCCGGCTCGCACCACACGTCGGCCCCATGCCGATAAACGCCGATGGCAATGTCACCTTTCAGAATTATGCCCTGCTTATGCGAATGTTCCGCCGCCGCCTTGAGCTGCTGGTGCAGGTGATATTGAATAAAATAATGCAACGCGATGTCGTCGTGGGCCGGGGAATTTTCGGCGGCCAATTCGTCCGCCTCCGACGATTGGTAGCGGCGATGGGCCGGCCACCGGTTGAAGTCCGGGGCTCCATACCGGTCACGCAAATAACAGAACACCGCGTAGGGTTCCAGCCAATGCCGGTTGTCGCTAAAAAACTTCCGGTAATCCCGGCTGCGAAAAGTTGCCGCCTTTTGCGAAGGGAAAATTTGTCTGATGAAGCCAAGTTTGGCCTTCATCACGGCCTCATAATCCACCGTGTCGAGCGCATTGAGCCGCCGGCGTTCCGGTTCCAATGCCACAAGCAGTTTTTTGTTCTTTGGGCTGGCGACCGCGGCGAGGTTGAGATAAAGCGGGTGCAGCGCAAACGCCGATATGGCGGCATACGGATAGGAGTCGGTCCAGGAATGCGTCGCGGTGGTATCGTTGACCGGAAGGATCTGGATCAGTTTCAGTCCCACCTGCCTGCTCCAGTCGGCCACCCGTTTGAGATCCTCAAACTCCCCCACCCCGAAACTATGTTCACTTCGCAGGCTGAACACGGGCATCGCCACGCCGGCCCCTTTCCAGGTGTCCGCCGGCAGCACGGCAAAACCATCATGCACGATGGTATGTTTGTCCGGTGCCGGGGCATCGTGCAAAATCCGGTTGCTGCCGGCTTCATGGCGGACGAACACGTTACTTTCAACGTCATAGACGCCGTATTTGTAGGTGATGGGAAATGATTGATTGCTTAAATTCAACCTCACGCTGAGAAAATCACTGCCCGCCGTCCGGTCCAAAAGGGGTGATTGTGCCGTGTCCCAATTGCCCAAAGCCGCAGTGTCACCGAGCAGACAAAGTGTCTGCCCCTTCCCCAGCAGCGGGGCCTTGACTTTGAAAGTGTGGGTGGCGGCGGACGGAGCCGGCCTTCGCACCTCGGTGTGATTGGGCCTCAACAAGACCTGTTGGAACGGTTCCGTGTAAAATGCATTCTCAAAAAATCCTTCATTATTCCATGCGTCAACAATCAGCACCTCTTCGTGCGTGAACGCAGCAGGATTGATGGTCCGGCCGTTCCCCCAGTCCTGAATCGTAGGACCATCTAGCTGGCGCAAGACATAATTGTAGTGAATCCCAACCTTCGTTGGCGGCCCTTTCGGCAGGGTGATGGTGACTTGCCAGAATTCCTCACTGAGATACTGGAGGGGTATTGCCCTTTCAACCCGGCCGCCACCCAGCATTTCGTGATCACCCGTAAGCCAAAGGGATTGGCCGTACTTTGTGTGAAAACGCAGTTTAAAGGTCAATTTCATTTACTCACCGGTGGCTGAACTTTGCTTCCGATTACCAAAGCCTCAGTCGAGGGCATAAATCCTGTGCAGTTTATTATGGAACAGGGAAATACGACGGCAAGTGCAAAGCATGTCCTGATTCACATCACTTTCCTCGCCATCGTCACCACCCGGACCGTCCCCCGCCGCCTCGTAAAGATGAACGATAAACCGCGTTAAACTTCAAAATGCCGGCGATAACCTGAATGCGGGAAGTTACCGCAGAAACGCCTCATGGAGACCGCCGTCCACGGCAATAATTTGCCCGGTGGTTTTGCCCAGCCGGCTGCCAATCAACAGAAAATAGGCTTCGGCCTGGTCGGCAGGCGTGATGGGTGATTTGGTCAACGTCCGATCAGCGTAAAACTGTGCCAGTTTCTTTACCAGCAATTCCGTGGGCTCGTCGTCGGCATAGGGAATTTTATATTTCGCGAGCGAGCCGATGACCCGGTCGCGGGGGAACATGGCCGAGCCTTGCACCACCGTGGCGGGGGCGACGCCGTTGACGCGCACCAGCGGCGCGAGTTCGATCGCCAGTTCGCGAACCAGATGATTGGCGGCGGCCTTGGAGGTGTCGTAGGCCAAACTGCCCTTCTTGGACACCACCGCGTTGGCGCTGGTCGTCAGCACCAGGTTGCCACGCAAGCCCTGTTCCTTCCAGGTTTTCGCTGCTTCATCCGCAACGAGATAACTGCCGGTGACATTGATGGCAAAAGTCGCGGCCCATTTGTCGTCGGGAATGTGGCCGGTCGTGTCGCTCGGCACGAAAACCCCGGCGGTCACACAAATCGAATCGAACCCTCCGTAAGCCAGTGCGACCTGGTCGAGCATTTGGCGGATGCTCGTGCGGTTCGTGATATCGCAGCCCAGGCCAATGGCCGGGCCACAATTCGAAATGCCCGTTCCCGCCACGCCGATGCCGACGCCAAATTTGTCCATGATCTCCTTGGCCGCCGCCCGCGCCGCGCCTTCGTTCAAATCCGCGCACACGACCTGCGCACCCTCGCGGACGAGCCGATGCGCGGTCTCCCGGCCAATGCCCGAACCGGCCCCGATGACCACGACCATCTGCCGCGCGAGTTCCTTTTCCGCCGGCATCCGTTTCAATTTCGCCTCCTCCAGCAGCCAGTATTCGATGTCGAACGCCTCCTGCTGCGGCAGCGAAACGTATTGGTCAACCGCCTCCGCCCCGCGCATGACCTCAACGGCGCAATTGTAAAACTCCGCCGTTACCCGTGATTCGCTTTTGTCTTTGCCCCAGGCAATCATGCCGAGGCCGGGAATCAGGATGACCGTCGGATTCGGGTCGCGCATGGCCGGCGAGTCGGGATGCCGGCAGCGCTGGTAATAACTCGCGTAATCCTTCCGGTATTGTTCCAGCCCGGCGGCAAGTTTTCCTTTGAGCATGGCCAGATCCCCTGTCTGCGGATTCCAATCCACGTAAAGCGGCTTGATTTTCGTCCGCAGAAAATGGTCGGGACAACTGGTCCCCAATTCCGCCAGACGCAGGGCGTCCGCTGAATTGACAAAGCGCAGGATTTTTTCGTCGTCCTGCACCGTCGCGATAAGGCGTTTTTGTTGCGAAACCTGCCCGCGCAACCAGGGCAGGATCGCGGCAAAAATCTCACTGCGTTTTTCCGGGGCAAGGGTCTGAAATTTCGCGCCGCCGAATGCCTTCGCGTCGCCTCCGTTGGCCGCGTACTTTTTCTCGATGAATTGTGACGCGCGTTCGATGAAATCCAAAGTGTGCAAATAACACTCCTTTTCGTCGTTCGCCCACGAAATGAAGCCGTGCTGCCCCATCATGATCGCCGTCGCCTTCGGGCTCTTTCCGACCGTCTCCTGCATCGCCAGGCCAAGTTCAAAACCGGGACGCATCCAGGAAACATAAGCCATTTCGCCGCCGAATATTTCCCGCGTCAGCTCCGCGCACCGCTGGCTGGCAGCGATGGCGATGATCGCATTCGGATGCATGTGGTCCACAAACTTCGCCCGAATGAAACTGTGCAGCGGCGTGTCAATGGAACTGGCGCGCGGATTCAAATTGAATGTGCAATGGTTGTAAGCCGCCACCATGTCGTCCTCGGCCGGCGACTTGAGGCCTTTGTCAGCGCGGGCCGCATAGGTTTTTTGCAGACCCAACAGCCGGGCCTGGTAAAGCGAGGAAAAGTTTTCGCGCCGGGCGGTGCGCAAATCGCCGCCCGAACCCTTGACCCAAAGCACTTCGACCGGCTCACCCGTGAGCGGGTCTGTTTCCACGAGCTTGGACGAGGTGTTGCCGCCGCCGGTGTTGGTCACGCGCTGGTCGGCGCCCAGGCAGTTGGAACGGTAAACCAGCAGTTCGACCGGCGAAAGCTTCGCGGCCACGGCGTCGTCCCACCGATTATTGACGTGTTGAAATTTCATTCTTTGATATTCTGTGTTTTTTTTGTTATTTCTGTGAATTAAAGCTTGCTTCGCGCCAAAACCCAAGTAGAAAAGAAGAAAAATCATCAAGGGATTATGCTGGCCGTCGAAAGGCAACAGCGGATTTTGGACATGCTGTCGAAATCACGGGCGGTGACCACCACCCGGGCGGCCAAAGTGCTGGCCGTCTCGGCGGAAACCGTCCGCCGGGATTTCGAGAAATTGGCGGCTGAGGGTCGCCTCTCGCGCGAGCATGGTGGCGCAGTGCCGGCCAATGACGGCCGGCGGGATCTTCCTTTGGACAGCCGCGAAATGGCCAGCGTCAGCGAAAAGGAAGCCATCGCCCGAGTTGCCCGGGCGTTGATTCAAAAGGGCGACACCCTGTTTTTCGACGCCAGTTCCACCGTGTTTCATCTGGCGCGCCTGCTGGCTGATCATGAGGTGACGGTTTTGACGAACGCCCTGAAAATCGCCGCCGAGCTGGCCCGGCAACCGGCCGTGGAAGTGATTTTGCTGGGGGGGGTGGTCAATCACGGATCTTTGTCCTGTGAAGGGAGTCTGGCGGATCAAATGCTGGAATCCTACCACATCCAAAAGGCCTTTATGTCCTGTCGCGGACTGGACGCCGAACGCGGCGTGAGCGAAGCCAACGCTGAACAGGCCGGGCTGAAGCGGAAAATCATCAGGCTGTCGGACCAAACCATTGTGCTGGCCGACAGCACCAAAATGGGCCTCAAGTCATCCTACTTCTTTGCCAGCCTGGAGGACATTGACACCTTGATTACCGAACGTCCGCCCGGGAAGCAGGTGAAACGAGCATTGCAGGGAAGCGGCGGGAAACTGCTCCTGCCAGCGGAGGAGGAGCCGGCTTGAACTCCTCAAAAATATGTCTGGCGGTTGACCTCGGTGCGGGCAGCGGCCGTGTGCTGGCGGGAATTTATGACGGCGCCCGACTGGAACTGAACGAACTGAACCGTTTCCCGAATGATCCGGTCAGGAAAGCAGATGGCTGGCATTGGAACCTCGAACGCCTTTTCGCTCATATCCAGCAGGGTATTGCGCTGGCGGTGAGAAAATACGGCGAAGCCGTCGTATCGGTCGGGGTGGACACCTGGGGTGTCGATTACGGGTTGCTGGATGCGGAAGGGAAATTATTGTGCGCGCCGTTTCAATACCGCGACAACCGCACGCAGGGAAAACAGGAAGCCGCGTTCCGGCGGATGCCGCGCCGGGAGATTTACCAGCGGACCGGCATCCAATTCATGTTCTTCAACACGCTTTTTCAATTGCTGGCCGAAGACGCCAAACGGCTGGATAAAGCGGAGCGGTTGCTCTTCCTGCCGGACTTGATTCATTATCTTTTGACCGGCATTGCCGTGAATGAAAAATCCATCGCCAGCACCAGCCAGGTGCTCGATCCGCACACGCAAACCTGGGAACGCGGCTTGATCCAGGCGATGGGGTTGCCGGAAGAAATCTTCGGCCAACTGACAAACGCCGGAACCGTGCTGGGCAAACTGCACTCCGACGCCGCCTCGGATACCGGCGCAAAAAATCTGCGGGTCATCGCGCCCGCCGGACATGACACTGCCTCGGCCGTGGTCGGCGTCCCGGCCGACGGGCCGGAACCGGTGTTTTTGAGTTCGGGCACATGGTCATTGATGGGACGCGAATTAAGCCAGCCGGTGATTTCGGAAGCGAGTTATGAAGCGACCTTCTCCAATGAAGGCGGCGTGTTCGGCACGACCCGCTTTTTGAAAAACATCGCCGGCATGTGGCTGTTGCAGGAATGTAAACGCGCCTGGGACGCCGCTGGAAAATCCGTCAGTTACGACGAACTGGAACGCCAGGCCCAATTATCCCCGCCGTTCACGACTTTCCTTGACCCGGACGCCGTGGATTTTCAGGCGCCGGCTGACATGCCCGCGGCCATTACCGCGTTTTGTCACCGGACCGGGCAGCCGGTGCCGACGGATTCCGGGGCATGGACGCGCGTTCTTTTTGAAAGCCTGGCATTGAAGTATCGTTTTGTGAAAGAATCGTTGGCGCGCATCACCGGCAAACCCATTGACCGGATCTACCTCGTCGGCGGGGGGTGTAAAAATCAATTATTGAACCAGTTCACCGCCGACGCCTTGCATTGCCCCGTGGTGGCCGGCCCGGTCGAAGCCACCTCGATTGGCAATGTCGTCATGCAATTGTTTGCCCTGGGGGAAATCCGCTCGCTGGCGGAAGGACGCGCGTTGGTACGGCGCTCGTTTGAAACCAAAATGTTTGAACCGAAAGACACTGGCGCCTGGGACAACGCCTATGCGCGCTTCCAAAACCTCCTTGCCGGTGACCGCTTATGAAACCTGCCGGAATCTTGAAACGCCTGGTCCGTTTGTCTCATGAATTGGGACGGGAAGACCGCCATCTGGCCATCCTCGGCGAAGGGAACGTCAGCGCCGATCTGGGAGACGGAACGTTCTATGTCAAAGCGTCGGGCAGCCAGTTGGCCACGATTGACGCCGGCGGCTTCACCCGGGTAAACCTGTCACCGGTTTTTGGGGCGCTGGATCAACCCGACAAAACCGATGACGAAGTCCGCAAAATTCTCGAATCGTGCCGTGTGGATAAAAAAGGCAAACTGCCGTCGGTGGAGACGTTTTTGCATGCCATTTGCCTCAAGGAAGGCGGCGCCCATTGGGTCGGGCATACCCACCCGGTTTCCATGCTGAAGATTCTTTGCAGCAAACTGGGCGCGGAACCCTTTCGCCGTCACGTTTTTCCGGACGCCATCGTCGTCTGCGGCCGGCACCTCGCCGTGGTGCCTTACGTTGACCCCGGAATCCGGCTGGCCGTAGCGTTGCGCAAATCGCTCCGGGAATTCATGGATGAATATGGAGTCGCGCCCAAGGTCATTTTGATGGTCAATCACGGCCCGGTGATTTTGGGCCAAACCGAACGTGATGTGCTCAACACCCTGCTCATGCTCGACAAGTGGGCTTCGGTGTTGGCAGGAAATTACGCTGTCGGTGAACCGCAATTCCTGGAGGAAAGAAATTCGGATCGTATCGAAAACCGGCCGGACGAACATTATCGCCGACGTGTCATCGGCAGGCTAAAATAAATTCAACCAGGCAAAAACATGGAAAATCCACTTTTCACGAAACTCCCCAAAATCGGGATCCGCCCCGCCATTGACGGACGGCGCAAAGGTGTCCGCGAGTCGCTCGAAAGGCAGACCATGGACATGGCGAGGGCCGCCGCGAAACTGATATCGTCCGGCCTGCACTATCCGAGCGGCAAGCGAGTCGAATGCGTCATCGCCGAGGCCTGCATCGGCGGAGTCGCCGAGGCCGCGGCCTGCACGGAAAAATTTGCGCGCGCAGGGGTCGGTTTGTCGCTGACCGTGACGCCGTGCTGGTGTTACGGCAGTGAAACGATGGACATGGAATCGACGATTCCCAAGGCCGTGTGGGGCTTCAACGGCACCGAACGACCCGGCGCGGTTTATCTGGCGGCCGTGCTGGCCGGTCACTCGCAAAAGGGGTTGCCGGCTTTTGGCATCTATGGACGCGACGTCCAGGATGGCCACGACAAGACCATCCCCCCCGATGTCTCGGCGAAGATTCTGCAATTTGCCCGCGCCGGTCTCGCCGTGGCGACGATGCGCGGAAAATCCTATCTCGGCATGGGCGGCGTCTCGATGGGCATTGCCGGCTCGATTGTGGACCAGCCGTTCTTCGAGACTTATCTTGGCATGAGGGTCGAGACGATTGACATGACAGAATTTCTCCGCCGCATGGACCTCGGCATTTTTGACCCGGCCGAATACAAGAAGGCGCTCAAGTGGGTAAAGGAAAATTGCCGGGAGGGAAAGGACTACAATTCGCCGAAGACGACCCGCTTCCGCGCGCAACTCGACAGCGAATGGGAAAAGTCCGTCAAGATGTCGCTCATCGCACGCGATCTGATGGTCGGCAATCCCCGGCTGGCCGGGATGGGCTTCGGCGAGGAAGCCAATGGACACAACGCCATCGCCGCCGGCTTCCAAGGCCAGCGCCAGTGGACGGATTACCAGCCCAACGGCGATTTCCTGGAAGCCATCCTCAACACGTCGTTTGACTGGAACGGCATTCGCGCCCCATACATCGTCGCGACGGAAAACGACTGTCTCAACGGCGTGTCCATGCTCTTCGGCTATCTGCTCACGAACACGGCGCAGATTTTTGCCGACGTGCGGACGTATTGGAGTCCCGACGCGGTCAAACGCGTCGCCGGCCACAAGCTCACCGGCGTGGCGGCCGGCGGCATTTTGCATCTTATCAATTCCGGTCCGGCCACGCTCGATGGCACCGGCCAACAGGAACGCGACGGCAAGCCGGTGATGAAACCGTTCTGGGAAATCACGAAGGACGAGGCGCAGAAATGCCTGGCGGCAACGACATGGCATCCGTCGATCACCGAATATTTCCCCGGTGGCGGCTGGTCCACGCGCTTTCTTACCAAAGGGGGAATGCCGGTGACAATGTGCCGGTTGAATCTCGTCAAGGGACTTGGGCCGGCGCTGCAAATTGCCGAGGGTTGGACCGTTGATCTGCCGGAAAAAGTTCACGACGCCCTCGATCAGCGCACCAACCCGACGTGGCCGACCACCTGGTTCGCGCCGATCCTGACGGGGCAAGGCGCCTTCCGCGATGTCTATTCCGTAATGAATCATTGGGGCGCGAACCACGGTGCCATCAGCTATGGCCATGTGGGCGCGGACTTGATTTCGCTCGCCGCCATGCTGCGCATCCCGGTTTACATGCACAATGTGACGGAAGAAAACATCTTCCGCCCCAGCGCGTGGAACACCTTTGGCACCGCTGACCGCGAAGGCGCAGATTTTCGCGCCTGCGCCAATTTTGGTCCGCTCTACCGATAAAAACCAACCGCTCTGGTCGAGTGAAAATATCATTGTTCATCCCTTGTTTTGTGGACCAGTTTTATCCGCAAACCGGGATGAACATCGTGCGCGTCCTGGAAAGGCTCGGCCACTCGGTGGATTATCCGGAGGCGCAGACGTGCTGCGGTCAGCCGGCGTTCAATTCCGGTTATTGGGACGAAGCGCGCGCGGTGGCCGAACGACAAATGACTGTATTCCACGATGCCGAAATTGTGGTGATTGCCTCCGGCTCCTGCGGCGCGATGCTCAAGGTTTTTTATCCCGAATTGTTTCAGGGCCATCCGCGCGAGTCCGAAGCCAGGGCGCTGGCGGCAAAAACCTTTGAGTTTTCGGATTTCCTCGTCAATCGGCTCGGCGTGCTCGACGTCGGCGCGCGGTTTTCGGGACGCGCGACGTTTCACGACGGTTGCCACGGTTTGCGCGAACTGGGCCTGAAAAATCCGCCGCGCCAGTTGCTCCAGCATGTCCGGGGGCTGGAATTGGTGGAAATGCAGGAAGCGGAAACCTGCTGTGGATTCGGCGGCACTTTCGCCGTCAAATTCCCGATGATTTCCACCGCGATGGGTGAGGTCAAATGCGTGTCCATCGCGGAGACTGGCGCAGATTATGTGATTTCCAATGATTCCAGTTGCCTGATGCAAATTCGGGGTGTGCTGGATCGGCAGGGCAAATCTGTCAGGACACTGCATCTGGCTGAAGTGCTGGCCCAAACATGAACGCTCACGCCCGAGAATTCAACGAGGCGGCCCGGCAGCAAACGGCCGATTTGGGCCAGCGCGATTGGATTCAAAAAGCGCTCGCCGGCTACTACGCCAAACGCGACGAATTCAAAAATCGTTTCTCAAATTGGCAAGGCGCGCGCGATACGGCGGCCGCCGTCAAATGGGAAGCCGTCAATCACCTCGACCGTTATTTGGATGAATTTGCCTCCCGGCTCGAAGCGCGCGGCGCAAAAGTGTTCTGGGCGCCGGGCGCGCAGGAGGCGCGCGATTACATTGTCGGTGTCGCCCGGCAGCACAAAGTCCGTGCCATCATCAAATCCAAGAGCATGACGGCGGAGGAAATCCATCTCAACGACGCGCTGGAGCAGGCCGGTTTCGAGGTGGTGGAATCCGATTTGGGTGAGTACATCGTCCAGCTCCGACAGGAACCGCCTTATCACCTCGTCTTCCCGGCCATGCACCTGAGGCGGCAACAAATCAGCGATTTGTTTCATGACCGGCTCGGTTCCGAACGGACCAATAATCCGGAGGATTTGACGATGATCGCCCGGCGGGTCATGCGCCGGAAATATTGCGAGGCGGACATGGGCATCAGCGGCGCAAACTTCGCCATCGCCGAAACCGGCATGATTTCCATCACGGAAAATGAAGGCAACGCCCGGCTGACCACGTCGCTGCCGAAGGTCCACGTCGCGATTGTCGGGATTGAGAAGGTTTTGCCCAGACTTTCCGACCTCGCCTTGTTCCTGCCGATGCTGGCCACCGCGGGCGCCGGGCAGCCCATCACCTGCTACAACACGCTTTATGGCGGGCCGCGACAACCGGGCGAACCCGACGGACCGGGGGAATTTCACGTCGTGCTGCTGGACAACCGTCGCACGGAGCTGTTGGCGGACGCCGAACAGCGCGACGCTTTACACTGTATCCGGTGCGGCGCCTGTCTGAACGTCTGTCCGATTTTCAAAAACGTCGGCGGCCACAGCTACGGCACGACGTACCAGGGCCCGATTGGCTCGGTCATCACGCCGCATCTGCGCGGACTTCAGGATTGGAAACACTTGTCGCAAGCCTCGTCCTTGTGCGGTGCCTGCACCGAAACCTGCCCCGTCAAAATCAATCTGCACCATCATCTGCTGCATAACCGGCGTAACGCCATTCATGCCCGCCCGGCCCGCCTGGAAAAACTGGTTCAGACCGGCTTCGTGTTTATGATGCGCCGGCCGCGGTTGTACGAATGGGGCGCGCGGGTCGGACGCATTCTGCAGCCGCTGCAACGTTTGGTCCGGGGAACCATCCTGGATCCGCTGCGAGCCTGGACAAAGACCCGGTCGTTCCCGCCCCTGGCGGAAAAAAGCTTTCGCGAGCTGTGGCGGGAAAGGAAAAAACCATGACCAACCGCGAAATCATTTTAGGGCGGATTCGCGAGGCGTTAAAAATCACCGCACCCCATCCAGCCTTCCATGATGGCCCGGTGACGGCGCCTCCCCTGCCCGCTTCCCCGCAAAAATGGCTGCCGCCCGTCGGCGGAACACTCGAGGAACAAATCGAATTGTTCCGCCGAAACGCGGAGGATTTGAAGGCCGGCTTCCGCGAGTGCACGAACGTGAACGAAGCGGGCCAATACGTCAAAACACTGGCGCTGGCGGGCGGCTGGAAAAAAATCGGACTGCATTCCGGCGATTGGACGGACCCCGTCGCGCGGGAGTTGGGATTGCCGGAAGTGCGGACGGACGGCGGCTACGCTGTGAATGATTTGGAAAGTTGCGACGCCGGGTTGACGGAATGCGAGGCGCTGGTGGCACAAACCGGAAGCGTCCTGGTATCCGCGCCCGGTGCCGGTGGGCGCGCTTTGTCCGTGCTGCCACCGCATCACGTGGTCCTGGCACGCCGGAGTCAAATGGTTCCTGATTTAACCGCTGCTTTGCAGCGCGTGCAGGAGAAATTCAAAGATAAATTTCCGAGCTTTCTTTCCTTCATCAGCGGCCCCAGCCGCACCGGCGATATTGAGCGCATTCTGGTGCTCGGCGCGCACGGGCCGAAAAAATTGACTATTCTGCTTTTGCCTTGAACAAGCTATTTAAACTCAACCAAACCCATGATGACACCCACCAACTCCAACCCAACGACTGCGAAAGCCACCGGCCTGTTCCGCCTGCCGGACGGCAAAAACCTGTTCGTCACCTTCGCGCTGGTCACCACGCTTTTTCTGCTGTGGGGATTCTGCAACGGCATGATTGACATTCTGAACAAGCATTTTCAGGACTCCCTCCACATTAACAAGCAGCAGTCGGGCCTCGTGCAGTTTGCCAATTATCTGGCTTACTTCCTGATGGCGATTCCCGCCGGATTAATTGCCCGGAAGCTCGGTTACAAGGGCGG
The DNA here is from genome assembly GCA_025451535.1 of Verrucomicrobiia bacterium. Classification (GTDB taxonomy): domain Bacteria; phylum Verrucomicrobiota; class Verrucomicrobiia; order Limisphaerales; family UBA11358; genus UBA11358. The sequence goes on from JANWKE010000054.1 coordinate 79,705, forward strand.
CATTCTGGTCGGCCTCGCGCTGATTGCCAGCGGCGCCTTTTTGTTCATTCACGCGGTGAGCCTCGGCACCTATTCTGCATTTCTGCTCGGCCTGTTTGTCATCGCCGCGGGGATGGCCTGCCTGGAAACCATCGCCAATCCGTACACGACCGTGCTCGGCCCGCCGCAACATGGTACGACGCGTATCAACATCGCGCAGACGTTCAACGGCGTGGGCTGGATCCTCGGCCCGATCGTGGGCGGATACTTCGTTTTCGGCGGCGGCGGCGGCGGATCGA
>JANWKE010000055.1 GCA_025451535.1 Verrucomicrobiia bacterium
ATTCCATGAAGTCGAGCAGATGATCCAGTTGCGCGTCGTTCAAATCGGCGAGGATTTTAATCCGGCGCAGGGAACCGGGCGTGATGCCGGCGCGGGCGGTGGCGCCGGAAATGGCCTCGGTTGGCTGGTTGAAAAGCTTTTTGAATTCGGGAACATCCCCGGCCTGCTGCCAGGCGCCGGTGCGCCGCGCAAAAATCCATGTGTCCGGCAGAACCCGCGCGTCCTTGATCCAGTCCGTCACCATCGCCAGCGCCACCGGACCGTAAGGGGCGTCGTCGATTCCCCAGATAAAAAAATCGTTGGCTACTTCTGAAATTTCTTCTTTCCCTTCCACGATGCCATCTTATCACCTTTGATAATCGTTTGAAAAGCAAAAACTGTTGCATCCGCGCGCTTTCCGAAACTGCTTTGAAATGAAGAGGTTGGATTGTTCGGTTTTGTCGCGGCGGTCTATGACCGGCGTCGTTTTCCTCTGTAGAAACCAAAATGCGGCGCTCACAGAGCGCCGCTACATCTATTTTGCAGGGCTCCTATTCCGCGTTCGGATAGGAGCCGAGGACTTTGATGAAATTGCAGTGCTCGCCGAGAAGCTCAATCGCCTTGGCCACCTTGCGGTCTTGCGCGTGCCCGTCGCAATCAATGAAGAAGAAATATTCCCACGCCTTCCGCTTGCTCGGACGCGATTCAATCTTCGTCATGTTGATTTTATACCGGCGGAAGGCCGCAATCGCCTCATGCAACGCGCCGGCCTTGTCGGCCACGCTGATAAGCAGGCTGGTGCGGTCATGGCCGGTGGGCGGACTGCATTGGCGGCCCAGCACGAGGAAACGCGTCGCGTTGGCGGCGTTGTCCTGAATGTCCTGTTCCAGCACGTCCAGGCCGTATTTTTCGGCGGCCAGAATTCCGGCAATCGCCGCCGCGTTCTTGTCCTTCGCCGCCAGTTCCGCCGAACGGGCGTTGGACGACGTCTCAATGAGTTCCACGCGTGGCAGATGGTTCTGGATCCAGCCGCGGCATTGCGCGAGCGATTGCGGATGCACGAACAGTTTTTTGATGCGCGCGCGCGAACCGCCGGGCCGCACCATCAGGCATTGCTGGATCGGCAGCACAATCTGCGAAACGATTTTCAAATCGCTGTCCACGAACATGTCGAGGGTGTGGGTGACGACGCCCTCGGTGGAATTCTCGACCGGCACCACGCCGTAATCCGCGCGGCGTTTGCTGACCTCGGTGAACACGTCGGCGATGGTTTTTTGCGGCGAATAACGCAGGCTGGCGCCGAATTTGCGGATGGCCGCCTGGTGCGTGAAGGTCGCCTCGGGCCCGAAATAGGCGATGATCATCGTCTTCTCGAGCGCGAGCGCGCTGGACATGATTTCGCGGTAAATCGCGCGGAGTTGCTCGTCGGTGACCGGACCCGGGTTCAACTGGCAGATGCGTTGCAGCACGGCCCGTTCGCGGTGCGGCGCGTAAATCTCCTCGCCGGCCTTGAGCTTCATGGCGCCGATGGCCAGCACGTGCTTCGTGCGCTCGTTGAGCAGCCGGACGATGTGCGCGTCCAGCTTGTCAATCGCCTGGCGATGTTTGGGAATATTCACAGCCAGGAAAGAATGCAGAATCAAACCGGAAGAATCAAACCTGTTTCGCACATCCGCATAATCTGCGGTTAAAAACATCATCCGCCGGAGACGGTCACGATGACGGTACGACGGCGGGGTTTGACGTCACATTCCGGATGGAAAATCTTTTTCCACAGCCGGGTGCGCCTGTTCTGCCATTTTTAGCCGTGAATCCAATTTGTAAGCTGGTTTATAATGGACGCGCTTCCGCACCACGCCTAGAGTCGCCACAAACACTATGAGTTTTCTCCAAAAACTGTTCGGGCCCAGCCGGGACGAAATCTGGAAACAGTTCGCCGCCGCTGTCGGCGGCAGTTTCAATGAAGGCGGCTTTTGGAACGGCAGCAAGGTGGAAACTGCGCATGGCCCGTGGGTGGTCACGCTGGACACTTATACCGTGTCCACCGGCAAATCGTCCATCACCTACACCCGGATGCGCGCGCCCTATGTGAACCCGGATGGTTTTCACTTCAACGTCTATCGTGAGGGCTTTTTCAGCAATCTCGGGAAAAAACTGGGGATGCAGGACGTCACCGCGGGCTATCCGCAGTTCGACGAGGATTTCATCATCAAGGGCAATGACGAGTGGAAACTGCGCCGGCTCTTTGCCAATGAAAAAATCCGGGACCTGATCGCGGCCCAACCCGACATCCACTTTTCCGTCCGGGACGACGAAGAAAAAATCTGGGGCGGCCGGAATTTCCCCGCCGGCGTAAACGAACTTTATTTTCAGGTGGTGGGCGTTATCAAAGACGTTGACCGGCTGAAACTGTTGTATGATTTGTTTTCGGAGACGCTGGATGAGCTTTGTCACATGGGCTCGGCCAATGAAAAGAATCCCGGTTTAAAACTCTGATTTCTCCTCTGCCGCGCAGCCCTCATCCGGCCTCCGGCCAGCTTCTCCCATCCGATGGGAGAAGGAATGTCTTATGGGATATGAACCCAGGGTAGTCGCCTCGCTCCAACCCTGGGCTGATTGCCTTTGCGCCTTCAGCGCATTTGAATCAGTGTAAATTCGTGCAATTCGTGTCAAAACCTTTGCGCTTTTTGTGCCTTTTTGCGGCTACAAATCTGCGTTTATCTGTGTAATCTGCGGTCAAAACTCTCACTCGCCGGAGACGGTCACCACGATGGTGCGGCGGCGGGGTTTGATATCGCATTCCAGATGGAAAATCTGTTGCCAGGTGCTCAGTACCGGTTTCCCGCCGGCCACCGGCACGGTCAGGGACGGTCCCAACAGCGTGGCTTGCAAATGCGAATGGCCATTGCCGTCGTGCCAGGCGCGTTCGTGTCCGTAATTGCGGCCGGGCGGGATGAGTTTGTCCAGCATATCCGGTAAGTCCTCCATCAAGCCCGGTTCGAATTCGATGGCGCCGATCGCGCCGGTGCTGCCGACGTTAAACACGTGCACCGTGCCTGTGCGCACGCCGGAGTCATGGACGATTTGCGCCACGTCCGCCGTCAGGTCGTGCATCTGCCGGTGACCTCGGGTTTCCAGCAGGATTTGTTTTTGATAAACCATGCCTTTTCTTGCGCGCAACGGAACGGGAACGCAAGTCAAAGCACCGGTAAAGCCTCGAAACAGGCCAAATCGGCGAAAGGAAAGCGGCGCACATGGAGTGGCGCGCCCTATCAAGGACCCCCCATCGGCTGCTCGCAGCGTTTCTTGATGATGCCAAGAATGTAATTTTGAAGGTCGGCCATCAGGTAATCCGTCCAGAAATGTGAATAAAAATTAAACCGTGTAGACAGCCGCTGGCTGCTGCTCAAATGCAGAATCACATCGTCATTTCCAACATCCTCAATCCAATAAGTTCCTGTCAACACGTCAAAGTACTTACCCCCGATGATAACGTGTTTATCAAAGGTACTCGGCGGAATATCCTTCGTGTCGGCGCGAATGGAAAACGACAAACGGTGTGGACTGTCCCATTCATTGATGGTTTCGACAAACAGAACTCCTTTTTCAAAGGTTGCAAAGCGAATCGCACCCACACCCTCGCCAACCAGTTTTGCCTCCAACGGTCGGGGAAAACCGATCAGGTGAGAAAACGAAAAACGTTGTTCCTTTTCCGTAATCAGCGGGACGCTCCGGATTTGATTCCAAACCGTCTGCGCGTCGGCGTGGATTTCGATTTGAGTCCGAACGGTCCGGGTTTCGGAATCGATCGACCGCAATTGTTCAATCGGAGATGCAAAAAAAGGCAGCAAGGCAACAATTGTCACACAATAGTTTCGGTCCCGCCTTGATTTGAAAATCTTCAGAGAGATTCCAGCCAGCAGGCCGCCAATGGATGAAAGTACAAGAATCAACGGCAACAACAGGACAATGCAAATCATCCCTTCCCACGCCAGTACCAGCGCACAGGCCAGGCAGGCCAGCGATGAAAGCCACGGCAGTACAATCCACAGCCACCAATTGTTGCTTTTCCCGCTCTCCCCGAACCAAACCGTGATAAACCCAAGCGCGAGCGGGACTCCAATAATGAAGGCCGCGCTCATCACCTCGAAAAAATCCTCCAGCACTCCCAGTCCGAAAACGAAACGGGCAAATACCCCGTAAGCCGCACCCAAAATTGCCCCATCAATAACGAGTTGTTTTTGAGTGAGCGGTTTCAATGATTAAGAACCCGAAGCCGGAGTCTCTGGCGTTTCTTCCTTCGTTCCTTCTGCGCTTCCCAAGGCCAGTTGTTCCGGTGGCGTGGTGGCCAGGCCGGGTTCAACCGTGACCGGTGCGGGCGGTTTTTGGACGACAATTTTCCTCAGCTCGTCCGCGGCCGGCAAACCTTCCAGGCCGCTCAAGCCAAAGTATTCGAGGAATAATGCCGTGGTGCCGTAGGTCGGCGGGCGGCCCACGACCTCGGCGCGGCCGGCGACGTCCACGAGACCGCGTTCCATGATGGTCTGCATGACGGCGTCCACGTTCACGCCGCGAATCTGTTCCACCTCGGCGCGTGTAATGGGCTGGCGATAGGCGATGATGGCGAGTGTTTCCAGCGCCGGCTGTGACAATCGCGGCGGGCGGATTTTCTGACCGACCAGCGCCTTGAGCCACGGCGCGTATTCAGGCTGGGAAACAAATTGCCACGCACCGGCGACGCACGCGAGCCGGTAACTGCGCGCGGCGGCTTCGTGTTCGCGCGCCAGTTGTTCCAGTGCGGCGGTCATTTCGCTGTCCTTCACCTTGGCGAGCGACTGGGTGGTGGCATCGGCGTCCTCGGCCTCGGCGGCCGCGGCGAACACGTCGCGAAGTTCCTTCACGCTCAGCGGCTTTTGCGCGGAGAACAGGAGCGATTCCAGAATGAATTTCAATTCCATTTTTATTTTACGATTTATGATTGGCGCGGCGGTTCAGGTGTCTCGCCGACCGCGGGGGCTTGGCGGAGGGCTGGTTCGGGGGTAGCATCGCTTCGTGCCGGGTCGGCGCCCGGCGCTCCAGCGGCTGGCGCGGCGTTTTCTGCGCGGCGAATTTCGATTTCGCCGAATTCCTCGCCCTGGGCGCAGATAAGTTGTTTGAGGCGAATCAATTCCAGCAGGGCCAGAAAGGTGCAGACGACTTCCGACCGGCCGGCGGCATTCTCAAACAACTCGGCGAACCGCACACCGCCGCGTTCGACAATGACCTTGAGAATGAACTCGATTTTATCGCTGACGGTCCATTTGTCCTCGAAGATTTCGCGGGAATCGTCGCGTTTCTCGAAGCGCCGGAGGACGTTATTGACGGCGTTGAGCAGGTCGAAGATGGACACGTCCGGCTTGGGCAACGGCGCGGTGCTTTCGAATTCCAGCTTGCCGGGCAGCCGCGGAAAGACATTTTCCTGGCGGGCTTCGAGCGTTTGCAATTGTGAGGCGGCGTCCTTGAACTTCTTGTATTCAACGAGTTGCCGGATGAGTTCCCAGCGCGGGTCCTCACCTTCCTCCTCGCCTTCGACGGCGACCTGCTGGTCCACGGGCAGCAGCTCGCGGCTCTTGATGTACATGAGCGTGGAGGCCATCACGAGGAATTCGCCGGCAATCTCCAGGTCGAACTGCCGCATCAAATCAATATATTCGATGAACTGGGTGGCGAGTTTGGTGAGGTTGACCTGGTAGATGTCAACCTCCTCCTTTTTAATGAGATAAAGGAGCAGATCGAGCGGGCCTTCAAAGACCTCGAATTGAACTTTGTATTCCGCCATTGCGAATGAACACAAAATCTAAGGCGTCGGCGGGCGATTGGCAACGCCGGAAGCAGGTGTTCAACGGCGGGAAAAACCGGCCGGGCCAAAGGCCGTTGAAACTTTGACAAAATCCGGCAAGCCAATCCTCGTCGGTCAGCCGATATTCCGGGTGTGACGAATCCGCCTTCGATCGCGGACGGTGAAAATGAAAACGGCGTCCCGCCGCCGGTGGACGAGATGGTGCTGGTGCAATGCGAACATTTCCGCTGTCTGGCCTTTCGGGACAAGCACGGCAAATGGCGGAGTCCGTTCAGCAAGATGGAGCTGCATAACGTTGTCCGCGTGATTGAGTACAATTCCAATTGACCTTCCCCGCCGCCGGCCGGCCTCAGGGCTGATTTTCCCGTCTGTGTGCCAACCGTGGTAGTGGTGCGTTTTGGAATTTCAGGGTAGGGTCATCGCGCGGTGATGACCGCGCCGCGTTCAGCGGCGCAACGAAACATCGAATGATTCATAGCCGCTCAGGTTCCGTCCGCTGAACGCGAACGGTGACGCCGGCACCCCGACAGACTCCTGTCGGGGCAGGCCGCGGCGTCCCTGCCATCGCAAAACGTACCACCACCCCAACCGCCCCAAACTTGACGCGCAGCACTTGAAAATCTACTCTTTACAGACCGGCTGGTGGTCGTAGCTCAACGGTAGAGTCCAAGCTTGTGGAGCTTGTTGTTGCGGGTTCGAATCCCGTCGACCACCCCAGCCTTCGCTCTCCGCTGCGCTCCGAGCTACGGCTCGGCAAGCCAGGCCAATTCGCCGCGCCGAATCCCGGACAGCAGGAGAAGGCGGGCCGCCTTCATTTCTGATTTGCAATTTTCGAATGACGATTTGAAACGTTGGCCATCAAATTTCATACGGCGGTTCGCCCTTGATTCGGCCGAAGGAAATTTTGTTCCAAACCCGCTCGTGAACGTAATAGAGGAAGACTTTGGTGAATAATTCAATACCGCTGATGGACAACGCCCATTTCAGCCGGCCGGTGACAAGGAAGGAAATGACCATGGTGTCCAGACTGCCGGTGAGCCGCCAGGAGACCGCCTTGACGAGACTGCGATAATGTTTTTCCGCCATGGCGAAGAACAATAAGAAGGGCCGGATATAAGTCAATCAAGTCCCCGGCCAAGCGGGCCTAATTCAAATCGAGAAGTCGTCGGAGAAGATCTTCACGTTTTTCAGCTCCACAAAGACCTGCTCGCCGGCCTTGGGTTGCAACTGCTGAAATTCCTCCTTGCTCAACTGCGCGGCGAAGTTTCCGCCGCCGTCCAGTCGTTCCAATTCCAGATTCGCCAGCGGCCCGGCGGCATTGCAGCGGAGGATGCGCGCCGGAAAGGTCTTCTGCCCGTTCGCCTCGCGCGTGATGCGGATGTCGTGCGGCCGCACAAACGCGACGGCGTCCGTGTCCGTTTCACCCGCGGTTTCCTCCACCGCGAATTCCGTTTCGCCGATGATGACCGTCCCTTCGCGCACCCGGCCGCTGAACAGATTCACGTTGCCGAGAAAATCGTAAACGAACGGTGTGGCCGGGTTGTCGTAAATTTCCTCCGGCGTGCCAATCTGTTCGATTCTGCCGTCGCGCAAAATGGCCACGCGGTCAGCCACCTCCAGCGCCTCCTCCTGATCGTGCGTCACAAACAGCGTGGTGATGTGGATTTCGTCGTGCAGTTTCCGCAACCAGCGGCGCAGTTCCCGGCGGACCTTCGCGTCGAGCGCGCCGAACGGTTCGTCCAGCAGCAGCACCTTCGGCTCGACCGCAAGGGCGCGGGCGAGGGCGACGCGCTGCCGCTGGCCGCCGGACAGTTGCGAGGGAAACCGTTTGGCGAGCGGTTCGAGTTGAATCAATTTCAACAGTTCGCCGACCCGGGCGCGGATTTTTTCCTCGCCGGGCCGTTTGAGTTTCGGGCGGACCCGCAGGCCGAACGCGATGTTTTCGAAAACGTTCAAGTGGCGGAACAGCGCATAATGTTGAAACGCAAAACCGGCCTTGCGCTGGCTCGCGGGAATGGTGGTCACGTCCTCGCCATAAAACAAAACCTGCGCGTTGCCGGCGTCGGGAAATTCCAGCCCGGCCACCACCCGCAACAGGGTCGTTTTGCCCGACCCGGACGGCCCGAGCAGGGCGACGAGTTCGCCGGACTCGACCTTGAGATTCACGTTGTCGAGCGCGGTGAAATTGCCGAACTTTTTCGTGACGTTTTTGACCTCGACACTCATGCCAGCTTTCGGTTCGGTTCCTTTTTGAGGGGCAGGGGCGTGAACGCCGTTCCCCGCAACCCGGTCGTGTTATACTCGACCCACGTTTTCAAGGCGAGTGTGACCAGCGCGAGCAGCGTCAGCAGCGACGCCACGGCGAACGCGCCGGGGATATTGTTGTTTTCATACAAAATCTGCACATGCAACGGGATCGTGTTGGTCTGGCCCTGAATCCGGCCGCTGACGACCGAGACCGCGCCGAATTCGCCCATCGCCCGCGCGTTGCACAAAATCACCCCGTACAGTAATCCCCATTTGATGTTTGGCAACGTCACGCGCCAAAAGGTCTGCCAGCCGTTCGCGCCGAGCACACGCGCGGCCTCCTCCTCCGTCCGGCCCTGCGCCTGCATGAGCGGAATCAATTCGCGCGCCACGAACGGGAACGTGACGAACATCGTCGCCAGGACAATGCCCGGCACGGCAAAAATGATCCGGATGTTATGCTCGATCAACCACGGGCCAAACCAGCCTTGCGCACCAAAAATCAGGACGTAAATCATTCCGGAAATCACGGGTGAAATGGAGAACGGCAGGTCGATCAGCGTGAGCAAAATGTTTTTGCCGGGGAAATCGAACTTGGCGATGGTCCACGCCGCGGCGACGCCGAACAGGCAGTTGAGCGGAACGGAAATGCCGGCGGCGATCAACGTCAATTCAATCGCGCTCACCGTCATCGGGTCGCGCAACGTCTGGAAATAAAACCCCAGGCCCTGTCGCAGCGCCTCGGCAAAAACGGAAACGAGCGGCACGACGAGGAACAGCGCGATGAAGCCCAGCGCAACGGCAATGAGCAGGCGCCGCACGAACGGCGGTTCGCTCATGCGACGAGGGGCGTTGATTTTGGCGTCGTCGATCATGCCGGGTTGGTTGCGTTGTAACGGTTGCTCCACCATTGCAGCAGATTGATGGCCAGCAGCAGCAGGAACGAAATCACGAGCATTACGACGGCCAGCGCGGTCGCCCTGGCAAGGTGGAATCCGTCCAGCTCGCCCATAATAAGCAGCGGAACAATCTGCGTCTTCATCGGAATGTTGCTGGAAATGAAGACGACCGAGCCGTACTCGCCCAGGGCACGGGCGAACGCGAGCGAGAAACCCGTCAGCAGCGCCGGACTCAACATCGGAAAAATCACCCGCCAGAAGGCCTGCCAGCGGTTGGCCCCGAGACTGGCCGCGGCTTCCTCAAGTTCCGAATCCAAATCGGCGAGCACGGGCTGGACGGTGCGGACAATGAACGGCAGGCCGATGAACGTGAGCGCGATAAAAATGCCGAGCTGCGTGTAGGAGACCTTGATGCCGAACGGCGCGAGCCACCCGCCCAGCCAGCCGTTTGGCGCATAAAGCGTCGCCAGGGTGATGCCGGCGACGGCAGTCGGCAGCGCAAACGGCAGGTCCACCAGCGCGTCCACGAATTGTTTTCCAAAAAAATCGTAACGGACGAGCACCCACGCGACGATGAAGCCGAAAATGGCGTTCACGGCGGCGGCCAGAAATGACGCGCCGAAACTCAGCCGATAGGCGGCGAGCGCCGGCGGCGAAAAAACCGTTTGCGAAAACTGCGCCCAGGAAAGCTCGCTGCTTTTTACGAACGTCGCCGCCAGCGGAATGATGACGATCAGGCTCAAATAAAGCAGCGTGTAGCCGAGCGTCAGTCGAAAGCCCGGCAGCACTCCGCGTTGTTGCGAGCGTAACATGCGTTAAAATTTCACCACCGAGGCGGCGACGCGATAATTTTGCCCCGATGCCATTTTTAAAGCCATGCTAAATTCGTTCAGGGTTGGTAAATGTGATCGAAGACGCCGCCGTCGCTGAAGAAGCGTTGTTGTGCCTTCTCCCATCCGCCGAATTCTTCGCCAATGGTAACGAGCTTTACCGGATTGAACTGGTTCGCGTATCGGGCGGCAATCTTCCGGCTGCGCGGACGATAGAAATTTTTCGCCGCAATTTCCTGGCCTTCGTCGGAATAAAGATACTCCAGATAAGCCTGCGCCACGGCCAGGGTCCCGTGACGTTTGGCGTTTTTGTCCACCATCGCCACCGGTGGTTCGGCCCGAATGCTCAACGACGGCGACACAATTTCAAATTTGTCCGCGCCGAATTCCTTGAGCGCCAGGTGCGCCTCGTTTTCCCAGGCGAGCAGCACGTCGCCGATGCCGCGTTGGGCAAAGGTGATGGTTGAACCACGTGCACCGGAATCGAGCACCGGCACGTTTTTGTAGAGGCGCGTCACAAAATCAAGCGACTTCGCATCATCCTGTCCGTACGTTGCCAGCGCGTAGGCATACGCGGCGAGAAATGTCCAGCGCGCGCCCCCGGAGGTCTTGGGATTCGGCGTTATGACACTGACGCCCGGTTTCGCCAGGTCATCCCAATCCTTGATGTGCTTTGGATTTCCCTTGCGCACCAGAAACACAATAGTCGAGGTGTAGGGTGTGCTGTTGTCCGGGAGCCGTTTTTGCCAGTCGGCCGGCAACAATTTTCCCTGACGGGCGATCGCATCAATGTCGTAGGCCAGGGCGAGCGTGACGACGTCGGCTTCCAGCCCGTTGATGACGGATTGCGCCTGCTTGCCCGAGCCGCCGTGCGACTGGGAAATCATCACGTCATCGCCGGTTTTCGCCTTCCAGTATTTCGCAAAGGCGGCGTTGTATTCCTGATACAGTTCGCGCGTTGGGTCGTAGGAAACGTTCAGGAGTTTGACCTCCCTGGCGCCCGCCGCTGCGACCAGTGACGAAGCCAGCAGAATTGTCAGCAGTGTTTTCATGAGCTTTTAATTTCCAGCTTAAGTCATTAAAACGCCAATTGTATTCGGGTGAAAAACACATTTTCCGTCTGGGCCGGCACGGCCGGGCTGGTACCGGTGTAACCGGAGAACACCGTGTGCGAAAAACTGGCGTTCACCCGGACGTTTCGATTCAGATACCAATTCAGGCCCGCCGACCACGCGTGCGCCGACGAGGCGGAAGCGGTCGAACTGGCAAACGTCGGAAACGCCGAGTTGTCAATGTCCAGCTCTTCATAACGCCCCACCACCTGCCATGCCCCCCAGTGTCCTGCCCGCGGGTCAAATGGATGCCGCGGCGTTACCGCGCTATTGTAAGAAGCGTCCTCGCCCGTCAACACCCAACTGGCGGCAACCTCCCAGGCGGTGTGCTGCAGGTCGGCGGATGTCAGCGGGGCAGTCGTGCGGCTGACTTGCTGGTCGGAAATCACATACTCGCCCAGGATCCCGAACGGCCCGTAGTAATAATAGCCCTGCGGCGAAATTCTCCAATGTTGGCCGTTGGCCGCAATTCCGTTGGTGTAAACGAAAAATTTCTGCTGGCCGTCCGTGGTGTAACCCGGCGTCAATCCGCTGGCGCCATTACGGTCGGATTCATAACTGCCGCCGGCACCGAACCCCAGCCCGCGCAACCAATCCACATCGCTGGTCTTCCAGGGTTGGAAGAACAGGCGCCCGGCAAAGGCCTTGTCATTGTCCGAATCCGCATTCACCGTCGTGCCGTTGTAATCGGGCGCGCCATTAAAAATGCCGGCGGCGTAACTGACCGCGCCGCCGAATAAATCGCCGTGCAGTTCCACGCCCAGATCGCGATTGGGCATCAGGTCCGTCACCAGCGAGCGCTCGTTGAACAGCGTGTTCCGGTCAGCCACTAAATGCTCCAGGCCAACGGGCGATTTGAATTTGCCGGCTTCCAGTTGTAATTCCGGGCGGTAGCGGTAGTTCAAGTAAGCATCCACTATTTGTGCCGTGTTGCCGCCGAAATCCGGAGTGAAGTTGAAATCAAAATCACGAAAAACCGTGCCGGAAATAATCGGACGCGCCCGGCGCAAAAGAAAGCCGCTGTTCGCAATATTGTGGTCGGCAAAGAACGTCCGGCTGTCTTCCTGAAGCACCCCTTGCAACGAAATGACAAAATTGGTGTCGGCGGAACTAAGCGTGAAACCGCTGGCATCCAGTTTTAAGCGGGGTCGCGTTTTGGCCGCTGCCGCCGCGTCCTCCTGGTCCAGCTCGTGCTGGCGCGCCAGAATCCGGACTTTTTGGTCGAGTTCCTGAATTTGTTCCTGATTGGTGTTGGCGGCAGCCTCCTGCTCCGACTCGCGTTGTCGCTCCAGGGCCCGGACTTTTTGGTCCAACTCCTGGACCTGCTTCTTCAAGGCTTCGATCTCCGCCGCTTCGCTGGAGTTGGTGGCGCTGTCATCGGCAGCCCACGCCGGAAAAACGAATAGTACCCCGACGACGGCTGCGAGTATCAACTGATTCAGTTTCATATTGGTTTTGTTTGATTCACCAATTCTGCTCATTTCACGTCATGCTCATAAATAGCGACCAACCAAGTCGTCTTTATGGCCAAATAAAAAGACTGGCCACCCTTCTCTTCCTGCCCTAGCGACGGCGTTTTTTGGATTCTCGAATTAATCCCAACTCTCAATCCAACAATAAACGACCAGTTGTGTCGTTATTATCCACGGTTTAGCTGAAGTGTCAACTGTTTTTTTGAAAAATTTCCCGTTTAAATACCGTCGCCGCCGCTGAAACCAGCGCTGACTTCCTGCCTGGAAACGGGCAGGCCCTTGGCTACTTCGGCCAGCGTCGCACGATCCATGACCCCGGCGATGTAGTTCCGCGTATCGAGGAAAACCCGGCGAAACCGGCAGACCGGCTCCTGGGAACAACGTTTATATCCCGTCACCGAAACACATTCAATGGGTGCCAAAACGCCGTCGAAATGGCGAACGATCTCGCCCATGGTTATCTTTTCCGGGCTGCGGGCGAGCACATAGCCGCCCCGGATTCCGGCCACGCTGTCCACCCAACCCTGCGCCTTGAGATCGAGCATGATTTGCTCCAGGAAACGCTTGGGAACGTCGTTGCGCCGGGCCAGTTCCCGAATCGGGATTGGCGCGCCCCGGTAATGGTCCAACAGCGTGAACAAGGCACGAAGCGCATAATCCGTTCTCTTCGAAATCCGCATGACAAACCACGATATGACCGGTCGGGTTTAAGTCAACTGCGGATCGGTTGAAAAACAAGTGGCTTACTTGATGATTCGACGGCCTTCGTCGAGGAAGATGCCCTTGAAATTCATCTCCAGCGCCTGCGGGTTGGTGGCCTTGGACAACGCCTCCTTCTCGCTGACGCGACCGGATTTGACGAGGTTGAACAGCGACTGGTTAAAGCTGATCATGCCGTCATCCAAACCGGTCTCAATGGCGGCCGACAGCTTGTCGAGCCGGTTTTCCTCGAGCAGTTTTCTGACCATGGGCGTATTGAGCAGAATTTCCAGTGCCGGCGTGAGTTTGCCTTCCACCGTGGTGATCATGCGCTGGCAGATGACGCCACGCAACGTGCCGGAAAGCTGCCGGCGGATTTGTTCGCGTTCCTCGGCTTTAAAGAAATCCAGAATGCGGTTGACGGATTGGGAAGCGTTGGTGGTGTGCAGCGTGGACAGGACGAGATGCCCGGTTTCGGCTGCGCTCATCGCCGCCGAAAAACTGATGTCGTCGCGCATCTCGCCGACCATGATGATGTCGGGGTCCTGGCGCAGAACGTGGACGAGCGCGTGGTGGAAGGTCAACGTATCCAGCCCGATTTCCCGCTGCTCGATCACGGATTGGTTGTCTTCGAACACGTATTCAATCGGGTCCTCCAGCGTAATGATGTGTTTTTTGAAGTTGTTGTTGATGTGTTCAAGCATCGCGGCCAGCGTGGTGGATTTGCCGCAGCCGGTGGTGCCCGCCACGAGCACAATGCCGCGCGGCGATTCAGCCACCAGTTTGATCTGCTCCAGCAAACCCAGCTCCTCGAACGTGGGCACGCGCGTCTTCACGAAACGCATGGCCAGACACCACTGGCCGCGCTGTTGGAACAGATTCGTGCGGAACCGGCCGGTCCCGGGAACGAAATAGGAAAAATCTATTTCGCGCTCCTCGATGAGCTTCTTTTTCAAATGGTCGGGCGTGACGGCCTCGACAATCTTGTTCATCCATTCCGTGGTGGGAAACGGCGCGTCCACGGCGATGAGTTCGCGGTTGATGCGATAAATGACCGGCGTGCCGATTTTCAGGTGCACGTCCGAGGCGCCGCCTTCGACCGCGGTTTTAAGAATGCGTTGAAATATTTCCATCTCAGTAGATTAACCAACCTTTATGAAAAGGCCAGCCGGGAAAAGTGGGTTTTTGGCAGGGCGGAGGGTCCGTTACCTGCAGAGCGCATACGGAGAAACACGCGCAGCCGAAACAGGCATCTGAATTTTCGAACCGGTGCGTTCTGATATGGCCTTGTTCCGAAGGAACGTTTGGAAACAGCCCGGCATTTCAATGCCGGGTTCACGTGACCATTGCGTCAAGTCCCGCAGGGACGGCCGAAGCAACTCCGCGCCGGTTCAACCTTCCCTGCGGGACTTGTCCGTCGGTCGATTCATTCCCGGCGTTGAAACGCCGGGCTATGGTCAGGAAATTCCTTCGGACTTGGCCCATCTGCCATGCTACGTGGCACAAGAATTGAGATCCATCCCGGGCAGAACGATGCCGTCGCTTTTTTCGTGTGTTTTGGCTGTTTCGTGATTAAAAATCCGCCATGTCTGAACATCGCATCGGCATCATCGGCGGCACCGGCCTTTACAACCTCGAAGGCTTCACGAATCAGAAATGGGTGAAGGTCAGGACGCCCTTCGGCGCACCCTCCGACGATTTGCTGACCGGCAAACTCGCCGGGCGCAACGTGGTTTTTCTGGCGCGACACGGCCGTGGCCACCGCATCCTGCCCGGCGAACTGAATCATCGCGCCAATCTCTGGGCCATGAAAAAACTCGGCGTCGCCTGGATCATCAGCGTCAGCGCCGTCGGCTCCTTGCAGGAAAAATACCAGCCGTGCGACATCGTGCTGGTGGACCAGTTCCTCGACCGCACCAGGCGCGGGCCGGAGCACACGTTTTTCGGCCGCGGCATTGTGGCGCACATCTCGTTCGCGCACCCGGTCTGCGAGGAACTGCGGCAGATTCTTTTGAAAACCGCGCGCGCTTGCGGCGCGACGGCACACGACGGCGGCACTTATGTGAACATGGAAGGTCCGGCGTTCAGCACCCGCGCCGAATCGCTCACCAACCACCAGCTCGGTTACGACGTCATCGGCATGACCAATCTGGGCGAGGCCAAGTGCGCCCGCGAAGCCGAAATCGCCTACGCCACGCTGGCGATGTCCACCGATTACGATTGCTGGAAGGAAGACGAACACGTGACGCTGGCCATGATCATCCAGAACCTCCATCGCAACGCTGACATGGCCAAAAAAATCGTCGTCGCCGCCATTTCACAAATCCCCGCCGAACCCGATTGGCCGTGCCATGCGGCGTTGCAATACGCGATTCTGACCGACAAGAAACTCTGGCCGGCGAAGACTAAAAAAGAATTGGGGCCGGTTTTGAAAAAGTATTTGTAGCTGAAAATTGCATCTTCGGCGCAGCCGGGGGCGTCACTGTTTGCCGCTGTTCAGGAGCGCCTGCTTTTGGGCATCCGGCAGCGAAGTATTCATCAGCCACTTTTGCGCATCCAGCGGGTCGGTCTTCAGCCACTGGCGCGCGACGTTTTGGATGGCCATGTTGCGTTGATTGGGATCACTCAACGATTCCGCCCAGGGCGCTGCCAGGTCGGGATATTGCCAGGCCACCTGGTTGACGAACGACTGGACTGCGCTTTGTTTGGCGCTGTCGTCCGGCAGGGAACCCAGCCATTGACTGGCGGCGCCGGGATCATTCTGCGCCCAATTGGAAATGATGTTTTGAAAGGCGTTGTTCCGGCTGTTGCCGGCCGGAAACGTCGCGGCCCAGTTTGCCGCCGCCTGCGGATCGGATTGCGTCCATTGGGAAACCACAGTCATCGCGGCGCTGTCTCGCGTCGCGCCGGCCGGCAGGGAAGCCACAAAATCCGCCGCGTTCTGCGGTGAATTTTGCGCGAGTCCGGAAACGAGGCCGGAGGTAAAGGCGTTTTTGGCGGCGCCTTCGGACATGGATTGCAGCCAGAGCATGGCCGCCTTCGGATCGTTTTGCGCCCAGGCATTGGCCGCAGTGTTCAGGAAACTGTTTTGGGCGCTGCCCGGTTGGAGGCCCTGGGCATATTGCATGGCACCCGCCGGATCGGTTTGGCCCCACTGCATGGCCACGCTGTTCATCGCATTTTGTTTCGCGTTTCCGTCCGGCAGGTTCTGCGCCCAGGCCAACGCGCCGTTCAAATCACTTTGGGCCCACGAACTGGCGATGTTCATGATTAAATTGTCCCGCCCCTGGCCCGGCGGCAGCGAATTCGCAAAATCGGCGGCGGACTTCGGATCATCCTGCGCCAGTTGCCAGCCGATATTTTGAAGCGCATTCCGTCTGGCATTGCCTTCGGGCAACGTCTGAATCCAATCCATCGCCGCCTTGGGATCGGACTGGGCAAAACTCCAGGCGACCTGGGACACCGCATTCATCAGGTCATTGCCCGGCGGGAGCAGGGAGGCGAGCGCCGCCGCTGATTTCGGGTCCTGCCAGGCCATGGAACCAATGGCCTGCTGCAAAACGCGGTTGCGCCCCGGGCCGTTCGGGAGATTTTGAACATATTTCATGGCCGCGTCCGGGTCTTGCTGCACCCATTGGCTGATGATACTGCCCAGCAAACTGTTCCTGGCCATGCCGGTAGGAAGACTGTTGGCGAAGTCCACCGCCGCCTGCGGGTCGGTTTGCGCCCAGGAAAGACCCAGGCTGCTCATGGCCTGTTGTTTGGTTTGGCCTTCCGGCAACTGCTTCGCCCAGGCCATCGCACCGTTCACGTCATTTTGCGCCCAACTGGAAATGATTGAACTGATCGCATTGCGCTTGTCCTGTCCGTTGGACAATGAATTGGCCCATGTCATTGCCGCCTGTGGATCGTTCTGCGCCCAGGCGGCTGCGATGGCCTGGAAGGCTTGCTGTCGCTGGCGGCCCGAAGTCAATTTGGCCGCCTGGGCCGCGGCGGTCGCCGGGTCCTGGGCCGCCCAGGTCGAAAAAAGATTATACGCCGGCATATATTGCCAGCCCGTGAGGTCGGAACTTTGAAACAAGTCGAAAGCGGCTTGCGGGTTGGAGCCGGCCATTGCCGAGATGACGTTGCTCAACACGCGCTCACGCAACTGGCCTTTGGGAAGTTGTTGCGCCCAGGCCGCAGCCCCGGTTGGATCTTTTTGCGCCCAGCCACTGGCGACCATGCCGATGGCGTTCTCACGTTCCTGCGAGTTGGGCAAGGCTTGAGCATAGGTCATGGCCGCCTGGGGATCGCTCTGCGCCCAGCGCGGCAGCAGATTGAAGCGCAATCCCTGTCGCATGAATTTTGGCACCTTGGCATCCACAAATGCCAGCAATTGCGGGATATCGGCCGGATCCAGGCTATCCATCATTTTGCGCCAATCCGGATCATTATACAAATTGCGGATGTTCAGCTTCAGCATCTTTGCCTCGATGTCAGACAGTGATGTTTTCCCGGCGACGGCAGATTGGGAATCTGCCGGCTGGCGGGACAGCGAAGTTTTAATCGGCGGCAGCGTCGGGGAATTTCGGTCTGCCGTTTTGCCCGAATCCCCGGGCGAATGAGTCGTTGAAGATCCGGCTGACGTGCCATTGTGCCAGCCGAGCAGATAACCGGCACTCAACATGGCCAGGGCAAATAGAACGAAAACAATGACGCTTCTTGTCTTCATAAATTGCGGCTGATGCTTGGAATTAGCTTTACGATGATTGACTTTGTGAATCCGTCAAGAAACAAATCGGTGCCTGGTTCCTTGACCTGTTGCACCAAAGCCGATAGACCTTGCCTGTACTGTAGCGACGGTCTGTGACCGCCGCCGTTTGGCAAAATAATCCCGGCGGTCATAGACCGCCGCTACCATAAAATGGCAAAGAAAACCATCATCAAACCCGCGAAATCACCGGCGGCCGTCGGCCCCTACAATCATGCCGTGCGCACCGGCGATTTGCTGTTCTGTGCCGGTCAGATTCCCATTGATCCGGCCTCCGGCAACCTGATTACCGGCGACATTCAGGCGCAGACTGACCGCGTGCTGCAAAACGTCAAGGCGATCCTGGACGACCAGAAGCTGACCTTCGCCAACGTCGTCAAAAGCACAGTCTTCATGACCAATCTTGCCGACTTCGCCGGCATGAACGAGGTCTATGCGAAATATTTCACCGGCGATTGTCCGGCGCGCTCGACCATCCAGGTCGCGGCGCTGCCCAAAGGTGCAAACGTGGAGATTGAAGTGATAGCGCATTTTTAAAATACCGTAGCCGCGCCTCGGAAGAGCGCGGCAAAATAAATTGAATGGCCGCGCTTTCACAAGCGCGCCTACGGAAATATGAAGGTAAAAAAGTCCTGGCGCGAAAAACTGGCGGATGACAAAGGCCTGCCCAGGGTCTGCCAGGTCACCGGCAAGATGACCATGCGCTGGGGCTCAGGCACGTTTGTCATTCCCGCGCCGCTGGAAGTGGATGCGCTGATGAAACAGGTGCCCCGGGGCCGCGTCGTCACCATCAACGAACTTCGCCATGCGCTGGCCAGAAAACACAAAACGGACTTTGCCTGTCCCATCACGACCGGCATTTTTTCCTGGATAGCCGCGCAGGCGGCTGCCGAAGGGGAAGCGGAAGGCGCGAAACGCATTACACCCTACTGGCGCACACTCAAAACCGGCGGCGAACTGAATCCGAAATATCCGGGTGGTGTTGGAAACATCGCCAGACATTTGCGCGCCGAGGGGCATAAAATTGTTTCCAAAGGCAAACGGACACTCGTGGTTGACCACGAGAACAAACTGTTCACCAGGCTGCGATGAATCATGTCTAACGGAGCTTATTTGATCATCGGCCTGGTTGTCGGAGGGGTCGTGGGCCTGCTCATCGGCTGGCTGATAGGTCGTAGTCGTGCGCCGATTGCCCCGGCTGATTCGCGGCTGGAAAACGAATTGCGCCAGCAGGTCGCACAGCGCGAAACGGAACTGACCCGGTTGCGCGGCCAGCTCACCGAGGCCGGCAATGCCCGTGCCTCCGCTGAAGCCAGCCGGGTGGCGGCGGAAAAATTGGTCGTCGAGCAACGCGTGTTGCAGGACAAGGCGCTGGCCGATTTGCGCGAGGCGTTCAAAGCGTTGAGCGCCGAGGCGTTGAAACAAAGCGCTCCGGAATTTTTACGGCTGGCCGAACAAACCTTCGGAAAATTTCAGGAAACCGCCAAAGGCGACCTGGCGCAGCGCCAGGAATCCATCAAAACGCTCGTCGAACCGCTGAAACTGCAATTGGAGACCTACCAGAAACGCCTGCAGCAAAGTGAAACCTCGCAGGCGGACACGCTCGGCAAGGTGAAAGAGCAGCTCGAAAAGCTGGCGCAATCCAGCCTGTCGCTCGCCGCCGAAACGCAGCAGTTCCGCATGGTGCTGAAATCAAACCAGGCGCGCGGGCGCTGGGGCGAGGAAACATTGCGGCGTGTCGTGGAGGCGGCGGGCATGAGCGCCCATTGCGATTTCAGCGAGCAGACGCAGGCGGGCGACGCCAAGCCGGATTTGATTGTGCGCCTGCCCGGCGACCGCTTCATCATCGTGGACGCCAAGGTGCCGGACTTCGATTTTCTCAACGCACTGGAGTCGGCGGACGAAACCAAACGCGCAGAAGCGCTCGCCGCGCACGCAGCGAAATTGAAGGCAACCATCAAGGCGCTGGCCGACCGCGATTATCCGAGTCAGTTTCCCAACGCGCTCGATTACGTGGTGTTGTTCGTGCCGGCGGAATCGCTGTTCAGCGCGGCGCTGGAGGGCGACCATGATTTGATTGTCTGGGCGGCGGGCAAACGGATTCTGCTGGCGACGCCGGCGTCGCTCATCGCCCTGCTGCGTTCCGTGAGCGTGAGCTGGCAGCAACACGCGCAGACGGAAAATGCCCGGGCGATTGCCGAAGCGGCGCAGGAACTTTACGCGCGCGTCGCCACGTTCACGGAACACTTTGAGAAAATCCGCGACGGCCTGGAAACGGCGAACCGGGCGTACAACCAGGCGGTCGGCAGTTACGAATCACGTATTCGTCCGGCGGGCGAGAAAATCCAGAAACTCGGCGGGGCAGCCGCAGGCAAGGAACTCGCCGACGTGCAACCGCTGGATACCCCATTGCGTCTGCCGCCGGAAACCTGAGACATGGATTGCACGGATTTACACGGATTGTTTTGGAAACGTTACAGAAAAGCAGTTGACGGATTCGCGGGGGAGGCGTATAAATACCAACGATTTGATGGATTAGAGTAAGCAGTTGTCGGCACAAAGCAAATCATGGTTCCTCACCAATTAGTTGTGCCTGCAACAGCAAGGCCACGCTGTATATAGTGGTTTTTGCTTTACTTAATCGGGCAACTTTGGTTGCCTTGGACGAGTTCAAAGAGCATGTATCTCAAAAATTTGACGGTTTTTGGCTTTAAGTCATTCGCGGACAAGACCGCGTTGAATTTTCAACCCGGTGTCACCGCCATCGTCGGCCCCAACGGCTGCGGCAAATCCAATGTCTCCGACGCCATCCGCTGGGTGCTGGGCGAGCAATCAGCCAAGGCGCTGCGCGGCGGCGAGATGGCCGATGTGATTTTCAACGGCACGGACGGCCGCAAACCGATGGGCATGGGCGAGGTGTCGCTCACCCTCGGCGGCGTGGGCGAGGAAAGTTTGCGCGCGGCGGGCGTCGAGGTCGCCTACGACGAGGTGACGCTCACGCGCCGGATTTTCCGCGACGGCAACAGCGAATATTTTCTCAACAAGGTCCCGTGCCGGCTCAAGGACATCCAGCAGTTGTTCATGGGCACGGGCATCGGGCGCACGAGCTACAGCATCCTGGCGCAGGGCCACATCACGCAGATTCTTTCCAGCAAACCGGAGGATCGCCGGCTGATTTTCGAGGAAGCGGCGGGCATCACGAAATTCAAGAGCCAGAAACGCGAATCGCTGCGCAAACTGGAATACACCGAGCAAAATCTTTTGCGCGTGGCCGACCTCATCCGCGAGGTGAAACGGCAGATCGGCTCGCTGCAGCGGCAGGCCGGCAAGGCGCGCCGGTACAAACAGATTTCACTGGAACTCCAGCACCTCGACACGCAATTGGCGCGGCATCAGTTCGACGTTTTGCAGGCGGAAATTTCCGCGAAACAGGCCGCCGCCGAAAAGTTGCGAAACGAGATTGAGCAGGTTTCCGGCGATGTGCTGCGGTTGGAAAATGAAATCACGCAACTGCGCGAACGGCTTTCGGAACTGGAACATGAAGTTGCCGGCAAACAACAGCGCGGTCTGGAATTGAAGGGCGAGACCGACCGGCACGAAAGCCGGATCCAGTTCAACGAGGAACGTCTGCGGGAACTGGCGTCGCAAAACACGAAGGCGCTGGCGGACATCACGCAGGCCGAGGAACGGTGCCGCGCCGCCCAAGAGGAATCGGCGGCGGTCACGGAGAAGTTGTCCAAATCCGAGGCCGCGCTGGCCCAACATCGCCTGACGTTGGAAACCAAGCAGTGGGCGTTGAACAAGGTGGAAGAGGATTTGAAGCGCAACCAGGAATCCTTGCGGGAAGCCCAGGCCGCCGCGTTTGCCGCCGCGCAGGATTTGACACGCATCCGCAACGAAATCACCGCGCTCGATTTGCAGAAACAGGGCAACGTCGTCCGGCTGGAAAAATTGTCGGCCGAAAAGGTGCAACTCGAGGAGGAACGGACGCGGCTGGAAGCGCGTTTGCAGGAATTCGCCGCCAACGTCGAGACGGAAAAGCTCAATGCCCAAACCAAACGCGGCTCGGTCGAACAGCGCCAGAACCGGTTGCGCGAATTGCAGGGCGAATTGCAGCAATCGTCCGCCGAGCAGGACCAATTTTTGCAGCGGCAGGCGGAGAAACGGTCGCGCCTGAACGTGCTTGAACAGCTGGAAGGTTCGCGCGAAGGTTTTGACGCGGGCGCGGTGGCGGCCTTGCGCCAGTCGCGTTCGGTCATCGGCTCGCTGGCGGACCGCATCCGCGTCCCCGAGCAGTTTGTCGTGGCGGTCGAGAATGCGCTCGGCCATCACCTGCAACTCGTTTTGACCGAACAGCCCGAATCCGCGCAGGCAATTCTGGCGGACTTGAGCGCGAACAAGGCCGGCCGGGCGAGCGTGGCCGCGCTTTCCATTGGAATCCCCGATGACAAGCAGCTCGTTTTCGGCGGCGAAATATTGCCCGAAGAAAACAAGGCCGCCGCCCAAAGCGGTCTGAAACAAGGCCAGATCGTTCGCGCGCTGGACGTGGTCCAGGCTGAACCGTCCGTGGACAAACTTTTGAAGGCGCTCCTGGGCCGGACGTTCATCGCCTCCGATCTCACGACGGCGACGGCGCAGATCCAAAACGGCCACGCGGGTTGCGATTTCGTCACCCTGACCGGCGATTTGCTGAGCCGGCACGGCATTTACACCGGCGGCTATCTGAACGGCCATGGCAATCCGAAGGCGCCCGCCTCCATTCTGGGCCGCAAAAACCAGATTGCCGAACTGCAGGCTGAGTTGACCGAAGTGCAGAATCGGGTCGCCGAAATGAGCCGCCGCCGCGGTGCGTTGTTGAGCGAGCAGACCGAGCTCCAGGCCAGCCTGCAACAGGCGCAGACCGAATTGCGCGAGCAGGAAGTGGCCATCGCCACGCGCGAAGGCGAGTTCAACGCCCTGCAAAATTCCAACCGGTTGCTGCATCAGAAAATCGAGACGGTCGTTTTTGAAATCCAGAGCCTCGCCGCGCAGGAACAGGAAGGGTCTCAGAGACGTGACGCCTTCGCGGTGCAGTTGAACGAACTGGAAACGCGCGAACGGGCCGGCCAGGAACGGGTCGCCGCGCTCACGGGCGAACTGGAGAACTTGCGCCAGCACCGCGACACCGCCAACGCCACGCTCACGGAAAGCAAAGTAGCGTTGGCGGCGGAGGAACAGCTTTTGGCGTCGTTCCGCCAGCAACAGCAATCTTTGGAACAACGGATTCGTGAGTTGGGCCAGGTGATCGAACAGCGGCGCAGCGAGTGCTCGGCGTTCGTCACGCGCAAGGAGCAGGCCGAATCGGAAATCCAGGATTCGCGCTCACACATTGAACGTTTGACGCATGAACGCGAACAGGTAAATACGCAACTGGCGGAGTTGGTGGGGCAGAAAAACTCGCAGGAAAGCGACGTGACCGCGCGCGAGGAAAAACTGCGCACCCAGCGCAGCCGGCTGACGGAACTGCAAAGCCAGCGCGGCGCGCTGGACGTGGAACTGGCGCAGAAAAACATGTCGGTACAAAATTTGCGCGAGCGGATTCAGCAGAAATATCACATCAATCTCGACGACGTGCGCAGCGAGTGCATCACCATCACGTTTGCCGACGAAGGGCCGGCGAAAGTCCAGACGCTCACGCCGGAGGAAATGGCGGCGAGCGGCGCGGCGACGGATTGGAACGCTGTCGCGCAACAGATTGAGGCGTTGCAGCGGCGGCTTGATGAAATCGGCCCGGTGAACCTGGTCGCGATTGAGGAATACGAGGAAACCGAGCAGCGTTATCAATTTCTCACCAAACAGCACGACGACCTGGTTTCAGCCAAGGTGCAATTGCTGGAGATCATCAACCGCATCAACGTGCAGACGCGGCAGATGTTCGTCGAAACCTTCGAGAAGGTGCGCGATAATTTCCGCGCGATGTTCGTCGAGGTGTTCGGCGGCGGCAAGGCGGACCTGGTTCTCGTGGATGAAAACGATGTGCTGGAGAGCGGCATTGACATCGTGGCCCGTCCGCCGGGCAAGCAATTGCAAAGCATCACCCTGCTTTCCGGCGGCGAGCAGACGATGGTGGCGGTGGCGCTGCTGTTTTCCATTTACCAGGTCAAGCCCAGTCCGTTCTGCCTGCTGGACGAATTGGACGCGGCGCTCGACGAGGCGAACATCAACCGTTTCGTCCGCCTTTTGCAACGGTTCATCTCCCACTCGCAATTCATCATCATCACGCACAACAAACGCACCATCGGCATGGCCGACGTGCTCTACGGCGTGACCATGCAGGAACATGGCGTGAGCAAGATCGTCAGCGTGAAATTCCACAAGACCGACGGGGCGGATTCTGCCGCTGTGCCTTCCCCTGAAGGCAACACGGACGTGGTAATGGCGAAATAGCCGGCGCTCCCGGTATAATGCGCCATCGGGATTCGCCATCCGGCTTATTTTCCGGTGCCCGGCGGATGTGTTTTCTGAGCCCGAGGCTGAAGCAACTTTGCCACCAGGCCGGTCCAGCCGGTTTGATGCGAGGCGCCCACACCACGGCCGGTGTCGCCGTGGAAATACTCGTGGAAGAGGACATAATCCCGAAAATTTGGATCACTCGCCAGTTTGGGATGATATTTCAGCACCGGCCGCTGGCCGTCCGGGCCCTTGAGAAACAGCCGGGTGAGCCGCTGCGCCAGTTCGTTGGCCACGCCGTTGAGGGTGAGGAATTGGCCGGAGCCGGTGGGGCATTCAACCTTGAAATCGTCGCCGTAGTAATGATGAAATTTTTGCAGTGATTCGATGAGCAGATAATTCGGCGGCATCCAGACCGGCCCGCGCCAGTTGGAGTTGCCGCCGAAAAGGCCGTTTTGCGATTCGGCGGGCCAATAATCGACCTCCTGGGTTTGCCCGCCGCAATCGAGGTGATACGGTTCGCGTTCGTAAACTTTGGACATGGCCCGCAAACCGTGTTCACTCAGAAATTCCGTTTCATCCAGCGCCCGCCGGAGCAGGCATTTCATGCGATGGCCGCGCAAGAGCGAGAGCAGGCGGCGTTCGCCGGCGCCGCACACCGGCCAGCGGGAAACCAGATTGGCCAGTTCGGGCCGGTGCTCCAAAAACCAGTTCATCCGCCCTGCGAAATCAGGCAATTCCTTGAACAGCGTGGGTTCCAACACTTCCACGGCAAACAACGGGATCAACCCCACCATCGACCGCGCCTTGAGCGGCATAGTTCTGCCGTCCGGCAGGCAGAGGCGGTCGTAGTAAAATCCATCCGCTTCGTCCCATAAACCCAGACAGCCCTCCTCGGCGCCGTTGATGGCGGCGGCGATGGCCAGGAAATGCTCAAAAAATTTGGTGGCGATGTCCTCGTAAACCTTGTTGTGCCGGGCCAGTTCGAGAGCGATGCGCAACAGGTTCAGGCAATACATTGCCATCCAGCTCGTGCCGTCGGCCTGGTTGATGAATCCGCCGGTCGGCAGCGGCTGGCTGCGGTCAAACACGCCGATGTTGTCGAGGCCGAGGAAACCGCCCTGGAAAATGTTCCGGCCCTGGGCGTCCTTGC
>JANWKE010000056.1 GCA_025451535.1 Verrucomicrobiia bacterium
ATTCGCTCACCGGCACCCGCACCATCACCACCCATACGCGGTTGAGCGACGCCGTTCGCGGTTCCAAAACCTCCAGTGACAAGGAATTAAAAACGGTGCTGATCATTGACGACGAGCCAGCAATTTTGGAATTGCTCGGGCTCTTGCTCGTCAACAAAGGCTTTCGCGTTCTGCGCGCCAACGACGGCCGCGCCGGCGTGGAAACCGCCCGCACGCAGCATCCGGATATCGTCGTGCTCGATCTTGGCATCCCCGATTTGAACGGCACCAAGGTCATCGAGCAATTGCGCGCCGATCCGCAAACCCGAAGGATCCCCGTGCTGATCCACACCGGCATGGTGCTCAGCGAAGACGAGCGCCATCACCTCGCGACGCAGGTCCAGTCCATCACCTTCAAAACCGAACAGGATTTCCTGCTGGCCGAATTGGATCGCCTCGGCGAAGCGGCTGATAACTTGCCGGAATTGGAACCAACCGTATGAACGATTCTTCCATACTTATCATTGAGGACAACCCGCTGAACGTTGAACTCGCCTCTGACCTGCTCCAGGCCAGCGGCTACCGCATTCATTCCACCCGCACCGCCGAGGAAGGCATTCGCCTGGCCCGCGAGCTTTTGCCCGATCTCGTGCTCATGGACATCAGCCTGCCCGGTATGGATGGATTATGCGCCACGCGCGCCTTGAAAAGCGACCCCGCCACGTCCCACCTCACCGTCGTGGGGCTCACCGCGCACGCCATGATGGGCGATGAAGGCTCCGCGCTCCAATCCGGATGCGACGGTTATCTCACCAAGCCCATCGATACCCGGACATTTGTGTCCACCATTACAAAATTCATCAAAAGCTCCAGCCACGAAACCTGACGTATGCTCACTGAACTTGCACCCGCTCCCAGGGCAACCGAAAAAAAGCCTTCTCGTGGAATCGTCATGGTCGTTGATGACGAGGAACAAAATCGCACCTTGTTGCGCGACCCGCTCGAAGCCCACGGCTACCACGTGATCGAAGTTGAAAACGGCATCTCGGCGTTGCATAAAGTCGAACAACAAATTCCCGACGTCATCCTCCTGGATATCATGATGCCGAAGATGGATGGATTTGAAGTTTGCCGCCGCCTGAAAAAATATTGGAAATCAGCCTATGTCCCTATCCTGATGCTGACGGCGTTGTCCGACCGCAAGGAAAGGCTGATGGGTATCGAAGCCGGCGCCAACGATTTTTTGACCAAACCCGTGGACGTTCAGGACGTGATTTTGCGCGTGAACAATGCCGTTTTAACAAAGCGATTGCACGATCTGCTCGAAGCCGAGCGTGAAAAATCGGAGCGGCTCCTGAAAAACATGCTTCCCCGGGCAATCGCGGAACGCATGAAAAACGGCCAGACCAACATCGCCGACCGGCACGAAGACGTCAGCATCCTGGTGGCCGATCTGGTCGGCTTCACCGCCCTGGCCGCAGCGATTGATGCCGTGGAAGTCGTCAACTTATTGAACGAAATTTTTTCATCCTTTGATGTGCTCGTGGAAAAATCCGGTTTGGAAAAAATCAAAATCATCGGGGACGCCTACATGGTCGCCGGCGGAATTCATTCTCACCACTCGGACCATGCCAAAGTCATTGCCGAGCTCGCGCTCGGTTTTCGCGAACAGGTCGAACGCATCAACCAACAATACAACACCTCCATTCGAATCCGGATGGGAATCAACACCGGCCCATTGGTCGCCGGCGTCATTGGCCGCAAGACCTTCGCCTACGACGTCTGGGGCGAAACCGTAAACACCGCCTGCCGTCTGGAAAACACCAGTCAACCCGGCCGGATCCAAATCTCCGCCAGCACCCACGAGCGCCTGAAGCACCACTTCAAATTTGAAAAAAAACACGACATGGAAATGAAAGGCGGCGGCACCGCCCCCGCCTACTGGCTGCCACTTTAAGCCCGAGTCCATCCACTCCCGGAGTGCGCCCGTCCCGGGCGCAGTAATCTGAACAATCAGAGCGTATCGATAAATCCGAAGCGCTTGGGTTTAGAGTCTCCACTGGACTGCACCCTTCCAGAGAGCACTCAAAATCCACGGTTCGGCGTCGCGTCGTCGTCGCCGGATTGGACTGTAGACTGTGGACCGTGGACTGAGGACTTGGTTCCTAACTGGATTTCCACCCACTTTTCCGCAAGTATGGCGCGAATGTTCCGACGTTTAAACCTGGCCCTCCTGCTTCCCGTCGCCTTGTTTTTGGACTGCCGCACCCCTGCCCCTTCGGCGAAAACGGGCTTCTCTCATTTCGCCGGCTTTGACGATTTCTCGACCTTTACCCGCTCGCAAAATGAGCGCGGCGAAACGATTTTGCTTTCTCCCGAAATCAAATCGGGAATTCCGTGGAATGAATTAATCGTTTCCTGGAATGCCGACGCGCCGACGGGAACGTTTTTGAAGGTCGAGGCGAGCGCCCATTCCGCGGGCCACGCCACGAAGTTTTACACGCTGGGCGATTGGTCGCCGGACAATAAAGCCTTTCCGCGCACAAGCATTCTCAACCAGAAAGACGCCGACGGTTCGGTCCACACCGACACGTTGGTCTTGACGCATTTGTCGGACGCAATCCAAATTCGCGTGACTCTCGGCGGAGCGGGCGGCTTGCGCCCAACGTTGAAATTTCTCGGGGCTTCCTTTTCCAACACGAAAGTTCCCACCGCCGCGATCGCGCCCAATCACGCGGCCTGGGGCAAAGTCGTGCCCACGCCCGAGCGGTCGCAGCATGGCTATCCCGATGCCAGCGGTTGGTGCAGCCCGGCTGCGCTTTCGATGGCATTGGCCCGCTGGGCGGAAATCCTGAATCGCCCGGAAATGAACCTGCCCGTGCCGCAAGTGGCCGGAGCCGTCTACGACACGAGTTACGGCGGCACCGGCAACTGGGCGTTCAACACCGCGTTTGCCGGCAGCTTGCCCGGCATGCGCAGCTACGTGACGCGCTTCGATGATCTTTCGGAGGTGGAAAACTGGATTGACGCGGGCATCCCCGTCATTCTTTCCGCCCGCTGGGATTGGCTGAAGCCCGGCAGGCCCCCGGATGCCGTCGGCCACTTGATTGTCTGCGTCGGCTTCACCGAAAACGGCGATGTCATCGTCAATGATCCGTCCGCCCACCTGGATCGCGGGCAAACCGTGAGGCAAATTTACCGACGCGAGGACGTGCTCCACTCGTGGTCGAATTCACACCACACGGTTTATCTGGTTTATCCAATCACGGCCCATCTGCCGGGGAACCGCCAGGGCCATTGGTGCGATAATCCTGAATCCAATCGCATTGCAAACGCATGGGAAACTGATTGAATCACCGCGTGAAATTGATTTCCCACTCCTGCGAATTGCACCTGGCCAATCCTTGGAAAATTGCCAGCTCCAAAAGGTCCGACATCTATCAGACCCTCATCGTGCAACTCTCGGATCAAGGAACAGACGCGATAGGCGAAGCGGCGCCCTCCAGCCTTTACGGCGAATCTGCCGAAGGCACGTTGAATTTTCTTAGCCAGCTTGATGCCGCAAAACTTTCTTTCGCTGACGTTGCCGGCAGCATGGCGTATTTGGAGAAACTCCCGGGAATTCCCGTCGCCGCCAAATGCGCGCTGAACCTCGCGCTGCTCGATGGCGCAGCCAAACGCGCGGGCAAGCCGCTTTATGATTTTTTCGGCCTCGGCTTTCGCGAAAACCATCACGTCACATCTTTCAGCATCGGCATCGATGCGCCCGACAGGATCCGGAAGAAAGTTTTCGATGCCGCGCAATATCCAGTCATCAAACTCAAAGTCGGCGATCCCCGCGATCGCGAAAATCTGGGGGCCTTGCGAAGCGCGGCGCCGGAAAAACCGGTGCGCGTGGATGCCAATGAAGGCTGGAAAACCAAGGAAGAGGCGTTGCGCATGCTGGAATGGCTCGCCGAGACCGACAAAAAAATCCAGTTCGTCGAGCAACCGATGCCGCGCGGCGCCGCGGCCAGCGATTTGATCTGGCTCAAGGAACGTTCGCCCCTCCCGCTCTTTGCCGATGAGTCGTGTCACACGGTTCGCGATATCCCGCGTTGCGCGGAGTGTTTTCATGGCGTGAATGTGAAGCTCGTGAAAACCGGCGGCGCGAGCATGGCGCTGGAGACCCTGCAAGCCGCGCGCAAAGCCGGCTTGCAAACGATGATTGGCTGCATGATTGAAACCAGCGTGTTGATCAGCGCCGCCGCGAACCTGGCGGAGCTCGCGGATTTCCTGGACGTGGACGGCAACCTTCTCATCACCAATGATCCCTTCGCCGGTGTGACCGCGAAAAACGGCATCCTTTCATTTGCCAGCGCTCCAGAAAAATCAGGGCTCCGTGTGAGGCCGCGCAACGCGAAGTGAACCAATATAACATCCACTGAATCGAGCGCGCCTATGGCGATATAGCTTCGACTGCGGACGGTTCAGCTTTGGCGCGATAGATAACGTCCACGACATTTCGCAAAAACTGTTCGTCGGCCACGCCGTCCATCGCCTCCGGCGGAAATTCCACCTTGGCGCGAAAATGCGCCGCGAGTTCGCCAAACAGTTCCACGCGCGCGACCAAATCAAATTGCTCCCGTCGGAGCAGCGATTGCAAAGCAATGTCGGCCTCGGCCGGTGTGACGTTCTGCCGCATCCGCGCGACGAGGTGCGGAAATTGCCGGAGCGAATTGAATTTGCCCGCGAGGATCTGGTCCAAATCCGGCTCGGTTACGCGGAGATGACGAATGACCACGGTGTTGGCCGCGATATCGCCGAGCCGCTGGCATTTCGAATTCAACCAGCACGCCACGCCGCCCACAAAATAAAATAACGGGAGCGAGTCCACAAACCGCAACAGATTTCGCACCACGATTTGATTGAATTGCAGCCGCATTCCCTCCACGTCGATGACCCGCAGCCGCAGCAGCCGCTTCCCGACAGTTTGCCCGCGCCACATCCATTCAAGCGCAATCCCATAGCCGATACTTACGACGAAATATCCAATGATGTAAAACGCGATGGCAAAATTGAAATTCACCACTGCGAAAATGCCAATGATCGAGCCAACGATCGTCAGCAATGCCTGGATGCAAAGTTGGTCCACGAAAGAGGCGAGGAATCGCGTCACCGGTCCGGCAATCGGCTGCGAAAACACGATGCCTTCCGGCGTCCGGATATTGAGCGTGCTCGTTTTCATGTGCCGGCTTTTTTGCTCCCCGATTTTCCCAGGAACAAGAACAACAAAAAGAGTTCAACGCAACCGAATGCGATTTTGCCCATGTAAGGAATCACCGGCTCTTGATACTGCGAAAGAAAGGATTCAATAAAACCCGCCCACATGAGCATCAGCCCCACACCGAAAATGAGCGTGACCACGTCGCCGGAAATTTCCCGCAACCGGGCGCGCAACGGCGTGCGCCGGCCGCGGCCAATCAAT
>JANWKE010000057.1 GCA_025451535.1 Verrucomicrobiia bacterium
GATGAATCCGCAAAAGCCGGTGGTGGGGGTGATGAGTTCGCTGCCCGTGTTCGGCCAGCAGGCCAATCCGATGATGCAGCAGATGGGCCAACAAGGCACGCCGCCCTGGGAACTCATCAACGAGTTGAACGGCGATTACACGCTCCGGCAAGTGCCGCTGGACACGGATAAAATTGACAATGACATCCAGGTGTTACTGGTAATTCACCCGCGGGGCATTACCGCCGCGGCGCAATACGCGATTGACCAGTTTGTTTTGCGCGGCGGAAAATTGATTGCCTTCCTGGATCCGCTGAGTGTTGCCGACGCGCGCAGCCAGAATCCGATGATGGGCGAGCAGCCCGGGGCCGGCGTTTCCACCCTGAACAACCTGCTGGACGCGTGGGGCGTTCATTTTGACACCGGCAAAGTGGTGGCCGACCTGAATTTCAAAATGCAGATCGCCGACCAGAACGGCCAGGCCGCCGACGCCCCGGCGTTTCTGGACGTGACGTCCGAAGGCATCAACACCAATGACATTATCACGAGTGATTTGACTGACTTGTGGCTGCCTTACGCGGGCGTGTTTACCGGAGTGCCGGTGGCCGGTCTGAAGGAAACTGTCCTGGTGAAGAGTACGAAGGACGCGGAGTTGACCGATGCGGTTTTGTACAATTTGACCGGCGACCAAATTCTGAAAAATTTCAGCGCCTCGGGCGTTGAATATCCGCTGGCCATCAAGCTGTCCGGCAAATTCAAGACCGCCTTTCCCGGGGGCCCGCCCGCCGAAGGCACGAATTCCGTTTCCCGACCCGCCGGCTTCCTGAAGGAAAGTACGGGCGTCAACACCGTCATCATGGTCGGGGACGCGGATATGGTGTCCGACCAGTTCTCGTTGCGACAGGTCAACTCGGTCTTCGGCAACATGGCGATGGAACTCAACGACAACCTGAGTTTTGTGCAGGACGCGATCGGGCAGATGTCCGGCAACAGCGACCTCATCGCCATGCGCAGCCGGGGGGTGGAAAACCGTCCGTTTGTTGTCATCAAAAAAATGGAAGCGGCGGCCGAGATGCAATACCAGGGCAAGATCAAGGAATTGCAGGACAGTCTGGCGGAAACAGAGCAACGACTGGGCGAATTGCAGCAAACCAAGAGCCAGAACCAGCGGTATATCCTGTCACCGGAGCAGCAGGCGCAGATCGACAACTTCCAAAAACAGGAGGCCAAAGTCCGGACCGATTTGAAACAGGTACAAAAAGACCTGCGGCAAGACGTGGTTTCGCTGCAAACGCACATTGAATGGGTCAACATCGCCGCCATGCCGGCGCTGGTCAGCGTGTTCGGCCTCGGCCTGGCGGCGTGGAAACGCAAGCGGAGTTCGGCCCGATGAACCGCAAACAATTTGTCATCCTGCTGGTTCTGGTCCTCGTGCTCGGCGGCGCCGCGTGGCTGCATTACCGCAAACAGACAGCCGGCTGGAACAATCAAAGTCCGGAACTGGGACAGAAACTCCTCGGCGATTTTCAAGTGAACGACGTCGCGCAAATCCGGATTGAGCAGGGTACGAACGGGTTGACGCTGGCGAAGACGAACGGGCCTTGGTGCGTCGAGCAACGTGACGATTATCCGGCCAACTTCAGCCAGATCAGCCAGTTCCTGCTGAAACTGCGCGATTTGAAAATTGTCCAGACCGAGGAGGTGGGGCCGTCGCAATTGCCGCGATTGCAGCTGGCGGCGTCAGGGCAGGGGACCAATGCCGCAACGTTGCTGGCGTTTTACAACGCCGACCGCAAGCCGATCCGTACATTGTGGCTGGGCAAAGCGCATACGCAGCAAAGCAGCCAGCCTTCGCCGGACGCGGCCGAGGCCGGCTGGCCGGACGGGCGTTATGTGCTGACGGCCGCCCATTCCAGCACCGTGGCGGTGATCAGCGATCCGTTGAATGAGGTGAGCCCGGCGCCGGACCAGTGGCTCGACAAAACCTTTTTCCAGATTGAGAAACCGCGAAGCATTTCCGTGAACTACGCCGAAGCAACCAATTCCTGGGTACTGACCCGTTCGAGCGAAACCAACGACTGGGAGCTGGCCGGCGCGAGGCCGGGCGAGAAACTGGACAGTTCGAAGGTTTCCGAAACGGCCGGTTCATTTTCCTCGCCGAGCTTTGCGGACGTGGCGACCGGCCTGACTCCGCAGCAAACGGGTTTGTCCGAACCGACGCGGGTTGAAATCAAAACCTTTGACGGATTCGATTATGCAGTGAATGTCGGCCACCAGACGAACGACAACTACTATCTGACCGTGCAGACATCGGCCACACTCCCCGGCAAACCCGTGCCGGTCAAAGGCGGGACAACCGGACAGCAGGCGGCCTCGGACAAATTATTTCAAACCAACCGAAAGACGCTGGAGGACAAACTCGCGCGGGAAAGTGCGTTCAATAAATGGGTTTATTCTGTGCCGGCCTGGACGGTTGATCCCCTGCTCAAAACCCGCGATCAACTTCTGGTTCCAAAGCCGGCGGTGACCCAAACGAACGCGCCCGCAGCCGACAGTCTTTCGGAAAAACCGCCGCCAAAGTAACGGGGCGGTCGGAGCGCGTGACCCAAGTATCCTGCTGCTTCACGTCGATGCAAATCGGATAGAGGCAAATGATATGGCGTGAACTGATCCGCAATGCGGGACGAATACGAGATCTGTTAAATTGCTCCGGCTTTCAACCGTTTCTCTGCTTCCGGCTGCAACAACTCGATCAGCTGGCGTTCGGAATAAGGTTGGTAAGCATTCCAACGGTTCCCGGTGGTCGGCAAGGGAATGAGGATGTCGTCTGAATTCCGGTGAAGCCAGACGGCGACAAAAAGGATGGACGGGCAGTCCAAACGGCGAAGTTCATAATCCTGTTTTTGGATTTGCGGCAAGGATTCCGCTCTCCGGATCGCCTCGAGGGTTTCCCTGGAAAAATCAGTGGTGTCCAGACCGGCAAATTTCAGCGCAGTCCCATTGGTTGGGTCGGCCCTCAATTCGGCTGCGCCCACGGCGTTGGTTCCGTGCATCAACAGATACCGCCAGGTGCCGGCCCGGGCCGGCGGGAGTAATTGACCGGAAACCAGATTTGTCAGCCCGACAGAATAATCCTGGAAAGGATGGGCGATGGTTAAATCTTCAATTTGAAAACCGCCGAGGTAACGGGAGACGCTGCGGGAGAGCCCCTTAAACGCTTCCCGGATTACTTGTTGTCCTCCGTCCGGAGCTTTGGGATAGATGATGGCCGCGGGACAATTCAAACCGCCGCTCAAAACGACCGCGAAGTAGAGGAGGAGTTTGGGGTTCATCGCTTATTTGAATCAATCATAGCCGGGAGATTTTAGCCTCTTCTTTGCCTCTGACTTCAATAGTTTAATCATCTGGCTCTCTGAATAGGGGTGATAGGCATTCCATCTTTCGAAAGTGAGAGGCAGCGGAATGATGATATCGTCCGATTCTCCATGCAACCACACCGCCACGAAAAGAATTGCCGGAACGTCCAAGAGACGGGGCTCATAATCGTGCTTTTTGACTTGAGGCAATAGTTCTGCCTCTCGCAGTGCCTCCGGTATTTCATTGTCAAAACGATCTCCGCTGAGACTATATCTCGATGCCTCAGCCACAGAAAGAAACTGTCCCAAAGCTAAATTAGTCAATGCAACTCTGTAGATTCGTCCCGGGGTCTTAAGGTCAATGTTGGTGCCGACAATCTGCCGCTCGCCATCTGGGGACAAGGAATAAACGATGGCCGCAGCGCATTTATGGCCAAACAAACCGCTCAAAAGGAGCGCGAGGCAGAGGAGATGTTTGAGTTTCATGACCTTTGGTCGGTTATCTTTTCCAGAATATCAACTTGTTTCACGTCATTGAAAAGGCCCTCGTAGGTCACTTTGACTCTGTAATTCAATCTACCACACTCGCTTGACGTTCCTTGCAATGTGAAAATCTGAATATGGGACGTCACCTTCTGATATGGCCCACTCATGCCATAAAAAGCAATGGTGCCGCATTTTCCGTCATGAGCTTTTTCATAATCCATCATCGCCTTTGTATAAATAGTGTAATCCGGCTGTCTGGGCGGATTAATGTTAAGTTTCGCCCACGCCGCTCTTTGTCTCTCCATTATTGGTTTTAAAATTCCAACTATTTCGTGTTCTGAATAAAGCCGGTATGCATCCCATCTATTCCACCTATCAGGCAGCGGGATGACAATGTCGTCTGATTGGCCGTGGAACCAAATCGCAGAGAAGAAAAGAGGCGCCACGTTCAAACAACGGAGTTCATAATTTTGCTTTTTTACCTGCGGCAACTGCTCCGCTACCCGCACCCCCTCAAGCGTAGGATTGTCAAAATGAGATTTACCAAGGGAAACAAATTTTAATTTTTCGCCGGCTCTCAAGTCCGCGGACCCAACAGGGTTGGTTCCTTGCATGAGCGGGTAGCGCCAGGTAACAAGTTGCGCCGTGGAA
Source organism: Verrucomicrobiia bacterium (assembly GCA_025451535.1). Classification (GTDB taxonomy): domain Bacteria; phylum Verrucomicrobiota; class Verrucomicrobiia; order Limisphaerales; family UBA11358; genus UBA11358. The sequence continues at coordinate 4,473 of JANWKE010000057.1, forward strand.
AGAAATTTTCCCGGCGTCAATTCGCCGCCGGCATATTCTGCGAATGGATCGGCTATGGTCAAATCCGCGACATTGGTAATACCCAATGGTTTGAGAAGTTGTGGATCAAGATACTTCTCCACGATTTGTTTTCCGCCCTCCGGCGCTTTGGGATAGGTGATGGCCGCATGGCAATTATAGGTGAGTCGGTCGCTCAAAACGAGTGCGAGGCAGAGGAGAAGTTTGGGGTTCATAACCGGTTGGAACCAATCTTGTCTATCTGTTGCGGTGTGTGTCCGTGAGTATATTTGTAAAGGCTTGACGGAACAGCGACCCGATAAGTTTTATCGTCCACGCTGATTTCAATCTTTCCCCAACATCGCAAATTGCCTCCATTTCGAGCGATGGTATACTCGTTACTTCGTTCCATTCCACCGTCCTGAATATGAACATCAATGCAATGGCTGCCGATGATTGCCCCGTTGGCATCTAAAACTCGCAAAGCGGTTGCCGGCGAATTGATTTCCCATGAAGTCGAGGTGCCGATTTTGACATCTTCGCGATAGAGCACAACTTGGCTTTCTGCCTCATTCGAATTGGATTGAATCAGAGACAAGCGCCAGCCGTTTTGAATGTGCCCCAGATCATAATGCACACTTTGCCAGCGCACCACGTGATCGTGGCCGGTCAATAATTTCATGGGTGGAATAAATGTCGGCGGACCAGCTGGAATGGAAGGCGGAAGCGGGTCCGCCGGATTCCGGTCAAAGCCATAGGGAATTTCCAACCAATACCGATCTTGGCCGATGGTGACCTCAATCCAACATTCTCCAAGCTCGTTTGTTCCCCATGGGAAATAGGTCATTACTTGCGGAGCGTATTTTCCATCGGGAAGACGTGCTGACCAGCTGGTGGAAATCGGACGATTCAGAGTTATCCTTCCTTCCGTCGTTGGCTCAACGACTTCTCCATTCGCGCGATACAACCGGGCCGTAATGGCATTGGTTTTGAAAAATCGGAATCCCTGCTGGATGTTCATAATCTCCAACTGGAGCCCAAGCGAGATTTGCCCCCATTGTTCGCCAGAACTAACAACAAAATCTGGAGCGCTGGGCCATGGATAAAGGATGTACTCCCAAACGTTGGTCAGTTTTTGCGGCTGGCTACTCGACTGTGCTTTACTGGTGAACAAACCGACGCTCAAAACGAGCGCGAGGCAGAGGAGGAGTTTGGAGTTCATGGGTTACCTTTAATGACTACAGCGTTTGACTGAAGCTTTCCTTTCCAGAAATTCAGCAGTTTCATTCATGCCATGTCTCCGTTGATGTTGTCTGCGCCAGTGCCACGAAATTGCACCGAAATCTCATAGCGACCGGGTTTTAACTTGAATTCATCGCCAGTAGTCGGCGAGACGAATTGGTCCAGGCGTAGTTCGAGCGTGTAGGTGGAACCAGACCGAAGCGGAACAACATAATCATCCATCCGGCCAGCGAGCCCCGCGAACCTTCTATCTGCGAAGATGAATTCCCCGGGCTTCCCGCCGCTGTCTGTGACGATGAGATGAATTTTGCCGGGAATCAGAAATCTGCCATTGGCCAGCATTTCACCCAGGTTCAGGCACACATCTTTTTCTCCTGCATTTTTAATTGCGACTTCAAACTCTGAATCAGCTCGATTACCAGACGCTGAAACAGAAAGCGACATTTGAAGGCCGTTGGCCATGGGGCCTGATTGGTGGTTTCTAAGAGATTGGCGGGCACTTGTCGTCGAACAGCCGAACAAACCGCAGCTCAACACGAGCGCCAGGCAGAGGAGGAATTTGGGTTTCATGGGCTTGTTCAATGTTGGCGTCTTTCACTTATCGTCAAGTCCTCCTGAACTGCCATAAACTTTGGCGTGATAGACTTTGAGGTTCTTATATCCGCCGGCGAGATCAATCACGTTTCCCGGCGGATATTGAGGAATACGACTGTCAAGATCGCCAAACAAATACAGCTTACTGCCATCACACCAAAGGGGACGACTTTTGACGTAATTGATTTGGCCCAGGAAACGAAAATGGCGGTCGAAGAATGCAATGAAATTGAGACCGTGCGGCGACTTTTGATCGGCAATGACTGCGCGCTGGTCGGCAATATAAATAATCTCACCATGCGAAGTGACCAGTTGCCCCACGTGCGAAAAATGGGTCAGGAACAACTCATGTCCATCTGGGAAATCCGTTTCATTCTGTTTGGCGGAAGCCAGCAATGCCGCGCGGACATCGAACGGCTGGTTCGAAGTCGAAGTACAACCACTCAGCACGAAACCTAAAATGAGCGCCAGGCAGAGGAGGAGTTTAGAGTTCACATTCATTCAACAATCTGCTTCAAGACACGCTCCCAAATAATGTTGTAGTTCGTGCTCCACGGAAACATGCGCAGGTGCCCGGCAGGAGCATCTGTTTCAAAAGCCGTCAAATCCATTTCCACGATGTAGCTTGTGCCGGGTTGTGGCAGGCTGTCCAAGTTCGTGCTCAATACAACTGTGCCCAAATTAAAATCCAATCCGGCGTCCTGCCACCCGCCAATCCAATTTGTCGGTCGAGGCTCGCCTACCGGCCAAGCAAATAGCTTGCCCAAAACCACCGTCACGGCATTTGAGCCGATTACCAAGTTCGTGGATTCAAATTCGTTGGTGTCAAAAGTCACGGAAAGCATGCCTGCCATTCTTTCAATTTTTAGTTTCGTGGGAACGCGAACTGAAACCCGGTGTGTGATTAAAAAATTGACGTTGGTGATTGACGGAAGCATCAGAAAGCCATGCCAATTGGTGGGTTCTGGTGTATCTTGAGCAACGGCAGAACTGCCAAGCAGAATGCCGCTCAAAACGAGCGCGAGGTAGAGGAGGAGTTTGGAGTTCATGGTTTGCTGGCCGGCTCGTAAATCATAAATCACCAATCCAGAGGAATCGGCGGTGGTGCAATGAGACCACCCATACCAGGCGGCAAAGGCTTAGGCTGGAGTTTATCAAACCGCTCCTGAATCCCAAGTTCCAACGGCGTGGTATCAATCCAATACATTATGTCTCCGTTCTCGAACCGAATCCGAATATTCCGTCCTTTGTCCACAGGTGCGGTAGTGCGAATGACGACATAATTGGAACCGTGCTCCACAACACGGTAATGAAACGACACGGCCTGATAGCCATACCACGCTTTACCACCCCACACAATTTCCGCGCCATGTGAGTAGTTTACGACCATGTTTTCAGGCATGTGTTTGAACCGCTCGATTGTCTCTGGCGGCGCGTTGGATGTTGCCGCCGCAGTCGCATAGCGATTGAGAACCCAAGTACCCTGCAACCTTGCGTCATCTCTGCGCGTCGCACAACCAGAGAACCAGACACCGCCCAAAACGAGCGCGAGGTAGAGGGGCAGTCTGGAGTTCATGGTTTGGGTTTAAGAAATTGATCAATGTCTTTGTCGCGCCTTTTGTAATCGTGCCAGAGTTCACCTAGGTTCATCGGGAAATTCTTTCGGATGAGGTACAAATGCCCGCGCGCGACGCGCTCCGTCTAAAATCTCTTCAGGAGTCATGTCTTGGGACAATCTCTCGCGGCCCACGTTCGCTCTTTCTTCTCCTTGGTTGGCGGCGAGAGTCAACCACTTGTAAGCTTCGGCGGAATCTTTATTCACGCCTGCGCCCAGGATGAAGCAGATGCCTAAACGCAATTCTGCCTTGGCATTTCCTTGATTGGCCGCCAGCCTGAACCACTTGGCCGCTTGTTCAGCATTGGTCGCCCCGCCCCATCCATTGAAATAGGCGATGCCAAGATTTAATTCAGCTTGATCATAGCCGGCGCTGGCGGCTTTGCGAAACCACTTGACTGCTTTGACGTCATTGGACTCGACACCATCACCATGACTGTATCGGACACCTAATTCGGTCTGTGCCCATACGCTTCCGTTTTCAGCCGCCTTGCGATACCATTTAACCGCTTCATTCACGTTTGTCGGTACGCCGTAGCCTTTGGCATACATCATACCGATATAATCACAGGCAACCGGCAATCCATGATCCGCCGCTTTGCGGAACCATTTCATGGCTTCACCATAATCCTGCGGCACCTGATCGCCGTGAAAATACATCGTGCCGATGTTGACCTCTGCTGGGGCATAATCCTGTTCAGCCGCTTTCCGATACCAATTCAGAGCTTGCTTGGGATCTGGCGAAACCCCTTTGCCGTAATCATAAATAACACCCAAATTGTACTGCGATTTAGCATGCCTTGATCCGCCGCCTTGCGTAGCCATTTGGCCGCTTCGACGTAGTCTTGTCCAATTCGATCACCATTCAAGTACATGACACCGAGATTTGCCTCGGCATTGATGTCTCCGCGTTCTGCCTCAGCCCGTGTGGAATCGAGATCAGGAATCCAGTTGACCGGCCATTCCTTCACCGTGCGTCCGTCAGTATCTGTTCTCCAAGCCTTTTCCAAGTGCCACGGTGCGTCATGCGCCGATCGCCCAATGGTGTAGTGATTTGTGAAAGAATCGCCGGTCAAGACCACGTGAAATGTTACGACAAATGGATACGTGGCTTTTTGAAGCCACGAAAAAGGCACCGAACTGACGGTTGCATCGCCGTGCTGGTTTTTGCCGAAACCAGGGAGGCGGCCTTGTTTTTTCAATTCCGACAAGAATTCCCCTGCCGCCTCCATTTCCGATGTGCCGGAACCAGTCAAGATTGAAGCGATGTTGGTTTTCATCATCACCGCCATGATCGGCAGGGCTTTCGCCGCATTGGTCGGGACCCGGTTGGAGGCCGACAGGACAAAATTCTCGAAATTACTCACTGCCGCTGGGGCGAGTTCATTCAGAGAGTTTGTGCTTCCGAGCGCCACGGTTTGGATGTTGGTTGTGCCATTGATGCCCAAGCTCATGACCACTTCTGACTTGGCCGGGGCCGCGTTGGTTGCTTCCGCCAGCGAGACAATGGTGCTTCTGCTCAAAACGAGTGCGAGGCAGAGGAGGAGTTTTGGGTTCATTTTAGTTCGTTTTGTTTTCTGTTCCGTTACGGAGAAACCGTGCGATATCCGTGTCGCATCTTTTGTAGTCGTGCCAAAGAGCCGCGCCGTTTCGGTCGCGCACGTTCATGAATTTGACATAATCCGCGAACTCAACCCTTTTTCCAGTATTACGATCATAGGCGGCGACGAAATAACCGTCGAAGGCAATTCCAACCCGCTGTGAGTCATCTGACCACAAGACCTGAAAGATTGGCAGGCGCTCGCGTGTCCTGACACAAGTCCGCTGATAATTTCTCACAATCGGGTTGGTGGTTCCTTGAAAATCGGGCGCATAGCATTCCAGCGAATCAAAAATCTTAATCCGTTTCCATCCTTCAACCATGCAGGCGTCGAATCCTGCGTCCGCCAAACCGTAAATCCGAATCTCAATCGTCGGTTTGCCGGGAACGATGTGACGTTCGTACAGTTCTCCATTTTCCATGACATAGTGAATCTTCCAGGCACCAAATAGTGCAGCGACGACAACGGCCAGCACAAATGCAAGTTTGGAGGTCGTTTTCAACGCGAAAGGATGGGTTTGGATCTCACGGCCAATACAACTTTGACTCAAAATTCAATGGCATATTCATTAGACGGATTGCAAACGGATTTGCTTTGTAGTTTTTGCCTCTTCATTTTCGAGATCATAGACAATCGGAGTCAAAACCCGAACGAACCACAAAGCAACCAGGAAAACGATACTGTCCTGAATTCGCTCGGAGTTCCGCCTTCAGGCGGCCCCGGACCGCGTAAACGCGGAACTCCAAACCTGGATTTGGGACAGTACAGGAAAACCACAGCCGGCCATACCGCCTGATTCCGGTTTGAGACGTCTGCAAATACCTCCGGCGGACCGGAGCGGCGTCTCGGCAGAGCGCCGGAAACCTTGTGAAATTGAAAAGTGCGGCTTTCTGCCGAAAGCCGCTACGCGGGATTGGTGAGGCCCCCGGCTTTTATTTCGCGTAAACTTGCAACCGGCGCGTTCAGCCACTACCTTGCGCGCGCTTATGGAAAAGGTCATCGTCATCGGTTCAGGCTGCGCGGGCTGGACAGCGGCGCTTTATACGGCTCGCGCCAATCTCCAGCCGCTGGTGCTCGCCGGCCAGCAGCCCGGCGGCCTGCTCACCACCACCAGCATCGTCGAAAATTATCCCGGCTTTCCCGAAGGCGTGGATGGCTATGAACTGATGACGCGGATGCAGAAACAGGCGGAACGTTTCGGCGCGCGGGCCAGTTTTGGTTCCGTCGAAGCTGTTGATTTTTCCAAAAGACCGTTTGCGCTCACCGTGGACGGCGAAAAAGTCGAGGCGCAAACCGTGATTATCGCCACCGGCGCGAGCCACCGGCATCTTGGTGTGCCCGGCGAAGATTTACTGGAAACCAAGGGCGTGACTTACTGTGCCACGTGCGACGGTGCGTTGCCGGTTTTCCGCAACCAGCCGCTCGTTGTGGTCGGCGGCGGTGATTCCGCCTGCGAAGAAGCGCTTTACCTGACGCGGTTTGGTTCAGAGATTCATCTGGTCCATCGCCGCGATAAATTGCGTGCGTCCAAAATCATGGCCGAACGCGCGCTGTCGAGCCCCAAAATTAAACCCATTTGGGATTCAGCTGTAACGGAAGTGCTCGACGTGAAACAGGACAAGGTGACCGGCGTGAAATTGAAGAACCTTAAAACCGGGGCCGAATCGGCTCTGAATTGCGCCGGCGTGTTCATTGCCATCGGCCACACGCCGAACACGGAAATCTTCAAAGGCCAGATCGAGTTGGACACCAACGGCTTCGTCATTCCCAAAAAGGGTACGATGACGAATGTGCCGGGTGTGTTTGTGGCGGGCGATTGCGCGGACCACATTTATCGGCAGGCTGTAACAGCGGCGGGCGCCGGTTGCGCGGCGGCGATTGACGCAGAGCGATTTCTGGCGGCGCAGAATCAGTAACGCCGGGTTGGCCTAATCCGGCGATTGGCGAACTTGATAGCCCAACATCGCTGTAACCGGGATCAGGAGTGAAGAGACGGTTTAAGAAGAGGCCTGACGTTTTGCGGTAGGGCGGTGCTGCTGCGCCGCCAGATGTGGGGCACCGCAGCCCTACCCACCGTTTGCCTGATACGCCTTGATCATCTCGTCCATTTGCCGGCCGGTGGCGATATCCACAACCTGACGTTTCTTGTCGGCATCAAACCAGGCCGCCGTGCGCCGGATGCCTTCGCGAAAAGGAATCACGGCCTGAAATCCGGGCACGAAGGTTTTGATTTTCGTGTTGTCGAAAACCACGCTCCAGGATTTGTCACCCAGCAGGCTCCCGGCATATTGCGGCGCCATTTTGGCAATAAAGTCTGACGGGATGTGCACCATCTTCGCCTCCACACCCAGCGCTTCGGCGATAGTTTGGTAAACCTGGTTCCAGGTCAGCACTTCGTCCGAGGTAATGTGAAACGCGTGGCCGACGGTCTGCGGGTTGCCGAGCAGTCCCGTGAAGCCCCGCCCGAAATCCTCGGCGTGGGTCATCACCCACAACGATGAGCCGTCGCCGTGGACAATGATGGGTTTACCGCGTTTCAGCCGGTCGGCCAGCGTATAACCACCGAAGCCGCCGACGGCGACGGGGAAGTAATGATTATAAGTGTAGGTAGGCCGGACAATGGTCACCGGGAAATGCTCTTCGCGGTAGGCACGCAACAGGCGCTCTTCGCAGGCGATTTTGTTGGCGGAATAATCCGAGAACGGATTGTACAGCGGAGTGGCCTCCGTGATGAGATAATGCGTCGGCGGCTTTTGATAGACCGAGGCCGAGCTGATGAAGATAAACTGCCGGGTCCGGCCTTTGAACAAGGCGAGGTCGCGTTCGATGTGGTCCGGCGTGAACCCGATCCAATCCACCACGACATCAAACTCCAGGTTCCGCAATGCGGCGCGGGCCGCTTTCAGGTCATTGGCGTCGGTGACCAGGCTGCGGCTGCCCGGCGGATTTTTGGATTGTTGGCCGCGGTTGAGCAGATACAGCTCGTGTCCTTTGGCCAGCACCTGCTCGCTGACGGTGGTGCTGATTTTCCCGGTGCCGCCCATGAAAAGGATTTTCAAAGCCGCCGCGTCATGATTGGTTTTGGGCATAGATTAAAGTTTCAAATTTCTGCGGGATTGTAATTCGCGCCTGCATCATGTCGAGCTTGGTGAAGGAAGCCAACGTCGGGCTGTGCGGCCGGACGACCGGCCGGTCGTCCTTGCCAATCAAACAGGGGGCACCGGCTGGCAAAATATTTCAATTCTTTTGCAAAATTGGTGAATCGCGTTGAAATGGCATGCAGGATATTTCCGGTGGTGAAACAAGACTCAACGGAACAGAAGGAAAATGACCTGCCGCCGGTGGGCCAGGAAGTCCTGGTCCAATGCAGCAGTTTCAAATGCATGGCCTATCGGGACAGCGAAGGAAAATGGCGGGACGCCTTTGACGGCCGGGAATTGCCGAAAGTGATTCAGATAATTGAGAAATCGGCTGTGTCTTAATTTGCGGTCACTTTGGCTCGCTATCACAATTCAGCTACGCTTGCCGGGCACTCGCAATTGAGGCACCCTTGCTGCAAATGCCGCTGACTTCGCTTGAACAACTGATTCCCGAACTCCGGGATGCGATCGGCCCGGTGATTCTTATTTCCGGTGTCGGCCTCCTGTTACTCACCATGACCAACCGGCTGGGCCGCGCGATTGACCGCGCCCGCCAGCTGCAGCGCGAACTGTCCGAGCGCAACGGCCACGAACGCGAACAAACGCTGGCGCAGGTGGCCATTATTTATCGGCGCGCGCGCATGATTCGAGTGAGCATATTACTGGCGGCCATCAGTGTGTTGCTGGCGGCGGCGCTCATCATTACGCTGTTTGTAACGGCGCTGCTGCAATGGCAGCAGGGAACGTTCGCCGGCCTCATTTTCATCGGGTCCATGGTTTCGCTGTTCGGTTCGATGATTGCATTCATCTGCGACATCAACCTCTCCCTGCGCGCGCTCAAGCTCGAATTGGAGATTCCCGAGGCGAAGACCAAACCGATTTCAATTCGTCATTGACGCCGGTTCCGTGCCAAAAAACGGTTCGCGTTTGGCAATTCCGTTCCAGAAATCTGAATTGACCCTGAGACGTTTACTGTTAGATTGTGCCTTCGGTTTTGCTAAACATCTTATTGTAGAAGGATAAAAAATATGGCAGTGAAAGTTGCAATCAACGGGTTCGGGCGCATCGGGCGGCTGGTCTTCCGCGCGCTCGTCGAACAGGGCATGGTGGGCAAGGACATCGAGGTGGTTGCCGTCGGCGATATCGTTCCGGCGGACAATCTGGCGTATCTGCTCAAGTACGATTCGATTCAAGGACGCTTTAAAGGCGAGGTCGGTTCGGAGAAATCCGCTGCGGACAAGCCGGAGGACGACGTGCTCGTCGTCAATGGCAAGAAAATCAAAGTGGTGAGTGCCAAATCGCCCGCCGAGCTGCCGTGGAAGGCGTTGGGGGTGGACCTGGTGATTGAATCCACCGGCCTGTTCACGGATGTGGAGAAGGCCAAAGGCCACATCACCGCCGGAGCCAAAAAGGTTGTCATTTCCGCCCCGGCCAAAGGCGATTGCCTCACGGTGGTCATGGGCGTGAATGAGGGCAAATACGATCCCAAGCAGCACCATGTCATTTCCAACGCGAGTTGCACGACGAACTGTCTCGCGCCGGTCGTTTATGTCCTGCTCAAGGAAGGGTTCGGCGTCGAAGAAGGTTTGATGACGACGATTCATAGTTTTACCGCCACGCAAAAGACCGTGGACGGCCCCAGCAAGAAGGACTGGAAAGGCGGCCGCAGCGCCTCCATCAATCTGATTCCTTCCACCACCGGCGCGGCCAAGGCCGTGGGTCTGGTGCTGCCGGAAGTAAAGGGCAAACTGACCGGCATGGCGTTCCGCGTGCCGACCCCGACGGTTTCGGCGGTGGACCTGACCGTGCGCACGGTCAAGGAGACGCGTTACGCGGAAATTTCCGCCGCGATGAAAAAGGCCAGCGAGACCTACCTGAAGGGCATCCTCGGCTATACCGAAGACGAGGTGGTCAGTTCGGATTTCATCCACTGCCAATTGTCCTCGATTTTCGACCAGGGTTCGGGCATGGAATTGAACAAACGCTTCTTCAAGCTGGTGAGCTGGTACGACAACGAATGGGGTTACAGCTGCCGCGTGGGCGATTTGCTCAAATACATGCTGGGCAAAGGGCTGTAAGCCGACCGAACTTTTAACCGCGGATGGCGCGGAAGACACAGATAAAAAATATCTGTGAAATCCGTGAAATCCGCGCTTAATTATTTCCCATGCTCCATGAAACAATCACCGAACACATCGTTGGCGCCTCGATGGCGGTTCTGAACGAACTCAAACCCGGCTTGGACGAGAAACTTTACGAGAACGCCCTAGTTATTGAACTTCAGGAACGCGGTCGTTCTATAGAACAGCAGCGGAAATATCCAGTCCACTACCACGGCCATTTTATTGGCGAGCTCATTCCTGATCTTATGGTAGATGGAAAGGTTATTGCCGACCCCAAGGTGGTCACAGCGTTTAACGAGACCCATGTCGCGCAGATGCTTGGCTATCTGAATATCACCGGTTTGGAGGTGGCGCTGCTCCTCAACTTCAAAAATGCCAAACTGGAATGGAAACGCGTGGTGAACCAAAGAAAAAGAAGGTTCGCCGATGGTACGGATAGCGCGGATGTAAAAAGCAATCCGTGAAATCCGTGTAATCCGCGGTTTATCTTCCGCTCTGCGGCGCGGTCTGAATCGCCTTTTCCTTTTCCAGCTTGTGCAGTTTGGGGGCGATGACCATCTGGCAGTAGGGCGCGCTGGAGTTCTGGTCGAAATATTTCTGGTGATAATCTTCCGCCGGGTAAAATTTAGTGAGCGGCACGATTTCGGTGACGATGGGATGCTTGAAGTTTTTCTGTGCCTCCGCCCGGGAGGCTTCAGCAATCCGCTTCTGGTTCTCATCCCGATAAAGAATGATGGAGCGATAGGAGGTGCCCACGTCCGCACCCTGGCGGTTTAGCGTGGTCGGGTCGTGCGCCTGCCAGAACAGATCCAGGAGTTTGGCGTAAGAAGTTTTCGCCGGATCAAATTTAATTTGTGTCACTTCGGCATGGCCGGTAGTTTCGGTACAGACCTGTTCATAAGTCGGATTGGGCGTGGTGCCGCCGGCAAATCCGCTCGTGACGGAAATAACGCCGGGCAGCCGTTCAAACACGGCCTCCATGCACCAGAAGCAGCCACCGCCGAAGTCGGCGATTTCAATTTTGTTGGTTTCAGTATTCATGGCATCGGGAGCAGGACCAGCCAGGGTATTGAAATTCAGCGCGAGGATGGCCGGCAGGAAATGAATCATCCGTTTCATGTTGTTGCGTAACTGGTCCTGAAGATAGCACAGGTATTTCGTCTGTAAAATGCCTGGAAGCGACGGATGCCGGTGTCAGTTGTCACCTGCCTTGGATGGGTCTGAATGTCCATTGGTGGGCGGGCCGGCGTATTTCTCCAGATGTTCCGCCCGCAACGGTTCGGAAATGACATGCTCGCCGCCGAGCCATTTGCCGAGGTCAATTAACTTGCAACGTTTTGAACAAAACGGGCCCCACGGCGTGGCCAACCAATCACCGGTTTTTTTGCAGGTCGGGCAGGTGACCTGGGTGGCGCGCGGGTCCATTCAGTGGCTGGCAATTATGGGGCGCGCCTCATTCGTGTTCATGAGCGAGACGTAATCTTCGAGAATATGCTCCGTTTCATAAAGCCAGGGATCCGCCGTTGCCGGATTGTTTAGCCCGGCGACAAGGCCCGGAGTCGTGGAAAGGGCATTGGGCGCGACCGGCCGGGTGACAGCGCCCGCTCGGAGCGTTGCCCGGTTGGTTGCCACAGCCATAGTATTCGTTGGCCAAAGCAATGGCGGCAGGCCGCGCTTGTTGACGTCTTCCAGCGTGATTTCATAGATTTTTTCATTGGGCACCTTGCGTTGAGCGCGTTCGGCATCACGCGCCTTCTGGCGGAGCGCGTTTTGTTCCGCCTGGTTGAGCGCCTCCTGCTCGTTCAACGAGGCCGTTTTGTCGGCCTGCAACTTTTTAAATTCATCAATGTCCTGCCGGATGTAAATAAAATCCTGATTGGTGGTCACGCGCGCATCCGACAGCTTGCGCAATTCAGACCGATAAGGCTCCACCAGGTTCAGCGCGCTGTAATCCGCCCTGGGAATGGTGTCCCATGGCATCGCGTCGGGCAGCGAGCTTTCGCCGATCTCGGCCGAAGCATTCAGCGTGTCCGGCAGCACAATGTCGGGGGTGACCCCCTTTAACTGGGTAGAGGCGCCGCTGATGCGATAGAATTTGCGGATGGTGATTTTGACGGTGCCCGGATCATTGGAAGTCGATTCATCCGGCGACCAGATGAACGGATGCAACGGATTTAAATTTTGTACCGTGCCTTTGCCGTACGTGGAAGTGTCACCGACAATCAAGGCGCGTCCATAATCCTGCAATGCGCCGGCCACGATTTCGGTGGCGGAAGCGCTAAACCGATTGACCAGGACGACCAGCGGCCCGCGATACAGGGCGGAAGTGGACGTGTCCTGGTCCACCGCCACGTGGCCGTCGGGTGAGCGGACCAGCACGACCGGTCCATTGGTGACGAACAAGCCGGTGAAATCGACCGCTTCCTCCAGCGACCCGCCGCCGTTATTCCTCAAGTCGAGAATGATGCCGTTGACGCTTTCCTGTTCGAGCTTTTTAATCAGTCGTTTGACATCGGCGGTGGTGCTTTTTTGGGACAGGTCGCCGTTGTCGCCGGGCAGATCGACCGTGGCATAAAAGGATGGCAGGTCAATAACCCCCAGGCGGTTGGTGGCGCCATGGCCATCGGGCATTTCAATCAGTTCGGCCTTGGCCTCCTGGTCTTCCAGTTTGATTTCGTCGCGAATCAGGGTCACCACATGGCGTGAATTGGGTTTGTCCACCGGGATGACGGTCAGGTGCACTTCGGTGCCCTTGGGCCCGCGAATCATTTGGACGATTTTGGAAATGTCCATGTCCACCACATCCACGGGCGGTTGCTTGCCCTGGGCGACAGCGATAATACGGTCTTGCGGCTTGATTTGCTTGCTTTTGGCCGCCGGACCGCCGGCGACCAGTGAAATAATGGTGCAATAGCCGTCCTCGGAACGGAGTTCCGCGCCGATACCAAAGAGCGCCAGGCTCATGCCGATGGAAAAGTCCTGGGCATGGCCGACATTGAGATAATCCGAGTGCGGATCATAGGCGTGGGTGAGCGCGTTAAGATATGTTTGCAGAATGTCGTTGTTGTCCCAGGTGGCAAACAGGTGCAACTGCCAGTGATAATGCCGCGTGAGTTTATCGGCGATGTCCTTGGAGGCGGATTTGGGCAGGGGCAAAATCACCCCGCTGTTGGTGGGAGAAATTCTGCGGCCGAGGACCTCCTGCAAATAGTCGTAAACCAGCCGCTCTTGCCAGAGGCGCCGCGCCTCGGACAGGTTCTTCGGATACGGAGCTTCGCGCCGGTCCAGGAGGACGCTTTGCCGGGTATCCAGGGAAAACCGGTCGTGCTTCAGGAGCTTCTCATCATAGGCCACGCGTTGCTTCAGGCGTTCCAGAAAACGTTCGAAGATCTGGAAGGCCGGCGTGAGATCGGCGATGCCGCGGTTGTTGATGGTAAGGTTGTCAAGGTTCGTGCGATAGTGCGAGAATTCCGCGATATCGGACTTCAAAAAAAAGAGGTGTTGCGGATCGAGGGAATCCAGATAACCGTCGAAAAACTTCTCCGACATCTCCTTGTCCAGCGGGTGTTGCGAGTAATGATATTCCTCCAGGAGACGCGCCGTAACATAAGCGATACGGCCATCATTGGGGCCGGGCGCCAACGCGGGAGGGGCATTGGTATTTTCCGCCGCCGCCCAGGCGTTGAAACGCAGGAAAATCCCCAACGCGAGCAACGCGAAAATTTTCAAGCCCGAACCTCGGGAAGAGTTGTGATCGTCAGAATGGCACGTTATTGTTTGCACAAGTCGCACTGACTATAGCAGGATTCGTGCACTGGGGAAACATTTTGCATGCGGTGGCATCGAAATTAAAAGGAGGTTGCAATTTGGGGGCGAATCCTCAAAATTAGCGCGTAAATCAACCATGAAAGCCATTATATTATCCGCTGTTTTTTCCTTATCGGTCGTGACGCCGCTGCTCGCCGGCGACACCAATGTATTGGGCGACGACACGTCGCGGGTCAGTTACGCCATCGGCATGATGCTGGGCCAGCGCTGGAAAGCCGACGACGTAACCAACCTGGATTTTAAGCTGCTGGTGCAAGGGGTAAAGGATGCGCAGACCGGCGGCGCCACGCTGATGACCACGGAGGATGTGCGTAAAACGCTGACGCAATTCTCACAACAACTCGCCGCGCAACGGGAAAAACAACGCCAGGAACTTGGTGAAAAGAACGCGCGGATTGGCGAAGCGTTTCTGGCCCGGAACAAAGGAAAAAAGGGAGTCGTTACCCTGCCGGACGGCTTGCAGTACAAGGTCATCACCGATGGCAGCGGCCCGTCGCCCGCGGCGGACGACACCGTGACGGTGAGCTATGAGGGCAAACTCATTGACGGCACCACCTTCGACAGTTCCGATAAGACGCAATTTCGTGTTGGCGGCGTCATCCCCGGCTGGACGGAGGCGCTCACTCACATGAAGGTCGGTTCCAAATGGCAGTTGTTTATTCCGTCGGCGCTGGCTTATGGCCCGTATGGCCGCCCGCCAAGAATTGAACCCAATTCCACCTTGATTTTTACAGTCGAACTGCTGGCGATTGAGCATCCTCAGCCGGTCACCAGCGACATCATCAAGGTGCCTTCGGCCGAAGAAATGAAAAAAGGGGCGAAGGTTGAAATCATAAAACCCGAGGATGTGCAAAAAGCACAGCAGCAGTCACAACCCACGAATTAGTTGATGGTCCGCTTGCCGCCGGTGGAGGGGATTGAACGCTCGGGCAATTGCGCTGTCAATTTCCATGAATTGTTTCGGTAAATTTATGAATCGTCTTTCACGGCCGCTAATAAGTGTCTTTTCCGCTTCGATGGTTGTTTTGGCTATCGTGGTGTTTTTTTATCTGACTTCCTGGGGACGGGAAACCGGACCGGACATCAAGGTGGACTCCACACCGCTCGATCGCGATGCCCGGCCCGGCGTGAGTTTTTCGCCGGTAATCAAAAAGGCCGCTCCCTGCGTGGTTTATATCTATTCGACCCGCATTGTGCATGTGCGCCCGTACCGCAATCCTCTTCTCAACGATCCATTTTTCCGCCAGTTCTGGGGCGACCAATTACCGCAAAATAATCAGCCCCGCACCCGCCGGGAGGAAAGTCTTGGCTCCGGAGTCGTGGTCTCGCCGAACGGTTATATCCTGACGGCCAATCACGTGGTGGAGGGAGCCGATGAAATCAAGGTCAAGGTCACTTCCTCCGGTGGCGACAAGGAATACAGCGCCAAGGTCATCGGCACCGATCCGCCGACGGATGTCGCCGTGTTGAAAATTGACGCCACGGATTTGCCGGCCATCACCCTGGGCAACAGTGATCAACTGGAGGTCGGTGACATGGTTCTGGCCATTGGCGATCCCTTCGGCTTGGAACAGACCGTCACCATGGGCATTGTCAGCGCGCTCGGTCGCAGCGGTTTTCAATTTGGCGGAGACACGGGCCATCCCAACTATCAAGATTTTATCCAGACCGACGCGGCCATTAACCCGGGCAATTCCGGCGGCGCGCTGGTGGATGCGGAAGGCCGGCTGGTCGGCATCAATACCTTCATCTACAGCACCAGCGCGGGTAACGAGGGCATTGGTTTCGCCGTGCCGGTCAATCTGGCGCGTCATGTCATGGACCGATTGATTCAGGGCGGCAAGGTCACGCGCGGTTACCTGGGCATCTATTTGCGGGACATAACGCCGAACCTGGCCCAGGACTTTAATTTACCCGATCAAAACGGGGCGCTGGTCAACGACGTGGCGCGCAATGGTCCGGCGGAAAAGGCCGGCATTAAATCTGGTGACGTGATTGTTGAGTTCAACGGCAAAAAGATTACTGATCCCAACAGCCTGCAGTTGATGGTTTCGGAAAGCTCGCCCGGAACGGAGGCGACGCTGAAGGTGATTCGTGACGGACATGCAAAATCCTTCACCGTCAAGCTGGCTGAATTGCCGGGTGAAATCAGCCAGAATGGAAACGGCCAGAACAGCTCCGGATCGGCCAACACCGACGCGCTGGATGGAGTCGCAGTATCGGATTTGGACCAGCAGGCCCGACAGGAATTGAGAATCCCCGAGAACGTCCATGGCGCCCTGGTAACGGAGGTCGGGTCGGACTCCAATTCCGCCGATGCCGGCCTGCAGCAGGGTGACGTCATCGTGGAGATCAACCACCAGCCGGTGAACAATGCCAAGGAGGCAGTCAAGCTTTGCACCCAGGCCAAGGGCAATAACATTCTTTTGAAAATCTGGCGTCGCAACGGCGACTTCTCCGGCACGACTTATTTGAGCGTGGACAATACGACCAAACGGACGAATTAGCCGCCCGCGCCGGTGCGGCAAACTTTTGACAATTTTCCTATAACGGGCAAATTCTCCCCCGTTGTATGCCCGTTCAATATAAAGATTACTACGAAATCCTCGGTGTCCCGCGCGGTGCGAATGACAGCGAAATAAAAAAAGCGTTTCGCAAGCTCGCCCGGGAATATCACCCGGACGTGGCCAGGGACAAGAAGAAGGCCGAGGAAAAATTCAAAGAGCTCAACGAGGCTTACGAGGTTCTCAGCGACCCGGAAAAACGCAAAAAATACGACCAGCTCGGTGCGAACTGGAAATCCGGCGCTGAATTCCGCCCGCCGCCCGGCTGGGAAGGTTTCGGCGGCGGCCAGACGTTTCACGGCCGCGGGCAGGGCGGTGACGAATTTGAATTTCGTTTCGGCGGCACCGGGTTCAGTGATTTCTTCGAACAATTGTTTGGCTCGACGGGCGGGCGGCGCGGCGGCTTTGGCCGTTTTTCAAATATTGAAGAACCGGAAATGGCTGAACGCGGACGGGACATTGAAGGCGACATCATGGTGACGTTGGATGAAGCGATGCACGGTTCGGTGCGCGCCGTCAATGTTCGTCATACCGTCGGGCGCTCGGTCAAAACCGAAACGCATCAGGTCAAAATTCCGCCCGGCGTGACCGAGGGCCAGCGCCTGCGGATTGCCGGTCGCGGCGAGGCCGGCAGCGGCGGCGGCACGGCAGGCGACTTGTACCTGCGGGTACGACTCGCTAAACATCCCGACTTCGAGGTAGAGGGTCACAACCTGGTTTATGAAGCCGACCTGGCGCCGTGGGAGGCGGTGCTCGGCACAAACCTTTCTGTGCCGGCGCTCGACGGCCGCGTCAATATCAAGATTCCGCCCGGAACTCAAAACGGACAAAAACTGCGCGTGCGCGAACGCGGCCTGCCCGACCGGAACGGCGGTCACGGCGACCTGATGGTCGTCACGAAGATTGTGGCGCCGGCAAAAATTTCTGACGCGGAGAAAAAGTTATGGGAACAGTTGGCGCGGGAATCCAAGTTCAACCCGCGAATTTGAATGGAGTCGGAGGGACGAGCCCTGCGAGTCCTCATTATGTTGAACACGACTCGTGTAACTCGCCCCTCCGACAATTATGAAGACCGTTCTCATCACCGGCGTAACCCGTGGTCTGGGCCGGGCCATGGTGGATGAATTCATCCGGCTCGGCCACGTCGTCGTCGGTTGCGGTCGTTCGATAAAGGAAATCGTCCAATTGCAGAAGCAGTTCGCGGCGCCGAACGACTTTGCGGTGGTTAACGTGGCGGACGATTCACAAGTTGCCGCCTGGGCGGAACGGATTTTGTCGGCGCACGGTCCGCCGGACTTGCTGCTCAACAACGCCGCGCTCATCAACCGTAATGCGAAACTCTGGGAAATCACGGCGCGGGAATTTTCCGACGTGACTGACGTGAACATCAAGGGGGTAACGAACGTCATCCGCCGTTTTGTCCCCGCCATGGTCCAGCGCCGCCGTGGCGTCATCGTAAACTTCAGTTCCGGCTGGGGACGTTCGACCGACGCTGAAGTTGCGCCGTATTGTGCGACGAAGTGGGCGATTGAAGGGCTGACCCGGGCGCTGGCGCAGGAATTGCCGGCCGGCATGGCGGCAGTGCCGCTGAACCCCGGCATTATTGCCACCGACATGCTGCGCAGTTGTTTCGGTGGTTCGGCATCCGGTTACCCGGCGCCGCAGGAATGGGCGAAGAGCGCCGTGCCGTTTCTATTGAAAATGAATGCTTCCGATAACGGCAGGCCGATGACCGCCCCGGTTTAAAGAGGAGGATTGGAGTTACCCCGATCCTGAGCCGCGCGCTTGACCGCAGTTGTCTTCGCCCCTAGTTTGAATTGATGTCGAAAACGCCTCCAAAGAAAAAGCGCAAAGCGATGATCCTCGGTCTGGGTTTGGATTCCGACGGTCATAAACGCATCACGACCGGGGACAATTTCGCGCTCGTTGGCGGCACGGAGGAGACGCACGAGAAAATGACTGAGAAGGCCATCAAGATTAACGAAAAACTCAAGGCGCGGGGCAAGCAGCTCGAAGACGTCAGCCGGGAGGAATTCGACGACATCGCCCAGGAAGTCGGTTTGAAACGGCAGAAGCCTCGCAAATAATCCTTGTAGCGGCGGTTTGTGACGGCCGCAATCGGCGCTCATAGAGCGCCGCTACAACTGAAGTTTTTTCAACGCTGCGCGCGTTTTCTCCGGCGTCTCGTGCACAATGGCCCGCCACCCGCGCGCCGCGCCGCCGGCTACGTTTTCCGGCCGGTCATCCAGATAAACAATTTCCGCCCCCCGCCGCCCGGCAAGTTCTTCCAGTGATTCGTAGATTTTGGGGTTCGGCTTCATCGCCCCGACTTCGTACGAATAAATGTAGCCGTCGAAATTCTGAAAAAATGCAAAGTTCCGGCGGATGTGTTCGACGGCCAGATCATTCGTGTTGGAAAAAATGAATGTCTTTAATCCGTGCCCGCGCAGTTTCGCGTGCAGTTCAATCATCGGCGGAATCTCGGTGAAGATGTCGGCAAAGTAACCGCCGAATTCCTCCATCGTGCCGCGAAACCCGGTGGCCTGCCGTGCCTGTTCGAAAAAATCCGGCCGCGTCAACCGGCCCGATTCGTAGTCCACCAGCAACGGGGAATGAAAGAAGAATTGTTCGACCTGGGCCGGCGACAGGACGCTCCGCCCGGCGATGCGCGAAACGGCAATCGTGTAGTCGAAATCCACGAGTACCTTGCCTAAATCAAAAACGATAATTGGAGAATGGTTCATGCTCATTTGCGGCGTGGTTTAGATTTAAATTGGCAGGGACGCTGCGCCGCGGTGTCCGGCCGGCGCAGCGCGCCAACCCTGCCTCAGTTCATTTCCCGGCGACCTTCCAGCGCCCGGCTTTAAGTCAATTCGTCGGCGAACTCCAATCCGCTCCCGGCGGGCAGGCCGTAGGCGATGCGCGAGATTCTAAGCCCCGGGCGGGCTATTCGTTTGGCGAGGTAATTACTGGTGGCATCACCTTCCACGTCCGTGCCCAGCGCGATGACGACTTCCTTGATCGGCTCGTGTTTGAGGCGCTTTTCCAGCTCGGCAATGCGCAGGTCCTCCGGCTCCACGCCATCCAGCGGCGAAATTTTCCCGCCCAGCACGTGAAACTTGCCGCGAAAAGCCCCGGTTTTTTCGATGCTTAAAATGTCCACCGCGCGCTCGACCACGCACACCAGCGACGCATCCCGGCGTGGTTCGGTGCAAATGGGGCAGGGGGATTGCTCGGTCAACGCGCCGCAAATTTCGCAGAACTTGATCTTTTCGCGGGCGCTCAAAATGGTTTCGGCCAGTTGTTTCACCGCCGCCGATTCGGTTTGCACCAGATACAAGGCAATGCGCTCGGCCGAGCGCGGCCCGATGCCAGGCAATTGGCCCAGTGTGGCGATGAGGGTCGTGATGGAATCGGGAAGCATAAATTATGGCAGAAGGCAGAATGAAGAACGCAGAAAGGAAATTGGCGCACTCTGCCCGGAAATGAATTTCTGCATTCCGCCTTCTGCCTTCTTCATTTCCTCAAAATCCCGGCAGGTTGAGGCCGGCAGTGACCTTGCCCATTTCCGCATTGGCGATCTCCTTGGCCTGGCCCAGCGCCTGATTCGCCGCGGTTACAATCATGTCTTCGAGCAGTTGGGCGTCGGACGGATTGAGCGCCTGCGGGTCAATCTTGATGGACGCGAGCGAGCCGTCACACTTCGCGACCACCTTGACCGCGCCGCCGCCGCTGGTCGCCTCGACCGTGCGGGCGGCCAGCTGCGCCTGCACCTGTTCCATCTGCTGCTGCATCCGCTGCGCCTGCTTCATGAGTTTTCCGATGCTGGACATCTGTTTGGTTAAAAGTTGAGGGTTGAAGGTTGAACGTTACGCGCGCACTTCCACAATCTGGCCTTTGAAAATTTCCAACGCCCTTTGAATCAATGGATCGTTTTTGAAATCGTTTTTATTAAAGGAAACAACCGCGGTTTTTTCTTTCGCGGTGGCCGTGGCGGAAACCACAGGCCGTGCCGGGGCAACGGGAACGGCCGGTGCGGCAGTGGCTGGTGGGGCCGTCGGCGCGGTGGAGGCTTCCACCCTGACGAATTTGATTTGGGTGTTGGGACGGCCAAGTTCCGCCAGTTTTGTCTGGAGCAACGCGTGATTGCGCGCGTTGTCCACAAGACCGAGATGGTCTTCAAATTCCGGATCGAAACCGATGGTCAGAATATTCTTCTCGAACGAGACGGGATTGGCATCCACGAGATAACTGCGGGTGAACGGGCTGACGCGGCCAACCGCCTCAATCAACCCGGCCCAAAGCCCGGCCAGATCCGCGGAGACCGGCGCTGCCTGCGCAGGCACCGGTGGAGCGCCGACCACCGCGTCGGCAACCCGCTGAATCGATTTTGTTCCTTGTGTTTCGGGCCGGGCCGTTGCCCGGCGCTCCGCAGAAGGAGCCGGCGGCGGGACGCCGCCTGAACTCGCAGGCTGGAAGCCTGCGCTACCCTGGCCGCGCAATTGATTGAGTTGCTTCAGAACGGAATCGAGGCTGACGGCATTGCGGGCTTCAATGGTCTTGAGTAAGGCGACTTCCAGCAGAATTTTCCTGGAGGCGGCATCGCGCAGCCGCAACTCGAAATCCGTGAGCACCTCCAGCATACGCGTGAGCGATTCCGTATTGGCGAGTGCCGATTGTTCCTTCAAGGTCGCTGCTTCGACCTGGGAAACCTCGAGCAATTTCAAGTCGCCACGCGAAACTTGAAAAATGAGCAGGTTCCGAAAATGGCTCAACAAGTCGGCCAACAACCGGCCAAGGTCTTTGCCGTTTTGCGCGAGTTCGTTCAACAGACCGAGCGCGGTTTGGATTTCGCCGGCCAGCACGGCCTGGCTGAGACCGAGAACCTGGCTCTGCGCCGCCAGGCCGAACATCGTGAGTACGTCGGCTTCCTCGATTTTATCGCCGCAAAAACTGATGAGTTGGTCGAGCGTGGATTCGGCGTCACGCATCCCGCCATCAGCGCCGCGGGCGATCGCGTACAGTGCGGGTTCGTCAATCTTCACCTTTTCCAATTTGGCGATATGGGTCAGGTGCTTGACAATGAGCGCGGCGGGAATGCGGCGCAAATCGAACCGTTGGCAGCGCGACAGGATCGTCGGCAAGACCTTTTCCGGGTCGGTCGTCGCGAACATGAATTTGACGTGCGCCGGCGGCTCTTCGAGCGTCTTGAGCAGCGCGTTGAAGGCCGCCGTCGAGAGCATGTGGACTTCGTCAATGATGTAGATTTTGAATTTCGAATTGGCGGGGGCGTATTTGCAGGTTTCGCGCAGTTCGCGCACCTGCTCGACGCCGTTATTGCTCGCGCCGTCAATTTCCAGCACGTCGAGCGACCGGCCTTCGGTGATTTCGATGCAGCGCGGGTCCTGGTCGCTGAAATCGATTTTCGGGCCGCCCTCGCAGTTCAGGCATTTGGCGAAGATGCGGGCGATGGTGGTCTTGCCGGTGCCGCGGGGGCCGCAAAACAGGTAGGCGTGCGCGATGCGCTTTTGTTCGATGGCGTTGGTGAGCGTCCGGGTGACGTGTTCCTGGCCGACGACGTCGTTGAAACGCTGTGGGCGGTACTTGCGGGCTATGACCTGATATGCCATGGCGGAAAAATTTATGATTTACGATTTATGATTGATGATTGTGTGCCAGATGGTGGCCCCTTTTCAAATCGTAAATCGTAAATCAAAAATCGTAAATTCGAATGCCAGGGTGACCACGGCAGATGTCGAGCAGACTACCGTTGCTGCCTTCCGGCCCTGGCGGGGTTCGTAAGTCCACATTCCATGGGCCCTGGCACAGAGAATCTGCCGCACAACCCGGCCGGCTTCAACTCTGAACTGGAGATTTGTGGCCTTTGGTTTTTTGGTTGAAATGAATCTCCCGTGAGCGCACAAATCACCAGCGCATGAACGAAGCGAGCCAAAATTTCAAGGCGTTCATGGTCCAACCCGATGTCAGCTGTGAAGCGGTTGCCGGGAGACTTGCGGCGGACCGGCGGCGGTTGCTCTTTCAAGGGGAGGGGTTTAACTGCGAAATTCCCCTGGAACAACTCGAAGTCAGACTGGGGCGGGGCAGCGACACGCGGGTCTATTTTTGGGACCGGCGGCATTCCGGCGTGACTGTTTTTACCGAGGACGATTCCGTTCTGGAATGCGCGTCGCTGGTGCAATCCGGCCACGTGCGGAGTCAATTGGAGGCGATTCTGACCCGCCGAGAGCTGGGGCGGCGGCTGCGCATTACGCTTTATTGTTTTGCGGCCTGTGCGTTGATCGCGTGCCTGGTCTCACTGTCCATGGGCATCATGGTCCGTTCGCTGGCGGCCGATGTCCCGCCCCAATGGGAAAAGACATTCGGCGACGAACAAATCCAGGAGCTGCGGGGGAGTCTGAAGTTTGTAGACGATTCAAATGAGGTGTCGCGGCTGACCGCGCTGGCGGCGCCGTTGACACAGGCGGTACCGGCAGGCAAAACGCAATTCAAATTCCACGTCGTGGAAAGCGAGTACCCGAACGCGTTTGCGTTGCCGGGCGGGCACATTGTTATTACCACGGCCCTGCTGCGACTGGCGGACCGGCCCGAAGAACTGCTGGGAGTCATCGCCCATGAAATGGCGCATATTACGCAGCATCATCACGCCCGCAAAATCATCTCCGCGGCCGGGCCGCTGGTGGTTTTCGGGATATTTCTTCACAGCCGCGACCAGACGCTGGACGTGTTAAGCAGCGGTTCGGGATTGCTGGTGACCCAGGGTTTTTCGCAGGGATACGAATTGGAGGCGGACGATTTTGGCTGGAAATATCTGGTGGCGGCGAACATTGATCCGCGTGGCATGATTGAGATGTTTAAAAAGCTGAAGGCATTTGATGCCCAATCCAAAACGAACAACCTGCTGCCGCGCGCGTTCAGCAGCCATCCGGCTTTGGACAAACGCATTGCCCGGCTGGAACGGCGCTGGCAAAGGCTTCCGAACCATTCGGGCTTTCGGCCATTGGCGCCGCTGGATTGGAAGGAACCCTGATCGATCTGGCCGCCGGGCGAATCACCAGCCGAGGTCGCCTTTCCTGGTCAGGTAAAGCAGCCCGAGGATGCGCATGTTGACGGTCAGCAGATAAACGCTGATGAAGCTCCACACCAGCCGGAATCCGATCGCCATTAACAGCATCGAGCCGGACGTGGTCGTAAACGTGACCATCTTCATTCCGGCCGCGATGAGGTTGCCCAACTGGCTGATGCCAAAGATGCCGCCGAACAGGATGACCGTGACAAGATACGCCACGGGAACCTTGAGAATGGACGGCACGACAATGAGCGGGTTGGCGGCCAGGGGATTGTCTTTTATCGCGACGGCGAGAAACGCCATCGGGAAGTAAATACAGCCAAAAATGACCGCGATGACGATGAAGGAAACGGGGACGTCCACCTCGAAGATCCTGGCCACCACCAGTCCGATCGCCAGGCCAAAGGCCGCCAGCACCGTGCCGGCCAGACGAACAAAGCCCGCAAACACATCGTCCATCCCCGGCAACTCCGGCATCTGCACCTCCTCGGCGGCAGTGGCGTGGATGATGTTCTGCATGTAGGAAAACAGGTAACCGTAGGCGATGATTTTTGTCAGGATCGAGAAGAGGCCGGCGCTGATGAACTGCAGCCCGGCGATGACAATCGTGCCCGCAATCAAAACCAGTATACCGCTGCCCTTGAAGGGATAGACGACCACCCCGGGCAAACGCGCATAAAATCCTTTGACTGCTTCGGGACGGAACTCGATTGCCAGGGGCACACATTCCACCCCGCAAGTCCGGCACATTTTTTTAGCCTCACCACCGGCATTCCGCGAGGTCACGCATAATTCGCAAAAAGTGCGGTTGCACTTGTGACACTGGTACCGCGCGGGCGACTTGGGATGAAATTTGCAGAACAGCTTGCCGCCGGGAACGGAAATTCCCTGTGTGGGTGCCGCCACCAGGGGCGGTGGAATGGGCGGCGCTTCCGGTGGGGACGGAGGTTCGGCCGCGCGCGGCGTGATGCGCAAGCCACCAGTCGCCAGAATGGGAGGAGGTGGAACGGTTTGAGGCACGTCCGCCTCCAGGAGCATTTCCACGCCGCCCAATCGCAGCCTTTGGCCGGGCTGTAATTGTGCTTCCCTCACGGGCGACTGGTTCACAAAGGTGCCGTTGGTCGAGCCCAGGTCTTTGATGGTGATGTCGCCGTTGTTGACCAGGATGTGGCAGTGCGAGGTGGAAACCGATGGCTCGTTGATTTGAAAATGGTTGTGTTCGCCCCGCCCGAGGGATGTGACCCCGTCTCGCAACGGAATTTCCCACGCGCCCTCTCTTCCCGGGTTGACGATGAGCCGAGCCATTGTTCAGGGAAAACACGCGCCTTTTACGTCGTCTCACCGTGTTTGTCACGTCTTTTTTTGCCGGTTTGTCATGCCCGGATATTGAAGTTGAACTGAAGGTCGTAAATCGTCCTCGCGAGACAAAACCTTCCGCGCATTGAATTAATTGATGTCCGGGAAATTTTTTTTAATTTCCAAAAACACCGGGCTTGCAGTAGAATCGCCAAAACGTCAGACGCGACTGCCCCCATGGACTGGATCCAACAACTGCAGTCCGCAAACTGGCACCAGGTGACCGGCTGCGCGCTGGAAGCCTATGTGCTGGGATGCTTCGCCACCGGTTACTACCTCGTTCGCGCCCGCACCGGCAAAGACCTCCGGATGATTGGTAGCGGCAGCCTCGGTGCCCGCAATGCCGGACGCGTTCTGGGCAAAGCCGGGTTTGCCATTACGCTGTTGGGAGATTTCGCCAAGGGCGCACTGGCGGTCTGGATTGCGCGCGAATGGACCGGGGACAATCGTTTCGCGTTGCTTGCCCTGCTGGCAGTCGTCCTCGGCCACCTCTGGCCCGCGCAGCTGCGTTTTCACGGCGGCAAAGGCGTGGCCACCTCTCTCGGTGCGTTGCTGATTTTTGATTATCACGTCGCTTTGATGTTTCCCGTGCTGTTCCTGCCCGGGTTTGCGCTGATGCGAAAATCCCTATTGCCGGCGATGTTTGCCTTTGCCTGTTTCCCGATGATCGCCTGGTTTCTGGACCGGGGCAATTTCACAGTGGCCATGTTGACGATTTTGACGGTAATGATTTTGATTGCGCACCGGAAAAATTTGACCGATGAATTTGCCGTACTGGCCGCGCGCCGCACTGCGGCCACCAAACCGGAACAGCCAAAATTATGAGCGCACAGGAACCGTTGGTCTTTAAATCTGCGAACGAGGATTGGGAATTCGAGCAGATTCACCGGCTTAATTTTAAGACCTTTGTCGAGGAAATCCCCCAACACCATCCGTCGGCCACCCGCCGGCTGGTGGACAAATTCCACGCCGAAAACACGTATTTGATTTGTCTGCAAAACCAAAAGCTCGTCGGCATGCTCGCCGTGCGCGGCAACCGTCCCTTCTCGCTCGACCAGAAACTGCCCGACCTCGACGTCCATCTGCCCCGGGGACGGACCATCTGCGAGATCCGGTTGCTGGCCCTCGAGAAAAAATTCCGCGGTGCGCGCGGCGGCCAGATTCTGCAGGGCATTCTGGCGTTGCTCTGGCAACACGGCGTCGAGAAAGGCTACGACCTCGCCATCATTTCCGGCACCACCCGGCAGTTCCGGCTCTACCAGCACCTCGGTTTCGTGCCGTTCGGCCCGGTCGTTGGCAGCGGCGACGCGCAGTTTCAGCCAATGTATGTCACGCTCGAAACCTTCGAGGTCACGGCCCGTGAATTTCTGCGCTCGTCACCGGCCCGCTCGTTCCAGCCCAGCGCGGTGAATTTTCTGCCGGGGCCCGTGGCCATCCGCCGCGAAGTGCGCCGCGCGTTCGAGCAGGCGCCCGAATCGCATCGCGGCGACAGCTTTAAAAAGGACTTCCAATCCGCCCGGCAAATCCTCTGCGACCTGGTCCGGGCCAAAAACGTCGGGGTGTTCATGGGTTCCGGCACGCTGGCCAACGACGTGGTGGCCGGGCAGTTGTCGTTGTTGGGCGGACGGGGTTTGATTCTGAGCAACGGCGAGTTTGGCGAGCGGCTCGTGGACCAGGCACGGCGGTTCAACCTGAAATTCGACGCATTGAAATTTGATTGGGGTCAGCCGCTGGATTTGGCCGCGGCGGAAAAAAAGCTTTGCGGAATCGGGAGCGGGCCCTCTCATTCTAAAAAATCGGAAATCGGAAATCGGAAATCGGAAATTGACTGGCTTTGGTGCACGCATTGCGAGACGTCCACCGGTCTGCTGGCCGATTTGGCCGCGCTGAAGGAACTCTGCGCGCGGCACGGGACCAAACTCTGCCTCGATTGCATCAGCACCATCGGCACGATGCATGTGGATTTGACCGGCGTTTACATGGCATCCGGTTCCAGCGGCAAGGGGCTGCGCGCTTATCCCGGACTCTCGATGGTATTTTACCATCACGATGTGCCGGCCGCGCCGGACAAACTGCCACGTTACCTTGACCTCGGCTTCAGCGCGTTGCACGAAGGCACGCCCTTTACGTTTTCCTCGAACCTGCTGCATGCGTTGCACGCCGCGGTGAAGCGCGTGAACTGGTCTCGGCGCTTTGCCGAAACCGCCGAATGGTCGGCGTGGCTGCGCGAACGGTTGATGGAAACGGGCTTCAATCTGATTGGTAACGGCGCGTTGTTGTCGCCGGCGGTCATCACCATTGCGCTGCCGCCGGAGATGAATTCGACGAAAACCGGCGAAGCAATGCAGGAAGCCGGTTATCTCCTCAGTTGCAACAGCGAATATCTGCGCCGGAAAAACTGGATCCAGGTCTGCTTCATGGGCGAATGCACACGTGAAAAAGTCGTGGCGCTCGGCAACGCATTCAATCGCGTTGGTTTCCAACGCCGCAACGTTCCGTCTGCCACGGTGGTGACGGTGGAGAAATCCAATCGCAGTTTTGCGGTTTGATAATGGGTTAGGCACACGTTGAAGAAGATCATCATTCGGGTTGTGCTGCTCTTGGTTGTGGTATGCGGAATTTTTGTTGTCTGTTCTGTTTTGTCGGTGCTTGTTCCCCGTCATGGGACAGTAGCCAGCGTTTCTGATTTACAGAGGGTCTTTAACAAAGCAGGGCCAGAAATCGCTGTCACCTTCACCAATTCCCTCATCCAAAAGTTTCCCTTCGTAGGGAAAGTGAATTGGGAGCTTGGCTTTTTTAAAATGTCGTATGTGACTCTGTCCGGAAAAGTTGACACGAATGCGTTTCACCAGTTCATAAGCGAACATCCATCCACCCTGTTCGTATGGTCTGGAGTCGACAAGAACGGGAAAAATTGGGGCTCGGCAGAAAATTGGCCCAGTGGCAAGGGAGAAACTGCGATTACCTGGCACAGTGTGTCATTTAAAGCCGACCCGGCCGGTGGAGGGTATGCGGCGGTTATACAAGGCGAGGTGCAGTTTCCCTCGTGCATGGGAACAGTTATGTCGTGGTCCCCAGACTGGATTCCTGTCGATAAGAAATGAGGCCCTGTTTCGCTAAGCGTTGGAGCCCACTGCAGACTAAGATCCAAAAAAGCTATGACAGATCATAAGACGGAAGACACGCTGGTCATCATCAAACCGGACACGTTCTGGCGAAAGCTGAACGGTCAGGTCGAGGCCCGGGTGAGGGCGTTGGGATTAATCGTGGTGGCAGAATGCACGCTCGCCGGGAATGAAAACCTGCCGGAAGAAAAATGGAAGGAATTTTATTTTCCGGCCATTGGCGACCGGCCACCGTGTCTGGAGGGGACTTCCAAGTACATGGCCTATGGCCCGGTAAAGGTCATCCATTTCAGGGGAGCCGGCGCCATCCAGAAAGTCCGCAAGGCCGTAGGCGCAACGATGCCGTGGAAGGCGGAACCGAGCACCATTCGCGGTGATTTCTGGCCGGGCGCCATGGAGGCAAATGCTCCGTACCGTTCGAAATTCCAGCAGCCGGGTGATGACCAATTTTTGTTTAATATGATTCATGCTTCGGACTCGGGAAAAAGTTTTGCCCGGGAAATCCGCTTTTTCACCAAACTGAAGTAGCGGCTTTCGAGAGAAAGCCGCACTCTTAATTGTAGAACTGCGGCGCTCTGCCGAGACGCCGCTACGGTGATAGCGGTTTCATTAGCCACTCTTCATCGGCCAGCCGGATTGGGCCATTGCCTTGTAACCGCCGGCGAGCGAATGGACATTATGATAACCCATCTTTTGCGCCGCATCGCAGGTGAGCGCCGACCGGAATCCGCCGCCACAGTACATGATGATTTCTTTGGCCGGGTCGGGATACAGCTTCTCCAAATCACGTTCCAGGATGCCTTTGCCAAGATGCACGGCTTCGACGGCGTGTTCCTTCTGCCATTCGCGGTCTTCCCGCACGTCCATTAAGACTGCCTGGGGATTCTGTTTCAGCCGTTCGCGCGCCTGTTCGATGGTGATTTCGCGGACGCGCGTTTTGGCATCGTTCACCAGTTTAAGAAAGCCAGGCGCATGATCCATGCGTGAAAATTAAACCCGGTGCCGTGACGGTCAAACCAATTTCCTGCAGGATAATTCAAACCAGGCGGATGCGATTCGGAACCTCAAGAGAGCGGAAGTGTTTCGCAAGAAGGCGAAGTGGACAAAAAACTGTCTGGTCTATTGTCTGATACAATTGAGCAAGGGGAACCAGGACTCGGGAAAAACGTCGAAAACGTGATAAAACCATTGACACTGCCACAACGCCGTGATAAAACCATTGACACAACTCCAAAAAACTCCAACCAATCAACGCCTCATCATGAAAATTACATTAAAAACCATCACCGGTTTGGCGAGTCTGGCGGGTCTCTTGATCGGGAACACCGCATTCGCTGCAAACTTGATTCTAAATCCGGGTTTTTCGACCGGAGATTTGACCGGTTGGACGCCATTGAATGCAGCGTCAGGGGCCACAATCACCGTGAATCCGACCGGCGGTAACCCGACGGACTACGCCTGGTTGAACAATTCCCTGCAAGCCTATAATCTGGCTTAGTCACAGGTGACTCCCAATGGCAGTGTTGTTGGTGCGGGATTAACAGTCACCTATTCGTTCGATCTACTCGGCGGTAATCAGGCTGCGGGCGGAGTTGATTTCATTCACATATTCGATGAAAACTCCACGGGCGGAGTAATCAGTCAGGGCCCTGGCCTCCTGGGGCCTTATTTCCCATCCGCCAGCGGGTGGACGACCTACACCGGTACATTTACGACTGTGGCGGGAAGCGATCACCTGTATATCGAGTTTGATGCGACCACTGGAGCCAACATCGGGGCCATGGATCAAGTGGGCATTGACAATGTCGTGCTGAGCCTTCCAGTTCCCGAGCCGGCGTCTCTTTCCCTGGTTGCGATGGGACTGCTGGGGGTCTGGGCAGTGCGTCGCAGCCGCAAGGCCTGAAGCGCTTGGACGAGGGTTGAGATTACGACAAAGAGCCTGTCAAACAGGCTCTTTGTTTTTTGTCTACACTGGTAATGTGCAAACGTGCTGCGCTTGCCACGGTAACGATTCAGCACCGGTCCTGGAGCAAGTCGAAGTAGATAAACCAAGCGTATCCGTAATAAAATCATTGACCTCACAATCTTAAGTGTAGTATAACATACTATGTTCAACACAAGCGGTATGATGAACCTCATCCTGAAGCAAGTACTCCCCATCCATTTGGCAGTGATCGCCCTGGTGTTTGGTATTGGTACGGACGTGGGCAGAGCACAAGTGCAGCTCAACATTCAGTCCGGTGTTCAGTTGGGTTGGCCGACAACGAATACAACCAGTACCTATCATCTGCAATGGTCCCCCATCTCCGGTGCCACCTGGACCGATCTGGTCGCGGCTGTCGCCGGCAATGGAACGACGCGCACACTTTTTGATCCGGTTCCAGGCGGCAGTCGACAGTATCAGGATTTGGAAATAGTTCCGGGGATACCCCCTTCTTCCGTAAACCCCACGAACGGGGGATTTGAGGCCGGCAGCGGAAGCAGCGCCAGCAACTGGACGTTGGATACGGCTGCTGGCGGCCCGGTGTATGGTGTTCGCACCAATGACAGTACGCACAGCGGTTCATTCGACTTCCAAGTACACCTGGCCAGCACCGGTGCGGGTCCGGTGGTTGAGTTTAACCAGACAGGGGTACCGGTGACGGGGGGAACTGTTTATCCATTTACTTTCTACGCGAAGGCTCTGGCGGGCAGCCTGGGACAGAGTTCACAGTGGCGAATTCTATGGAATACCGGTGGGGACACGGGTTACCAAACATTCAGTCTTACCGCTGGCAGCGACTATACCATAATCAGCAACACGGTTACCGCTCCGGCCAGCGCGACGTCGGCAACGATCTATTTCCACTTTGCCGGCGCGGCGATCCCGGCCCAGTCGGCCAACATTGACATAGATGATGTCACACTCGGGAGCGGCAGTCCCGGCCCCGGCACCTCACCCGAAACCAATGTCCTTGCGGTGGCCAGCCTGCCAATGGTCCAAATCAGTTGGCCGAGCACATCCGGTGTTCAGTATAACCCCGAATCGACCACCAACCTTTCAGCGGCCGCCTGGAACACCAACTTCTCCGTGATCGTCGGAGATGGGACCGCGAAGTCCATTCTGGCCCCAATGACCAACAGCGCGATGTTCTTTCGGCTGATAATCCCTCCGGTTGTTGTCCTTCCGCCAACCGGCCTGCACCAGGTGCCGGCGGGAACCACGAATGCCATCAACGTGGCATGGACGGCCAGCGTTTCGCCCGGGGTGACCGACTATCGCCTGTTCTATGGTGATACCAACGGAACCACGACGAATATTATTGACCTGGGGAATGTGACCAGCACCGTTATCCCCGGCTTGACCTCAGGCGTGACCTATTTCATATCGATCATCACGATCTCTCCCAACGGTCAGAGTCAGGCGGCCACCATCCAGGCTCAAATTTCGACCAATACCAGTGGCGTCGTTTGGTCGGATGAGTTCAATGGCAACGCAATTGATTCCGGCACCTGGACGTACGACACCGGCGGTGGCGGCTTTGGCAATGGCCAATTTGAAAATGACACCGCCCGTCACGAGAATTCGTACGTTACGAATGGAACGCTCGTGATTGAAGCGCGCCGTGAGAATTATCTCGGGAACTCCTTCACGTCCGCGCGCATGCTTACCCAGGGACGATTCGCCTACATGTACGGTGATCTCGAAGCCCGCATCAAACTCCCCAATACCGCCAACGGTTTATGGCCGGCGTTTTGGCTCATGGGCAACAATGCCGGCGCGATCGTCTGGCCCGCGTGTGGTGAAGTGGACGTGCTCGAGATGGGCAGCGCCGCCGGGATCGCCCAGGGTATTCAGCAGGAGCTGATTGACTCCGCCGTGCACTACTCAAATGCCACGAATGGCTACAGCAACTACGTTACGTGGCTTACCAACTCGGTAGACCTGACCCAGAATTATCATCTCTACAAGATGTCCTGGACGCCGACCGCGATCTCGTTTTATCTCGATGGCGTCCCCTACGGGTCCTTCGATATCACGGCAGATTATCTCAGCGAGTTTCATCAGCCGATGTTCCCGATCCTGAACATTGCCGTCGGCGGCTATAATCCCTCCTATACGGGGGTCTACAGTCCCGCCGGTGTCACAGCCACCATGCCGGCCCGGATGTATGTCGATTGGATCCGGCTTTCCAATAACGGGTATACCCAATTGTATTTTGGTGATAATTCGGCAGAAAGCGGCAACTTCGGAGTTTTTACCGAGACCACGCCGGTCAACGACTCCCTCACCTATACCACCAACTCGGACCCGAACACCGACTTCGCCTACAGTAACAATGCTGCACTCTACATCTGGAACAACATGACTCCGAGCGCCAGCCCGCCGCCGCCGTCCGAGGGCTCCACGTGCTGGTCGTTCGATATCGCCGGCGGCAACTGGTTTGGCATGGGAGTGTTTCTGCCGAATTTCCGGAACATGATGAATTACTCAGACGGGTATCTTCACTTTGATATTCGGACCACCGCCGGGGACGCCACGCCCATGCAAGTGGGAATCAAAAGTTGCCGGGGTGGCGAGTTCTGGCTTCCGCTGGGAACCGACCAGACATCGGAGTTCGGATTTGCCCGCGACGGCCAGTGGCATTCGCTGAAAATTCCCTTGAACCGGTTTGCCAACACCGATTTTCGCACCATGAGCCAATTCTTCATGATCTCGAGTGTCGGTAACGCGCCTTCGGCACTGAACCTGTCCATCGACAATGTCTGGTGGGAGCCCAGCGCTGCCAAGGTGACCCCGCAAAATGGCGACTTCGGCGTCTACACCGAGACGGCGGCACACCAGACTGCGGGATCATTCAACCTGGGTGTGCAAGGCAACTTTTTCATCTGGGCGAACACGATGGTGCCCGGGACACAAAATCCGTATGAAGGCGCGCAGGATATCAGTCTCCAATCAGCCGGGCTGGGTTGGACGGGAATGGCCTTCACGCCGAACATCAAATACAACATGTCGGCCTTCCGCTACACGGGCAGCCAACTGCAGTTCGCCATGAAGACCACCACTGCCACTGCCTTCATGATCGGCATGAAGAGCGGCAACATCGATGGAGTCGGCCAGAAATGGATCACGTTCCAATCCGGCAGCGATCCCTACGGATTCGTCCGCGACGGCAACTGGCACGTGGTCAGCATACCCATCTCCGACTTTGAGCCCGAAGTGGATCTCACCGCCGTCAGTCAATTCTTCGAAATCCTGAGCACCGATGCGGCCGTTTCGAGTATCGAGTTGGATGATATCCACTTTACCAACGGTGGGGTGGCTTCACCACCCAACCCATAAAACAGCGCCGGCATTTCGGCCAACGGTGGAGACATTAACCTCTCCCGCCGCACGGATTGTTTGACGAACAGGCCTGTCCGGCGAGGGCGCGCGCCGGCTTCAAACGATAAATTTCATTGGCAACGCGCTCGCACGTTGGCTAACTCCCGCGGTGCCACAGCAAAAAAACAACGCCGCCATCGCCGGGAGTCTGCTGTTTACGGTCTTTTTGTGGGGCGGGAACAACGCCGGCACCAAATGGCTGGTCACGGCCTGGCCCCCCATCTGGACCGGCAGCATCCGTTTTCTCCTGGCTGGGGCAGTATTGCTGGTCGTGTTGCGTTACACCGCCTGGCTGGGCGAACGGCATCCGCTGACTGCCGGTTTGCGCCGGCAACTATGGCTGCGCGGCGGGTTGAGCCTGGCGGTATACATCGTCGCCTTCAATTGGGCGTTGCGGCTGACCAGTGCGTCCCACGTGGCGTTGTATCTCGGCGCGTCGCCGGTCTGGGCCTTGTTGTGGGAGGAACGGCCGCAACGAAGCTGGGCGAGCGCGAAACGGTACGGCGCGGCGATGCTGGCGGTCGGCGGCGTGTTGATCTTGTTGTGGCCGGCGCTGCAAACGGCCAGGCTGGACTTGCTGGGAGAATTGTTTGGCCTGGCTTGCAGTGTCCTGTGGGCATATTTCAGCCGGCAGGTGCGGTTTTTGAGCATGCAACTGAGCGGGACGGAAGTCGCGGCGCACACGATGTGGATGTCCGGCGTGTGGCTGCTGCCGTTCGGCCTGGTGGGGATTGTCGCGCGGGGACTGCCCGTCAATGCGGCATACCTTGGCGTGCTGGCGTTTTGTGTCGTGTGCGGCGGCGTGATTCCCTACGCGCTTTGGAACAGTGCACTCCGCCGCTGGCGTACCAGCCGGGTAATGCTGTTCAATAACCTGATTCCGCTCAGCACCATGACCTGGGCACATTTCTGTCTCCGGGAACCGGTCACCCCCACGTTTTGGGTGGCGATGATTTTGATTGTGGCCGGCGTTATCATCGGGCAGACGGATTGGTCGAAAATTGCCGGAACGGCGGAACATTATTAGCCCTTCAAAATATATGGACATCAAAAACCTCAACGAAGTCCTGCCGTTCATCACCAAGGACGGCTCGGAAATCCGCGAATTGCTGGCGCACCGCAACTCAGCCATCCGTCAGCAGAGCCTCGCGGAGGCGCGGTTGCCCGCCGGGGGCAGCACCCAGGAACATTATCATGTCAAGACCGAGGAGATTTACTACATCACGCATGGCAATGGGCGAATACGGATTGAAGATGAAACTCGGGACGTGAAGGCTGGTGATGCCATTGCGATTTTGCCCGGCCGGAAACATAAACTTTGGAACACCGGCAATGAAACGTTGCGATTACTGTGCTGCTGCGCGCCGCCTTACGAACATGAAGACACGGTCATCACTGAATAGATTTAAACAACCTGGCAGTTGAAACAATTTGAAATGTCTGGACGCATCACCATTCTCCGAATGTGGCTCGCGAGCACACTCGCCCTACCAGCCTGGACGAAGGTGGTGGTACGTTCTGGAATTTCAGGTAGGGTCATCGCGCTGCGATGACCGCGCCGCGTTCAGCGGCGCAACGAAACACCGGAGGATTCATGGTAGTTCAGGTTCCGTCCGCTGAACGCGGACGGTGACGCCGCCGCGCGGCGTCCTTACCGTGGCAAAACGTACTGCTGCCTGGTCGAATCGTGAATTGACCTGCGTGCCGTCGCGCGCTTAACTGGTGCCATGAAATTTTCGACCTTCGGGTTTTTGGTCTTGATTGCGATGCTGGCCAACGGTTGCGTCCTTTTCCATCATCACCGGGCACAACCGGCACAACCGGTTCAACCGGCCCAGACCAGCGCTTATTTAGCGCCGGC
>JANWKE010000058.1 GCA_025451535.1 Verrucomicrobiia bacterium
CGCTGGACACGGTGCCGATGCCGTTCTCGCGCAGTCGCGCCAGACAGCGCAGATAAATCGAAAGCCGATAGATCGTCTTGCGCGGTATGACCGGATTCGTTTTCTTCAAGGCGCGCAGAAATTAAGCAAACGAATGTTCAAGAGCAAGAGCACGAATAGTGTAGTTCGGCAAGGAGGCTGCTTAAAGCATGGCCATGTTCATCGGTGACGGGTTTCCGGATTGGGGTTGTGGCAGTTGAATCGCATGAAACCAGCGAAAATCCACGCGATGCTGACCGGAGAAGAGCACTATGGTGTCAAAATCAAAGCCATCATCAGGTCAACGAAAAATGGCGGGAATTGGCCACGCCGCGCAAAAAGCGACTCGGGGTTATGCTGAAAAAATACAAGGTCAATGATGATTTTGACGAAATGCTCGATGCGGAGGGCGGGGTGCGGTCGCGTTACCAGAAATTTCGAAAGTTGTTCAGCGGCGTCAAGCCGGCGGAGTTCGGTGCCAAACGGCAGGCGGTGGACACGGCGTTCCTGCGCCAGGGCATTACCTTTAACGTCTATGGCGACGCCCGGGGCGTGGAAAAAGTTTTTCCGTTTGACCTGCTGCCACGCATTATCCCGGCCGTAGAATGGGAATTTTTGGAACGCGGCCTCATCCAGCGCATCACGGCGCTGAACCTGTTTCTGCACGATATTTACCACGCACAAAAAATCATCAAGGATGGCGTCATCCCGGAGTTTTATGTTTTGTCCGCGCGGCATTTCCGGCGGGAGTTCGTCAACTTCGAGGTGCCCAAAGGCATTTACATCCACATCTGCGGCACGGATTTGATCCGGGACAGGGCCGGGCGATACCTGGTGCTGGAGGATAACGGACGCTGTCCGTCGGGCGTCAGTTATGTGTTGGAAAACCGGCGTGCGATGAAGCGGGCGTTCCCGGCGATGTTCGAGAACATTGACGTGCGGCCGGTGGAAAATTATCCGCAGGAGTTGCTGAAATGTCTCAAGCACATCGCGCCCGCGGGCGTGGCTGAGCCTATGGTGGTGCTGCTCTCACCGGGTGTCCACAACAGTGCTTATTTCGAACATACGTACCTGGCGCGGCAGATGGGCATCGAAATCGTCGAGGGCCGCGATTTGTTTGTGCGCGACTCGCGGGTGTTCATGCGCACGACCAAGGGACTTCAACCGGTTCATGTCATTTACCGGCGCATTGATGACGATTTTCTGGATCCAACCGTATTCCGGCGCGATTCAATGCTTGGCGTGCCGGGCCTCGTTCACGCCTATCGCGCCGGCAACGTGTCGCTGGCCAATTCCATCGGCACCGGCATCGCCGACGACAAGGTGATGTATTACTTCGTGCCGAAGATGATTCAATATTACCTCGGGCAGGAACCGATTTTGCCGAACGTGCCAACGTACCTCGCCAACGAGGAGGCCGACCGGCAATACATCCTGGAGCATTTGCCGGAACTGGTTGTGAAGGCGGCAAACGAATCGGGTGGCTATGGAATGTTGATGGGGCCAAAGGCGTCGAAGGAGGAGATCGAAAAGTTCCGCAAGAAAGTGGTGGCCGAGCCGCGCAATTACATCGCGCAACCGATGGTTTATCTGTCGCGGCATCCGACCTACTGCGACGGCAAGTTCGAGGGCCGGCACGTGGATTTGCGTCCGTTTATTCTATCGGGTGACCGCGTCTCCATTATTCCTGGCGGACTGACGCGCGTGGCGCTGCGCAAGGGATCGCTGGTGGTCAACTCATCCCAGGGCGGCGGGAGCAAGGACACGTGGGTGCTTTATGGCGATGAGTAAACCGAACACTGAACATCCAACGTTGAACTCCGAACACCGAATGCCGAAGGTCATAATTTATGATATACGACATGCGATTTACGCGCCGGTTTTGCCAGGGGGCGGCCATTGATTTTTTGAAATCGTAAATCGAAAATGCTTTCCCGCGTTGCCAACTCGCTTTATTGGATGGCGCGTTACATCGAGCGCGCTGAAAACATTGCGCGCATCGTGGACGTGAACCTGCAATTGCTCCTGGATTTGCGTGACCTGGACGAACAAAAACTGGCCGACTACTGGCTGCCCATC
The DNA here is from genome assembly GCA_025451535.1 of Verrucomicrobiia bacterium. GTDB lineage: Bacteria > Verrucomicrobiota > Verrucomicrobiia > Limisphaerales > UBA11358 > UBA11358. The sequence goes on from JANWKE010000058.1 coordinate 2,098, forward strand.
GTGCAGGCCACGGGCGATGAAACGGCGTTTTTCCAGTTGCACCAGCGGACCAGCGGCCAGGCCGTCACGGAATTCCTCGTGTTCCAGCCGGAAAACCCCAATGCCATCGTGCAATGCGTCTGCCGGGCGCGCGAGAACGCCCGCATGGTGCGTGACCAGCTCACGCTCGAATTGTGGGAGGAATTGAACCGGCTGTATCTGTTCGTTCGCGCACCGCAGGCGCGGGAAATCTGGCGGCGCAGCCCCAGCGAATTCTTTCAGGAAATAAAGTCCGGCTCGCTGCATCTGATCGGCATCATCAACGCCACGCTGGTTCACGACGAAGGCTGGTGGTTCGTGCAGACCGGCCAGTTCCTGGAACGTGCCGACAAGACGACACGCATTCTTGACGTGCGCTCTCAAACACTACCGGAACGCGGTGGGCCGGCGGCCATCACCCAGACCAACGCGTTCGAATGGTCGGCCGTGCTCCGCTCCTGCAGTGCGTGGGATGCCTACCGGACAATTCACGGCGCCGACGTGCATCCACGGCTGGTCGCGGAATTCCTCCTGTTAAACGACAACTTTCCGCGTTCGGTGCGTTTTTGCTTGAATGAATTGAACCGCGCCATCCGGCGCATCTCCGGCGTGGTGGACGGCCATTTTTGCAACGATGCCGAGAAATTGACCGGCCGTTTTCTGGCCGAATTACAATTCAACACGATTGACGAAATATTCGACCTCGGCCTGCATCGGTCTTTGGACCAGGCGCAAATCAAACTGAACGAAATCGGTGACGCGTTGTTCCGCGCCTATATTTTTCAACCCTTCCAGAACCCTGACGATGAACATATGGTCCAGCAGGAGGAACAACAGCAACAGTCCCGAATCATTTGCAAACCGGGAGGGCAATAAAATGAACCAACAATTTCACCTGAACAGCAGCAAAAACGGCGTTTTGAAGCCGCCTTGTTCTTGATAGCGCCGGGGTTGCCTGAATTCCGATGCTAAAGACATGAGATGGGATATTTTTCATCGCACACGCTACGTGTATGCCACGCCGGTGTGCGACAGTTTTAACGAGGTCCGGCTCGAACCGCCTTCCAACGCCGGACAGACGCTGGAATCCTTTTTATTGCGCGTTTTGCCCGCCGTGCGGCTGAATCGGTACTTCGATTTTTATTCCAACTGGATCCATCATTTTGAAGTGCCCGAACCCCATTTCTATTTACTCATCGAAAGCCAGACCCGCGTAAAAACTCACCCCCTTCCACCGTTGGCGACGGATGCCGAACCCTGTCCGCTCGAAAAACTGGACAAAGCAAGGAACATCGAACATTGCCACGATTTTTTGCAAAGCAGCCGTTACGTGGAAATCGAGGTGGAACCCTGGCGGTTGGCGGTGGATGTCATTGCCGGCCAGACTGATGTATGGCAATCCGCGCTGGCACTCATGCGTTTCGCCCACGATTTTTTGAATTATGAACCCCAGGCCACCCATGTCCACACTCACATGCACGACGTCATCTCGCAACGCCGCGGTGTGTGCCAGGATTACGCGCATCTGATGATTGGCTTGTGCCGCAGCGTGAAAATTCCGGCGCGTTACGTCAGCGGTTATCTGGCCAGTGAGACCGCCAGCGCCACCCATGCGTGGGTCGAAGTATTTATCCCAACCGCTGGCTGGCTGGGACTGGACCCAACGCATAACTGCCAGATTGGCGACACCTATGTGAAAATCGGTGTGGGCCGCGATTATGCCGACGTCCCGCCCGTCGCCGGCAATTACCGCGGTACACTCAATCGCCAAATGGAGGTGGAAGTGAAAATCGCGCCGGTGACATAACAATTTCCTGCTGGTCAAATGCGGGGTATGGGCTACTTTACCCGCCTGATTTATTCATGTTCACAGGAACTTACACCGCCATCGTGACGCCGTTCAAAAACGGCCAGCTCGACGTGCCTGCCCTGGAACGCCTCGTCAAGATGCAAATCAAGGCCGGGGTGGATGGCATCGTGCCCGTCGGCACCACCGGCGAATCACCGACCGTGGATTACGAGGAGCACCTCGAAATCATTGCGTTGACCGTGAAATTTTCCGCGGGCCGGGTCAAGGTGCTGGCCGGCACCGGCGGGAATTCGACGAGTGAAGCGGTTTACCTGACGCGCGAAGCTGAGAAAATCGGCGCCGACGGATCGTTGCAGGTCGCGCCGTATTATAACAAGCCGACGCAGGAAGGTTTGTTCCAGCATTTCCAGGAGATCGCAGGCACAACCAGACTGCCCATTGTGCTGTACAGCATCCCGGGTCGTTGCGGCGTCGAAATCGGCGTCGAGACCGTGCGGCGGCTGGCGCGCGAATGCAGAAACGTCATCGGCATCAAGGAAGCCGGCGGCAGTTGCGACCGCGTTTCACAGTTGCGCGCGGTGCTGGGTCCGAAGTTTGTTATTCAGAGTGGCGATGATTCGCTCACGCTGCCATTCATGGCCGTGGGCGCGGATGGCGTCATCAGCGTGGCGTCCAATGTGGTTCCGCGTGACGTGGTGCAACTGGTGGCCGCCTTCCGGCGCGGCCAGATCCGGAAGGCGTCGCAGTTGCATGCAAAGCTTTATCCGCTGTTCAAGGATTTATTCCTCGAGACGAACCCGGTCCCCATCAAGGCCGCGCTGGCGATGAAGGGTTTGATCGAGGAAGAGTACCGTTTGCCGCTGGTGCCGATGAGCGCTGCCAATCGCGCAAAATTGCGCGCAACCATGAAGGCGTGCGGAATCTTTAAATGAGAGATGGCAGATGGAAGACGGAAGCTGACCAAAGCAGCAATTTTTGAATCCGCTTTTCCGTCTCCCGTCTCCGAACTCCTGATTGCTATGACCAGAATCATTATTACCGGAGCCAAAGGCCGGATGGGCCAGGCGCTTATATCGTGCGCGAAGAATTTTCGCGAACTGCAAATCGGCGCGCAGATTGACATGGGGGACGATCTTCCCGCCGCCGCCACGCAGGGTGACGTCGTTGTTGATTTCAGCTCGCACACCGCGACGGCGGACATTGCGGGGGTGTGCGCGCGGCACAAAAAGGCCATGGTTATCGGCACCACGGGGCATACCAACTCCGAGCGAAACGAGGTGTTGAAGTTCAAAACGAAAATTCCGATGGTTTGGACCGCGAACTTCTCGACCGGCGTGAACACGCTGTTCTGGCTGACGCGGAAGGCGGCGGAGATTTTGGGGCCGGACTACGATCTGGAAATCATCGAAATGCATCATCGCATGAAGATAGACGCGCCGAGCGGCACGGCCAAAATGCTGGCGCAGATCCTGGCCGAGGTGCGCAAGCAGCATCTGGACAAGGTGGTGCGGCATGGCCGGCTGGGCATTGGCGAACGGGCGCCGGGCGAGATTGGCATCCATTCGTTGCGCGGCGGCGACGTGGTGGGCGATCACTCCGTGATTTTTGCGGCCAACGGCGAGCGGCTCGAATTAACGCACAAGGCTTCCAGCCGCGACACACTGGCCAACGGCGCGTTGCGTGCGGCGCTCTGGGTCGTCAAACAAAAACCCGGTCTTTACGACATGCAGGACGTGCTGGGGTTGAAGTGAAGTCAGAAGTCAGAAGTCAGAAGTCACAAGTCAGCGCGTTTGTGTTTGTGGCGCTTGGCTCGAATCTCGGCGATTCACGGCGAATCATTCTGGACGCAATGGTACGGCTGCAGAATTTCTCCAACCGGCCGATTCTCAAATCTTCGCTCTGGCAAACCTCGCCGGTAAATTGTCCCCCGGGTTCGCCGTTGTTCGTGAATGCGGTCGTCGGTCTGGTGCCGCAAAAGAGCGAAACTCCGGAGTCGTTGTTAAAAAAATTGCGGTCGTTCGAGGAAGAATTTGGCCGCCAACCAAAAAAGGTCCTGAACGAGCCGCGCCCCTTGGATTTGGATTTAATTGCGTTCGCCTCGGAAATGCGCGATACGCCAGAGCTGGTTTTGCCGCATCCGCGGGCGCACGAACGGCGGTTTGTGCTTCAACCGTTGAGCGAAATCGCGCCGGGTTTGGTTTTGGCGGGGCAGGGGAAAACGGTTGCGCAATTGCTCACGGAGCTTTCTTCTGACGAAGTCCTCAAGCGGATTTGACCGTGGATGAACACGAATGAACGTGGAGTGCCTTGGACACGAATTTCACGATTTAACACGCATTCATTCAGGGAGGCCCATAGGGCTGGCATCTTTGTGGAATATTGGAGTTAAATAATCCCAAATTCCGTCCCTGTCGTGCCGTGGTTGAAGGCGAAGGCGGAAGGAGCGACATCATCGGAAGATGCCGCGCCAACTGTGCCTGGAAAAAGCAGCAGAAGGCTGCCGTAGTTCAAAACCTGGTGGAAGTTCGAAGCGTCCCGGGGTGCGCCGGCCCTCTGGCGCTTCCAAAAATCCCCACTCTGCTCAAGACGCTGCCGTTCTCGTGCTCGTTCATTGACGTAGCAGCGGACGTGAGTCCGCTCTTTATTTCGCGGGAAAAGTTAGAGCCGACTCACGTCGGATGTTACGGTGGAAGGCGGCGGAGCTGGTGCTGGTTTGCTAATTTATTTGCGGCTAAACCCGATTTGTCTCCCCGAAAATCCGTTTGTATTCGAGGCCGACGTAACGGTCGGTCATGCCGGCCAGATAATCGCACACGGCGCGATGCAGGCCGGTTCTGGACGCGCGCCGACGCGCGCCTTTGCCGATTTCCTTCGGATGCGCCAAATAATAATTAAAAAGTTGTTCGAGCATTCTAAGTGCGCGCTGGTTGGGTTCAAACACGACAGGGTTGAAATATAAATTTTTGTAGAGGTAATCGCGCAGTTCCAGGTTCAACACACGACGTTCCGGGCTGTGCTGCACCAGCGCTTTCGGGAAAAGCCGGACTTCATCGGCGGATTGCGCCCGGGAAGCGATAATCAGCCGTTCGCTGGTTTCGACGACGTCATGGATTTGCAGGTCAATGATGGTGCGGATGATGAAGTACCGGCGGCATTCGTCAGGCAAATTGCCGTGTTCCCGTTTAACCAGTCGCGCGGCTTGCGCCCAGATGCGAACATCGCGGCGTAGATTGCTTTCGGACAACAATCCGGATTCAAGTCCGTCGTCGAGGTCATGGCTGTAGTAAGTGATTTCGTCGGCCAGATTGGCAATTTGCGCTTCGAGCGAGGAATTTTTGGCGTCGAATCCTTTTCGCCGACCCGGATGGTCGTAGGCGGTGTAGTGCTTCACCAACCCTTCGCGGACTTCCCAGGTAAGATTTAAGCCGGGAAAATCCGGATATTTTTGTTCCAGTTCCTCAACGATACGCAGGCTTTGGCGGTTATGCTCGAAGCCGCCGTGTTTCCTCATCAACCGGTTCAGAACCGTTTCACCCTTGTGTCCAAACGGCGAATGGCCGAGGTCATGGGCCAGCGCAATGGTCTCCGCAAGATCGGCATTTACCTTCAGCGCGCTGGCGATGTTGCGCGAAACGGCGGCGACTTCGATGGTGTGGGTAAGCCGGGTCCGGAGATGATCGCCGGTGCCGTTGAGAAAGACCTGGGTTTTATATTCGAGCCGGCGGAAGGCTCGCGAATGAATCACCCGGTCACGATCGCGTTGGTAATGCGTGCGCCATTGAGGCGGCGATTCGGCGTAATCGCGCCCACGAGTGTCGCCGCTGAACTGGGCGTACGGCGCAAGGATCTGCCGCTCGATTTGTTCCAGTTCCTGGCGGGTGCGGGGCATGTTTCAAATTGTGACGAGTGACGGGTGACAGGTGACAGGAAAGGCATCTGCCTGGCGAGCGTTTTTTCCTGGCACTTGCCACCTGCCACCTGTCACGTCAAGTAGCCAGCAGTTTCTGGACGGAGATGCCACGCAATTCGAACAACCGGTGAATGACGTCTTCGATCAGGTTGTTCGGGCACGAGGCGCCGGCCGTGATGCCGACGGTAATGTTGCCGGCAGGCAGCCAGTCACGGGTCTCGGTTTCCTTTTTAGCGTGCTGATCGTAATGGCGGATAAGTTTGTCCGATTCCATTTTGGCCGCGTTCTTGATGAAATACGTCGGCAGCTTGGCCTCACCCATTTCGGCGAGGTGCGACGTATTGGATGAGTTATAACCGCCAATGACGAGGAGCAAATCCATCGGTTCGCGCAGCAGTTTTTGGAGCGCGTCCTGGCGGTCCTGCGTCGCGCCGCAAATCGTGTCGAAGAAGCGGAAGTGTTCCGCCACACTGGCCGCGCCATATTTCTTTTCCATGGCGGCGCGGAACCGGCGCTGGACCTCCTCGGTTTCGCCGCGCAACATGGTGGTCTGGTTCGCCACGCCGACGGCCTGCAAATGCAGTTCGGGATCAAACCCCTGCGAATACGCGCCCTTGAACTTTTCCAGAAATTCCTGCTTGTCGCCGCCGTGAACGATGTAGTGGCAGACGTAATCCGTCTCCGCCAGGTTAAAGACGACCAGGTAATGTCCGCTGCCGTACGCGCGCGCCTGGGAACTGGTGGCCTTGGTTTCCTCGTGCCACGCCTTGCCGTGAATGATGCTCGTGACGCTTTCCTTGGAATATTGCCGGACGCGTTTCCAGACACTCATCACGTCGCCGCAGGTGGTGTCCACCAGCACGCAACCCTTTTCTTCGAGCCGTTTGCGCGTGCCGACTTCGGTGCCAAACGCAGGGATCATCACGACATCCCCGGCATTCAGGCGCGTCATTTCCGCCTCGGTCGGTTTGGGCGAGATGATCTGGATGCCCATGTTGCGGATCTGGTCGTTGACCTCGGGGTTGTGAATGATTTCGCCGAGCAGGTAAATGGGTTTGTCCGGCGGGAAATATTTCCGGGCCGCGTAGGCAAGGTCAATCGCGCGTTCAACGCCGTAGCAGAAACCGAATTCCTTCGCGAGCTTGACGGTGAGGCTGTCGGCGGAAAGCACGCAGCCGCCGGCGCGGACGCGTTCGACGAGTTCGCTGCGATAATGCGACAGCACCTGGGCCTGCACGGCCTCGAGAATATCGGGGCGGCGGAGGTTGACTTTTTTCTGCGCTGCGGGCGCTTCGGTTGACATAACAAAGGAAGTGTAACACGCGAACGGGCATCGTCTAGCGCGAAAGCCGGTGGAAAAGCTGGCGGCGGTGCCTTTTGCAGCCTTCGGTGGGGCGGGCGTCCTCGCGAGCCGGCTCGTCAGTCGCCTTGCCCCACCCAAACGGTGCCGCCACGGAAAAGCTTTGCGGCGGGGAGATTTCGTGCGATGATGGTGGCGCGTCGGAGCGTAGCTCAGCTTGGTAGAGCACCAGCTTTGGGAGCTGGCTGTCGCAGGTTCAAATCCTGTCGCTCCGACCATCCTCTTTTCCCCGCCTGGCGCGAATTATTCGCAAGGTTTCCACCACGTCATTGCTGGCGAAAATTTTGTTCCGTGCGCAAAAGGAAACAGGATTTGTGGCGATGCTGAATACCGCGCAATTATTTTATTTTCTTCTCAACCCCTTGTAAACGCGGCGTTTGTTTGATTTCAATTCCGGATTTTTTCCGGCTGGCATTGCCGTTGCTAAACGCGCGTGAGCCAATCGCAGCCGTGGACAGAAGCATACTATACGCGCTCGTGGATTACGGGCGGAAGCTGAGGGGCACCGGGCAAACAGGCGCACGGGTTGGCTGGGACAGGCGCAGTTCAAACATACTATGAACCAACTATGAAGAAAATTGAAGCGATCATCAAACCATTCAAACTCGAAGAGGTCAAGGACGCCCTCGGCGAAATCGGCATCGAAGGCATGACCGTGAGCGAGGTCAAGGGATTTGGCCGTCAGAAGGGCCACACCGAAATCTATCGCGGCAGCGAATACACCGTGGATTTTCTGCCGAAGATAAAAATCGAACTGGTGGTGGCGGACAACCAGGCCGATGCCGCGGTGGGCGCGATTGTCAAGGCGGCCAAGACCGGGAAGATCGGCGACGGCAAGGTCTTCGTGGCAGGCATCGAACAGGCCATACGCATTCGCACGGAAGAGAAAGGCGACGCGGCTGTTTAAGCAACCAACAACTTGAACCTCATAAAAACTGAACCATGAAACGATATTTACTGACCCTCGCTTTAATTGCAATCACTGCCAGCGGCATTACGTCACTGCGCGCGGACGACACGAACGCGCCGGCGATGGCGGCCACCAACGCTCCGGCCGCTGCGCCGGCAGCCTTGCCGGCAGCTTCGCTGGACCAACGCGTGGCCGCGATTGAAGCCTACTTCCAAAACGGCGACCCCACGGCTCCTTTGAAGGACACCAACGGCAATGTTGTGGTCCAGGATCCAATCATCAACTCAGGATTGGTGAACAGCATCGGGGGCAATGCTGCTTATCCCGGCGCCGGCCACAATGGCTGGCTCATGACCAGCACGGCGCTGGTGTTGTTCATGACGCTCCCGGGTCTGGCGTTGTTCTACGGCGGTCTTGTTCGTAAAAAGAACGTGCTCTCCGTGCTCGCGCAATGCTTCCTGATCACCGGTCTGGTGACAATTCTTTATGTCATCTGCGGTTACGGCATGATCTTTGGCGGCACCGGCGCGGCCGACAAGGAAGACCTGATAAAAGCCATCGTGGGCAGTCCAAAAATCTGCTGGATGATGGCCAATGTCACTTCCGCCCCTAACCCGAATTATTCTTACTGGGTTTCGGAAAATGTGTTTGCCATGTTCCAGATGATGTTCGCCATCATCACCCCGGCGCTCATCATTGGTTCCATCGCGGAACGCATGAAATTCTCGGCCATCTTCGTCTTCATGACCTTGTGGATGCTGATCGTGTACTTCACGCAAGGTCACATGGTCTGGGGCATTAATGGGCTGATGAACGGTTGCTGGAATGCCAACGCGGCAATCAAAGGCCTCGACTTCGCCGGCGGCACGGTCGTGCATATGTCTTCGGGCTGGTCAGGTCTGGTCCTGTGCATCATCCTTGGCAAACGCCTCGGGTTTGGAAAGGAAAACTTCACCCCGCACAGCATTGTACTGACCTATATCGGCGCGTCCATGCTGTGGGTTGGCTGGTATGGTTTCAATGCCGGCAGCGCGGTGGCTGCGGACGTAATCTCATCCAACGCCTTCACCACTACAACAATTGCCACGGCAGTCGGTTCCTTCGTCTGGCCGATGTGGGATTGGATTGTGAAAGGCAAACCCACGGTGCTGGGCTTCTGTTCCGGCGCGGTGGCGGGCCTGGTGCTCATCACCCCGGCTTGCGGTTACGTGTTGCCTTCCGGCGCCATCTGGATTGGCATTGCGGCCGGCACCATTCCCTGGTTCTTCTGTAACAAGGTCAAAGCCTGGCTCGGTATGGACGACGCCCTGGATGCGTGGAGCGTCCACGGCATCGGCGGAATGTGCGGCGCCATCATGACCGGTATGTTTGCCCGCCAGGCAGCCAATCCGAACCTGGCCACCAACCTCAAGGCTTATGTGACCGACCACATCTTCCAGCCGCAATTATGGGAGCAGTTGAAGACCGTCGGGGTTTCGCTGGTGCTGTTCATTGTGGGCACGATTGTGATTGCCTACATCACGAAGGCGCTGGTTGGGTTGCGTCCGACGGAGGAAGTTGAAATCCAGGGCCTGGATATCAACGAACATGGTGAAGAGGGTTACGTTGGCTAATTAAAAAAAGTCTCGACGCTGCGCCGGTTGTTGGCGAAAGTCACCACCGGCGCAGCTTTCAACTTGTTTGCGCAAAAAACATAACAATTAAAACTTCGCATTTGAAAATATGGCTACACCCAAGAGCGTAATTGAAATGGCTAAAAAGGCCGGGGCGAAAATGATGGACATCAAATTCGTGGATACCTTCGGCACCTGGCAGCACTTCAGTTGTCCTGTCGGCGAACTGACCGAGGACATCTTCAGCGAGGGTCTCGGTTTCGATGGTTCTTCCATCCGCGGCTGGAAGAGCATCGAGGCCAGCGACATGCTGGCCATGCCCGACCCGGAAACTGCGTTTATCGACCCGTTTTGCGCGGTCCCGACGTTGAGTCTCACCTGCACCATTTCCGAGACCGGCACCCTGGAACCTTACAGCCGCGACCCGCGCGGCATCGCGCAAAAGGCGGAAAAATATCTTATTTCCACCGGCCATGCCGACCAGGCGTTCTTCGGTCCTGAAGCCGAATTCTTCATTTTTGATAATGTGCAGTTTGATGCCAAGAGCAACGGCACTTTCTACTCGGTGGACAGTGACGAAGGCGTCTGGAACACGGGCCGTGATGAAATGCCCAACCTCGGCTACAAAATCCGCCACAAGGAAGGTTACTTCCCGGTCGCGCCTGCCGACACCCAGCAGGACATCCGCACCGAGATGTGCCTGGTGATGGAGGAGCTCGGCGTCAAAATCGAGCGCCAGCACCACGAAGTCGCCACGGCCGGTCAGGCGGAAATAGATTATCGTTTCAGCACGCTGGTGACGGCCGCGGACTGGATGATGATTTACAAGTACGTGGTCAAAAACATTGCCCGTAAGCATGGCAAGACCGCCTGTTTCATGCCCAAGCCGCTTTTCGGTGATAACGGCTCCGGCATGCACACCCATCAATCGCTTTGGAAAAAGGGCAAACCGCTCTTCGCCGGCAAGGAATACGGTGGCTTGAGCGAGATGGCACTCTACTACGCCGGCGGGTTGCTCAAGCACGCCAAGGCCCTGTGCGCCATTTGCAATCCGACCACGAACAGCTACAAGCGCCTCGTGCCGGGTTACGAAGCGCCGGTCAACCTGGCCTACAGCGCGCGCAACCGCAGCGCCGCCGTCCGTATTCCGACGTACAGCGAGAATCCCAAGGCCAAACGCCTCGAATATCGCCCGCCGGACCCGGCCGCGAATCCGTATCTCGCCTTTGCCGCGCTGCTCATGGCCGGTCTGGACGGCGTTCAGAACAAGATCAAACCCGGCGCGCCGCTGGACAAAAACATTTACGAACTGCCGCCGGAGGAATTGAAGAAAGTTCCGAATGTGGCCGGCAGCCTCAGCGAAGCGCTCGATTGCCTGGAGAAGGACCATGCGTTCCTGCTCAAAGGCGACGTCTTCACTGAAGACTTCATCGACATGTGGATCAGCAGCAAGCGCAAGGAGCACGACGCCATCCGGCTGCGCCCGCATCCATACGAATTCTTCCTGTACTACGACGTGTAAAGATCACCCGGGAGGAGGAACTGGGGAACACCGGCGCGGACGAAAGTTCGCGCCGTTTTTGTTCGGAGCGAGGCTTGTCCCAAGCCGCAGCACTTCCAAAACATCAGCGAACCGGGGAAATTTTATAAATCGGTTCGCGTGCCGGTGACGGCTGCGAGTTGAGACAACTCGCGCTCCGAAGCCAGCGCCCGGAAACACTTTTGTTTCAAAGGACCCGGTTTTTAAATTTGCGATTATTGGGTTCATTGGGTATCTTGTTAACGTGACCGTGGCTGAAAACAAATTCCTGAAAGAAGCCGTCAAACAGGGGCTTCGCATGCAGCATCGTTTTCTCGCCGAACCCGTCCTGGCGCGGACGGGCAAAGGCTACTTGAAAAGCGAAGGCGTGACGACGTTGCAGCGGATTAAGGCCGGCCTGAAGAAGTCAAAATCCGCCTAGCCGCAATGGCTGGCCCGGTTAAAAACTGGCTTCAAATAGTTCCTTGGGAAACGGTTGTTTTCATCAATACTGCACTTTGTGAAGCCCGCAAAGCCCTGCACAAACCCACATCCGATGGCTATGCGCCGGCGAAGGAATTGTGGGAAAAGAGTCGTTCCAGAAAAATAACCCTGACTGAAGTTTTTCAAATCGGTTTTCAATGCCACCGGCTCGCCCCTTTCTGCAATTACAACGGCAACACATTTGTCGCCATCATCAAGACCCTGCTGGACAACATCCTGAAGGATTTGCCTGCCGACAAGGCTCACGTTCTACGGAGCATCGCTGGGCACATCGTCGCCGGGACGGCCACCGATATCGAACGGAAACAATTGGATTCCATCCTCGCTGCTCTGGAAAAATAGGCGGCGTCGTTTGGCCGCCCTCATCCTGACCTTCTCCCCCCCCCGGGTGAAGGAACAGCTTTTACGCCTGATCCGAATGCTTCGATGACTCACGAATTGCCGACAGGCTGGCGACGATTCCCCCTCTCCTCGGGGAGAGGGCCGGGGTGAGGGCGGTGAGCAATTTTATTTCAACTGCGCTGCCAGTTCTTCGCCCAACGGCGCCGCCTCGGCGATGGGGCGCTTCCCTTCAGCGTGTTCGGCCGGTCCGTGGTGGAAGGAAACGGCGCGCATGAAGATTTTGTCGCCGGTGATTTCGGCATACGCGGCCACCGGACTCTGACAGCCGCCGCCCATGGCATGCAGAAACGCCCGTTCCGCCGTCACGCAGTGAATGGTGTTGAAATGATTCAGCCGCTCGCAAATTTTGGCGATGCGCTCATCGTCCGCGCGAATCTCAATGCCAATCGCGCCCTGTCCGACACAGGGCAGCATCACCTCCACATCCAGAATCGTCGCCAGCAAACCGTCCGGCACCGCGTCGCCGACGAGCTGCCCGTCCGGTTTGATTTCGAAATTCAAACGCGTGATGCCCGCGAGGGCGAGCACCGTGGCGTCCAGTTCACCGCGCTCGGCGACCTTTTGCATCCGCGTGGAAACGTTGCCGCGGATTTCCACCACGTTTAAATCCGGCCGCGCCGCCAGCAATTGTTCCTTGCGTCGGGTGCTGCTGGTGGCAATAGTCGCTTTTGCAGGGAAATCCTTCAGCTTCTGATGCGGCCGGAAGCCGCGTAACGTGTCCTGACCTGGAGCCCAGTCGGCGGAACCAGTGTCTGCTGCACGAGTTTTGATAAATTCGGCATCGCGGTAAATCAATACGTCGCGCACGTCGGCGCGTTTGGGAGTGGCCGCGAGCACGAGGCCGGCGGGCAAATCCGTTGGCAAATCCTTCAGGCTGTGCACGGCGAGGTCGGCCTGGCCTTTGATGAGTGCGACTTCGAGCTCTTTCGTAAACAAACCTTTCGGCAAACCGCCTTCGACTTTCGCCATCGAGGCTTTCTGTAATTTGTCGCCGGTGGTCCTGATGATTTTTAGTTCGAACCGCAATTTGGGAAACACCTCACGGCACTGGGCGGCAATCAGGTTGGCCTGCGCCAGTGCGAGGGCGCTGCCGCGGGTGGCGATGATGATGGGGCGTTCAGCAGCCATATGATAATTAACCACGGATGGACACAGATAAACACGGATAAAAGAAAAACATAATCAACCTGTTTTCAAGCCGGACCTGTCAGTGTTTTATATCCGTGTCCATCCGTGTTCATCCGTGGTTGAAGATTTTTTGGTCCCAGCAGCGGTTCCACTTTTTCGGTAATGATTTGTTCGCACCGCGCGATTTCGTCCTTGCGTTGTTTCAAGTAATCGTCGGCAACGGCCTGCAGGTCATCGATGTTATAGAGATAGACGTTTTCCAGAAAATTAACTTCGGGATCCACGTCACGCGGCACCGCGATGTCAATGAGCAGGAGCGGGCGTTGTTTCCGCGCCTTCATCAGCGGTTCGAGCCTGGCCCGATCCAGAATGTGATGTGGCGCCGACGTGCTGCTGATAACGATGTCGATTCTTTCGAACTCCGCCGCCCAATGGTCGAACGGGACCGCGCGTCCGCCGAATTCCTTTGCCAGGATTTGGGCCCGTTCGAATGAGCGGCTGGCGACCACAATGCTCTGCGCTCCACGCGAAAGCAGGGCGCGGGCGGTTTTTTC
>JANWKE010000059.1 GCA_025451535.1 Verrucomicrobiia bacterium
AACTCGTAAGTGCCGGCCCCGCCCCCGTAACCGTCGCTGACCAGCACGGTGAAAGTGCCGCTGTTGGTTGCCGTGTAGGCGATCAGATCATCTTTGACAGGGTAGCCACCGACGGCATCCAGCAACACCCCGTTCGGCCCATACAATTGAAGCTTGCCAACGAAATTCGTCGTCCCGAGCCGCAAGTTAATGCTGTCGCCCGCATTGGCCGTGAAGGTGAACATGTCCAAATCGCCCAACGTGATGGTTCCGTCATAATTCCCGCCATTGGTCATGGCACCGCCCTCGTCACCCGCCGGCACAATGAACGCCTCGGGAACCTGAGCCAGATGCCACTCGTAAGTGCCGGCCCCGCCCCCGTAACCGTCGCTGACCAGCACGGTGAAAGTGCCGCTGTTGGTCGCGGTATAGGCGATCAGATCATCGTTGACAGGGTAGGCCCCGACGGCATCCAGCAACGCCGCATTCGGCCCATACAATTGAAGCCTGCCAGGGAAATTCGTCGTCCCGAGCCGCAGGTTGATGCTGTCACCCGTATTGGCCGTGAAGGTGTAGGAATCTGCAACCGTATTGGTAAAAATGATTCCAGCCTGATTGGCTCCGTTAATGATTACGCTTGCCTTGGCAGTATTGAGGCACAACGCCGGCAGAAACAGGGCCGTGAGGAAGCAGGTTGTTTTCATGGCATTTAACATTGTTGCGGAACTGAATGCGGCACAGAAGTGGTTTCATAGCAGACCTCATTTTGGCACGTGACAGCCGTTTATTGGTATGTTTTTTGCACCGTACAGTCTAGCTTCTGCCTTTTATTAGAAATGGGAAGCAAAAACGCCAAATCTTTCAGTTTGAAAACCAACAACCTGCTCTAGCCGCCAGAGCGGGCATTTTTGCCTTCGCTTCAATCACTTAATTGCTGGCGGCATGGTCGCGTTCTCCGATTTCCTCTCGTAATCTTCCAAGGATGGTATTTTCATCAACGCCCGTTTCGCGTAAGCACGATGCACGGCCTTGCTGTTGTGTCCTAAATCTTCCAGTGCAAACCGTTCCGGATAGTTAGAACCAATAAAGGCATACCGAGGCTGCCGGTTTCAGTGCGAACCGCACTCCAAAATCAACAGCCATCCAAGATCGAATTGGGGGCGAACGGCAGGCTATTGCACGTCGCCCCTGGCGGGACTAGAGTCGCGGTATGAACCCACTCGCCAAACTGAGCGAACTGGTGGACGCGCTCGAGTTCGAGTCCGTGGATCGGCGCACTTATTTTGACCGGCACACCGGCCGGATCGTCAGCGTGGAGGACCGTATCCTGAGCGCCGTGGAAGAGGGCGAGGACAAAGTGTTGACGAGCGTGCCCGACTGGCAGCAGGAAGAAGTCGAAACGGCGCGGGCGATCGTGAACCACAACGGCGACCGCTTCATTGATCCGCCGGGCAAGTTTGAGTTCAACGAATATCGAAACATGGAGCGATTCATCGGGGCATTGCCCGACGCGGAAGCCGCTGCACAGCTCAGGCGTGCGATCAAGGGTCACGGCGCTTTCCACCATTTCAAGGATACGCTTTACCGGCTGGGCATTGAGGACCAGTGGTATCGGCACCGTGAGGCGGCGATGAAGGAGTTCGTAATCGGCTGGGCCGAGGCGAACAACGTGCCCTACGAAGATGACATCGAAGACCGGAAATTGTGACGGGTTAGGACTGGATATGGTGTCACATGGCGCTCAAGCGTGTTGTGGTCGGGCGGTATCAGTTTTGGCGGCGTCATTTCCTTCATCTATGCCGATTTGATTATCATTCCGCTGATTCTGATTGCCGAGCAGGCTTCACTTAGTTTCGGTCTTCGCTTTCGAAGGCCGATTGCATTGATTGCATTCGATTCATTTGCCCGACAGTGCGGGCGAAGTGGGTGGATTCGGCGGCAATTTCATCAGCGCCTGAAGCTCGCGGTGGTTCACCTTGCCAGTGCCGAGCTTCGGAATCTCCTTCACCACTTTTATCTCGTGCGGGACACTTAGATTCGTCAACCCCTTGGCTTTGACGGCCTCGCGTATTTCGTCCAGCGTCAGTTTCGGTTCGTTGGTCACGGCGATGAGTGTTTCACCTTTGTTTACTTCGGGGCGCGTGATGACGGCGATCTGGCAGTGCAGGCCGTAGTGCGGAAATGCTTCGGCCAGGGCGTCCTCCACCACTGCGAGGCTCACCATCTCGCCACTCACCTTGGCAAACCGTTTCATCCGCCCGAGGATATGCAGGTAGCCTTCAGTATCAACGCTCACAATGTCGCCGGTATCGTACCAGCCGCCGAGCTCCTGGAATTTCGCGTTCGCCTCCGCATTCAAGTAGCCTTTCATAACGTTTGGTCCGCGTACGAAGAGCCGCCCGCCCTCTGCCACACCTTCGACCGGTTCCAGCTTGCATTCCATGCCGGGCAGCAGGCGGCCCACGGAGCCGTAACGCGGCTCGAGTGGCGTGTTGACACTCACGCACGGGGCGCATTCCGTCGCGCCATAACCTTCGAGAACGCGCACGCCGTATTTCTGCGACCAGGCGAGCGCGGTGGCTTCCTGCAATTTCTCCGCGGCGGCAAACAGATACCGGATGCTGCGGAAGTCGTAGGAATGGGCCTTGCGCGCGTAGCCGTTCAGGAAGGTGTTGGTGCTGACAAACACCGTGCAGTCATGTTCGTAGAGCGCGGCCGGCACGTTGCGGTAATGCAAGGGCGAAGGATAGAGGAAGACAGAGCTCCCGCGCACCAGCGGCAGGAACACTCCCGCCGTGAGACCGAAGCTGTGGAAAAGCGGCAGGCAGTTGAAAAGTCGGTCGCTGTTGGTGATATCGGTGACCGCCAGCATCTGGCGGATGTTGGCGAGGATGTTTCGGTGTGTCAGCTCGACGCCCTTGGGCACGCCTTCGGAACCGCTCGTGAAAACAATCACGGCAGCGGAGCCAGCCGATGGCGGATTGCGAATGGCGGATTCCGGAGTGAAGATGTGCCGGAGCAGCGTGAAAAATTTCCGGGAGCCGGTGATGCCGGCACGCACGTCTTCGAGATAGACCAGACGGATGCCCGCTTTCACAAAATCATCCAGGTTGAGCCTGGCACGTTCAAGAAAGGCGCGCGAGGTGACGATGTGTTTCAGTCCGGCCAGTTCCGCGCACGCCAGCATGGTGGGTGTGCCCGAGGAGAAGTTCAGCAGGGCGGGCACTTTGCCCAAGCTCCACAACGCGAGGATGACCACCGGTGTGGCGTTGATATTGGGCAACAACAGGCCAACACGCTCTCCATTCGCAACTCTGCCACGCAAGGCGTACGCCAGCACATCCGCCCCGACCATCAGCTTTCGATAGGTCAACGCTTGCAGCGTCGTGTCTTCGAGGATGATATGACCGGGACGTTTACGGGCGATCTCCGCCACCGCCGAGAAGACATTCGGCGCGCCGAAAGCCATCTCGACTTCGAATTGTTGCCGCACCATCTGATCGCGGAGCCAGTTGGTCAACAGCGTCCGGGCGCGGCCGGTGCTGATGTCCCCCAACCGGGGCGAAGCGAGCGTGGCGCTGAAATGTGCAGTCACTCTTGGAAACCATTTTTTCCGGCCCGGATTAGGGGAAAGCGGCAGGCATCCGGCGCCGCGCAGGTAAGCGGTGATGACTTTCGCCTTCGTTTTGAAAATTAAAAACCCGGTGCCGTCGAAGAGCGTCATCAAGGCGCCCGTGCGCGACAGACGGCCTTCGGCGAAGAGCACGAGCCGCCCGCCGCCTTTGAGAAACTCCGCCATGCGCTTTACCGCGTAAGGCGAACTAGTATCAATGGGCAGGGTGTAATGATTGATCATCAATTTCCGATGCAGCCAGCTCGTCTGCGCCGAGATGCTCGAAGTAACGAACTTCCAATCCTCATCCAGGCAGACCCAGAGAAACAGCCAGTCGATCCAGGAGAGGTGATTCGGAACCAAAAGCACCGGGCCGGGCGTTTTCAGCGCGTCCAGGTCGTGAGCCCGGAAGTGGAACAAAACCTGGAGCAAAAAGCGGAAGAAACTTTTCATGGTGTTGGGAAGTGCATCATTGGGGAGCGCGCACTTCAAACAAAATTTGGGCAGTGTATTAGTTTGAAATCAGAAAACAAACTTCGGCCAGGAATGTGATCTTCGCTAGCACAGAGTGGATTTATACCCAACCTCACAAAAACATTTTGCAAATTTAAGGAAAAGGTTGAAAAGATTGAAAAAGAAGATTTGGCTCTTCGTACACTCATTGCCAAAAAGTTAGCGCGCCTGGACGCAAGCCAGAATGCCCTACAAAAGTCTCTCCAAAAGCGTGAACGAGTGACATTTTCAGCAGCCTATCCTCCCATCTCCCATCTCCAGATGCGCGTAAGGCGGTACGGTGCGTAGCCGCAGATCCTCGACGGGATTGCCGATAGTGAAGTGATAAAGACTCTGCCAATCGTGCCCTGTCAAACCGAGCGCGCGATGCAACACCTCGTCGAAGTAACAACCAATGCCCGTGCCGCGCACCCCGGCGGCCTCGGCGGCCAGGTACAACGCCTGCCCGATCATTCCCGACTCCCAGAACAACTCGCGCCAAGCCGCCGCGCCGCGTTCCCGCAAGACCGGCTCGAACCGCGCCAGCATGCCGAGGCTGAACGCACCGTCGGCGGCAATGTCCTGTTGGCAGGACAAGGTCCGCGCAAAATCGCGCAGGTCCCCTCGTCCCAACCGCCGGAGCGGCACTGTAGGAGACAGGTCCGCCGGAACTTCCCAATCGGGAACGGCGCGGAAGGCGTGCCGCAAGGTTTCCGCGTCCGCCGGCGCCCGCAGCCAGAGGTACATGCCCGGCTCCAGTCCCGTGACCCGATGCACAAACAAAACCAGGTGCAACCGCGGTGGAAATGGCCAGGCGTCGAACGGCGGCGCGGATGACCGCGGCAGCGTAGTATCCAGAATGGCCAGAAACTTTTCGCGCGTTATGCCGGTGACACCGTCGAAATTCACCGCGCTGCGACGTTGGCGGATCAATTGACCGGAGGAGTGGGCACAGGCGGGCGGCCCCGGCGGCGGCCACAAAGCCGGGATGACGGATTTGTCTGCCACCACGGACTTTCGCTCTGAGACCGCAATGGCATCATCAATCACCGGCCACTCGACGTGGGAACGGCTCAACTGGTTGGCACGTCCGAACCATTCGACAGGTGCATCGGCAACGGGTGACGGGGTCGGCTCCGCTGTTTCGTTTACCTTCACCCTGACGAGCAGTTCCGGAGTTTCGCGTTCGGCATCGGCAAAATCTTCCGGGCGGTCAAGCCCGAGTAGCCGGGCGAGCTGCGCGTCATCCCAGCCCGGCAACAGTTCCACGCGCCAGCCCAGCACCGCGGCCGCATAACGAAGGGTGGCGAGGGCGTGCCCAACGTCGTGCTGGCAATAGCGAAAGGCCCGTTCACCGTATTTCCATGCCTCGCGCCAGGTGATGGAACTCAGTCCCACACAGAATCCGGCCGTGTCCGGTCTGGCGCTCGGCGATTGGCACGCCCGTTGTTCCAGGGCGTGAGCCAGCGGTGCGTAGTGATAAACACCCGCGCCGCCCGGCAACCATTCCCGCGCGGGTAGGACGGCATAGGCTTCGGTCGGATGCAGATTGCCGCTGGAAGGGTTCATCCGCAGATACCAGCTCATGCCGGGAATCTCCTTCCGGGCGGAAAGGCCCATGGACAATTCGAAGAACAATCCCAACGCTTTAACGGTGAACGGCTGCGGCGACGCTACGCCCACGCCGAACAAGATGGCCGCTGCTGGTGTGTTGTCGCGGTCGGCCAACGGCAGTTTGAGCATGGGTGAACCATTGAAACGGCGAAACGGATCCGGCTGGGTCGCCCAGTCGAGGCCGCCCGGTCCACGGGCATAAAACTCGGGATGATGCTTTGTGCGGTCGTGATAGGCGATGATATCATCCACCGCATCCGGGTCCGATGAGTTGTTGGCCGTGGTTGGTTTCAAGTTTCGTGGTGAAGGCATTCGCCGCTTTCGAATCAGCGTGGGCGACGGCGGGTCTTTGCGCAAGGCTCGGAGATTTCACCCACCGGCGAATACCGGAAGGAAAGCGGCTTGCACCCTCTAATGGTGAACTAAGTTGCCACGAGAAAGGTAGTGATGGTTGCATAATAATTCATGCAACCTGTGATTAGGCTATTAGTTGGAGGTCGGATTGCGCCTTTTCCACCGCTCCGTGCTGGAGAACGGCGCACCCTGCACAGAAGGTCAGGACAAAATCCAGGCCGAAGCCGCAAACGAGATTCAGGTATTTCATATTTGACTGAGATCAGCTGGAGCAGCGCGGCCAGAGTCAGCGTGCTCGTCATTGGCGCGTGGGTTGCTGCTGCCTCCCCTTCGACGCAACAAAGCGACCCCGCCGGTCAGACAGCCGCAACCCAGCGCGCCGTAACCCACCCCCCACGGCCATGGGAATCCAAGGTAGCACTCCATAAATCCGAGGACGCAAAATACGGCGGTGGCAATCAATGCCAATGCTCCCATTGGTTTGCTGCTGTCTCCTTTTCGGCGCAGCAATGCGACCCCACCGGCCAGGCAGCCGCTACCAAATGCTCCGCTACCCACCACTTGCCACGGAAACCGGAATGTGAACAATAACTCCATAAGCCCAAAGACGCAAAATATGACGACGGCAAAAAGTGCCAATGCTCCCAAGGTTTGCAAAAGTGTCCGTTGCAATAACAGGCGCATCGCGATGGCAAGTGTCCCGATTCCGCAAACTCCGTATAGACCATGCCAGAGGCTGGTTGGGCCAATTTCAAAGGACGCCAAAAAACCAAATACGCAAAACCCGGTGACACAAAGCAACACGGTCGCCGAGACGACGCCGGATAAACGATTCATGATAGATATCATGTTGCAACTATGAGCTTGGCAGACCGCAGGTACAAATTGATAAATAATTTGTCGGCATCAAATGTTTTGACTCCCGAATTCAGAGTCGGCTGCTTGGATGAATGCCATATAACTACCAAAGAAACGGAAATTTTAGAGCGCCTTTCCCACCTTGAGCGCCGATTGAATCCTTTCCTCCTGGTTAACCTTCGCCCAGAGAATCCAATCCTTGCCGCCCATCGCCATTGGAACGAAATAAAACAGTAGTCCTGCGTTGCGTGAAGACTGTATCCCGAGCAGATCGCGGGTGGATGAAACATACAACTTAGCGCTATGATGCTCTACTCCGGCACCTAGGTTTCCCGATGAGCTATGATACCCGGAAAAGGGTCCGTATAAAGTCAGGGCGCCGCTCGATAAATCAAAGTCTGAACCGCGATGCAAATCGGTTGCATCGATTTCCGAGCCCTTTCCATCCAATAGGCGAACATCCAATGTGCTCCCATCTTTGGATGCACGTATCTCGACCTGAGTCCCACGCATGCCATTTGTGGTTCTTCGACCATGGATGAAGTCAAAGAGGTCGGTGATGGGGGCGCCAGACCGGTAGGCCGTGGCGTTGGCATTTTGGTTCTTAAAAATTCCCTCAAACTGTTTCGTGTCCGTGGCAGAAATCGGCTTTGGCCAGGACGAAGGCTCACTTTCATCATTGAAATGGACGCAACCGTTTCCCACGAGCAACGTCATCACGACGGGTACGAGCAGGACCCGTTTAGCTGCATCTCCACGCTTCTTACGGGGAGTTACCCTGATCACGGAAATGGATTTCAAAGTTTTCATGTCGCAACCCTAGGCCCGGCCGGCAAAAAGCCCCAATTGATAAAAATTTGCCTGCATCGAATTTCTCGATGCCACTTGTTGCGCACGTTGCTGGAAAACTACGTGAACATTTCGCAAGACGGTGAACCGATCACGTTGGGTTGGAGGAGCGGCTTGGGTAGGTTTTAGGAAACTGAAATACCAGCAAACAGAAGAAAGCGGGTTTGCTGGCTTGGAAGTAGCCAAAAGCATTCGAACAGCAGATAATTGTTAAAACTACAGCTTCGCTGATAAGTTGAAGCGGCTCTAAAAGCAGAAATTTCGGAACGGACAGTGCAGGCTTGGGAACATGACCAATTACATCCTTCCTAAGCTCAATGGCAGGTCTTGGCAGGCATTTTGCACTTAGATTCCACATTCCCCAACAGCTAAAACCCAACACCAGAGTCAAATGGTTGGATTTACACAGTCCAAATGGGCAGTAAGAAACATATTAGCGACGGGGTTAGAACAAGCTACTAGCCGGATCATCCCACTACTTCCTAAGGCGGAAAAACGCCTGGGTGGCGGACATAAACTGGGTGACAACACGGGATTGGCCAACAATGTTTGTGCCCATTGAAATGGATGTCCAATTTGTTGCGGGAATTGTTGGGGCAGACTCGAGGACAAAGCCATAGGCCGCCGCGGGCCAGGACAGAACCACATAACCGTTCGTGGTGGTGATGCTTAAAGCAGGTATTATGATTGGGCCGAGGCTGGTGATAAAGATATTGCGGCTACCAAGGTTGGTCAGGGTCACGCTATCCAACGCCATGGTGCTTGAAGCGAAGAACCCGACCACAAAAGCATTGCTCTGCGCACCGGTCGCCACGCCATAACCGATGTCCAAATCAGTCCCGCCCGCTGACCGAACCCACAAGAGATTCCCCGTATTATCATACTTGCTGGAGAAAACGTCATCAAAGGCTACACTTGTTAGGTTGGTATTGCCGAAAGCCGCGGTGCCGGAAAAATAGCCGGTAACGAACACATTGCTGCTCGCATCGTTGATGATGCCAAAGCCGGCATTCCCATAGATGACATTCCCGCTACCAGCCCATCGAGCCCATTGGAAATTTCCTGCGGTATCGTATCTTGCAACGAAAATATCCGTCCCGTTCCCCACCAGATTGGTGTTTCCAAAGGTGGCTGCGCCGGAAAATTTTCCGGTCAACGAAACGTTCCCCACTGAGTCGGCGGCAATCGCGTTTCCCTCATCATCGTTTGTGCCTCCGGCTTGACGCACCCAAAGCAAATTTCCAGCTGGATTATACTTGGCCAGAAAAACGTCAGACAGCCCGGTGCTGCCTAAGGCCGTCAGGTTGGTGGTGCCAAAGGTGGCGGTGCCGGAGAAGTAACCGGTGACATACACGTTGGTCGCGCCGTCGAGTGCAATGCCGTTGCCAACGTCATCCTGACTGCCGCCGGCAGCCTGTGCCCATAGAAATTTGCCGGCGCTGCTGCATTTGGCCACGAAGATGTTGTCCGAACCGCTGGTATTCGGCAGTGAAAAACTGCCAAACGTGGCCGTCGCGTCGATGTAACCGGTAATGACGGCGTTACCTTGAGCATCCACGGCAATCGCGTGGGCTTCGTCGAAGTCCTTTCCACCCGCATCGAGCACCCAGATCAGATTACCCGCAGGGTCATATTTGGCGATGAACACGTCCGACTGGCCGCTGCTGGTTAGATTCGTAGCGCCGAAAGCGGCCGTATTCTGAAACAGTCCGGTTAAATAAATATTCCCCGAGGCATCCGTAGCAATGCCGCGGCCCTCGTCGTAACCAGTACCTCCGGCCTGGCGAGCCCAAAGAAAATTCCCTACCAGGTCGTACTTGGCCACAAAAATGTCCTCTGCACCGCTGCTGACGAGATTGGTGTTACCGATAGAATTCGTCCCCGTGAAAAAGCCCGTGACTAAAACATTTCCTGCTGCGTCCGTCGCCACGGCGTGCGCTTCCGCGTTGCTGATGCTGCCCGCACTATCCGCCCAAAGAAAACTTGGAGAAATTTCACCTCGGGCGGTGAGCACACACGACCAGAAGAACGTCAGGGCTAGAACAAACAGCGATCCGCAACCCCGGATGAAGCGACCAACATCCGGCGACGGTGCCGCTAAGGCGGTCGCAGCCGAATCGCTGCGACCGCCGGTTTTGAGTATGAATTCAACCACTAAAAGTTAATGACTATGGTCGGATTGAAGTCGCAGGTGTTGACGTTAAAGCCCACGGTCTTGCTCTTGCGTTTGCCGTTGATGGTCGCTGAGGCGGTCACCTGATATGAGCCCGGCAACAATTGGATGGGATTGGAAACCGTGCCGTACTCGCGATGATACTGGAACGGTCCGCACGGCGAGGTTGGCGTCACGGTGACCAGCGTCAGATTTTGGGCAACGTCCTGCGTGTCCAGCTGGCTTTTATTGCGATTGGCATTGATGCGTTGGAGCTGGATCTTCTCCACGAATGGGACGGGCACACCGCCTTGCATCACCAGCACCCGCGCACCGGTCAGTACTCCTTCGCCACATAGCGCTCCCGACGCCGTTGTGGTTGCCCCGGTGATGGGATCCGAGACGTACGTGACGTTGATGGTGGCGGTACGGGCACGCGCAATCACCGTCGGCGCGAACACCACGTTAAAGTTGCCTTCACCGACGATGTGGCCCGGCTGCAGGATGATCGGGAATGAAGGCAGGCCAGACATGCTGAAGTCGCCGGCGTTGGGCCCGGTTATGGTGATGGCGGTAATCGTGAGATTGCACCCGCCTGTGTTCGAGATGGGGAAGGGCAACGCTGTCGAACAACTGCCGGCGCTCTGAATAACTTCCGGCGCGAAACCGAGATTGCCTGGCACGTCAATTTGCGGGCAAGGCGTGTTGGCCGTTACCGTCAGATTGGTCACCGGCGTGGTAGGATCGCCAGTGATTATTTGCAAGTTGCAACTCTTCGGCCCGCACGACGTGGGTGTCAACTGGATCACCAGGCTCAGGCACGAGCCTGGGCCGACGACCGCTGGGAATGGGTTGTTGATCAGAGTGAAGTCCGGGCACGATGAACTGAAGGAGACGTTGGACACGGTAAGACTGCATTCGCCAACATTGCAAATGGAGATGGTTTTTTCCGCAAGCGTTCCGGCGCAGACGTCACCAAAATCGGTGGAACCGGTGATAGCGATGTGGCCTGGAGGCACATTCCCTGAAACCGGTACGAGCCACCCGGGCTTGGTTGGGTCGTTGCTTATGATTGAGATCGCGCCTGTCTTGCTCCCTAAACTGGTTGGTTGAAACCGGATTGGCACCTGAACCGAGCCTCCGGAATGAATGACCAAGGGGAAGCTGATGATACTGGCTACGATGAACTGACTGGACGTGCTGGTGATATTGTTGATGACCAGGTCACACCCGCCGCTGTTGTCAATCGTCAACGCAAGGTCTTTGTAGGAACCGAGGCACACGTCGCCAAAATTGCCGTTGTTCGCAATCAAAGTGTCAAGCACCGCGTTGGTTCCGTTGCCGGTGGCCGTCAGGTCAAAGAAGGGCACACCAGGATCGCTGCTGGCAATGCGGATCGTGGCCTGCTGTGGCCCGGGCGTGGTCGGATTATACTTCACCGTGAAATCGACCTCGGCATCCGGGCTGATGATCAACGGTGGTGCCGGATTGGGCAGGACGCTGAAATCGCTGGAGCCCATGAGCCTTGCCACACTGTTAATGAGGAGATTGGAGTTGCCCACATTGAACACTTGGAGGGTTAACTCTTGCGGGACACCCGCGCAGCCTGGGCCGAAATTCAAACCGTTCTGCGCATTGACCGCAATAAGTGGGCCGTTGGGACTGGATAATTGAAACACACCACGCCCGAAGGTGGCAGCCTGTAATACACCGGCTTTGGAATTAATCTTCAATTCCGTTACCGGCACGTTCGGAAGATGAATGTCATCCAATGTCGCCCAACTGGCACCGCCATCCACCGAGCGCAATACACCCAAATCGGTGCCGACATAAATGGTGCTGGGCACGCTCGCGCCATCGAGCGCAAGTGCGTTGAAGGGAATATCGAGTGGGGGCGAAATGTCCGTCCAAGTCGAAGCACCGATCGACGTGCGAAAGACGTGCCCGTTGCCAACCCCAGACACGGTTGCATAGATTACATTCGGGTCATTTGGATCAAACTCCACTTGGGTTACGGATGCCCCAGGCAGGCCGGTGAGATTCTTGAAGGTTACTCCCGAGGGCGGGCCAACTGTGGCGGCCAGGGCGTTGACGGAAACAAAGACATTGCCGCCAACCACGACCGCGACATTGTTGGAATTGCCTGCGGCCACATCCACCTCGGTGGGGCCGCCCAAATTTCCGATATTACGAAAAGTCGAGCCGCCATCAGTGCTTTGATATAATGCATTAGAGGCACCGCTGAAGTAAACGATCTCGGCGTTCATCGGGTCGGTATTCACCCGGTTGGCAAAGGTCACGAACTCGGTGGCGGGAATGCCGCCGCCGACAGCTGTGGAGAATGCATCGTCACCACTGTTAAAGGTTTTGCCGAAGTATGTGTTCGCGATGCCGTAAGCCTCACCCACGTTGATCGCGTCAAAGGCAACGTCAATTCCATCACCACCAACCCGTTCAGTCCAAACGGGGACCGCGGTTGATTGAACATCCCCGTTATCCTGGAGGGCACCGAGGCTGACGCTGGCAGTGGCGTCATTCTTGACGGAGAGATGATAGAAGAGAGTGGTCTGCAATCCGCCTTCGTTGATGCTGTTGGGTGCGCCGCTCACACCGCCGAAGGTGGCCCCCCCATCGGTGGATTTGAAAATTCCTCCGTCGTCACCCACCAAAACGATTGACGGTCCGCTGGGTTGTTTGGCGAAGGTCCAAGCGGTGTGCGTGTCGGCATGTCCCGCATTGATGCTTGAAAAACTGGCGCCGGAATTCACAGACTTGTATTGGCTCAGAGAAGCCCAGTAGATGATGTCGTTCACCCCATCACCGGGAGAAGCCGGATCCACGCCCATCGTCAGTGTATAGCCCTGATAGGTTTGAATACCGCCACCGGAAAGACCGGCCGCGGCGACCTGAGTCCAAGTGGATCCCTGATCTGTGCTTTCAAAAATCGGCACCGGACTGGGTGAGCCAGGTGCGTTGTTAGTGACAACGTCCAGGGCCACATAAATCACCTGGATGCCGGCGGGATTAGGTACCGAAGCAAGAGGCGCGAGCGCTGCAAAAACTGAAACGAGCGAACAAGGGGGAGGCATGGCTGCACTGACTGCCGGCGTGGCTGTCGTCAGGATTGAAGTCCAGGTATGACCGCCGTCCGACGACCGTACCACTCCAAGACCACTTATACCTGCATATAAAATCCGACTTCCTGGTGGCGAGCTTGGATCCAACGACAGAGACCTGACGTTGCCAAAGACGCCGCTACCGTTACCTCTTGTCCAATTTACGCCGCCGTTAGTGGAACGATACAGCCCGGATAGCGCTCCTAAGTAAAGAATGCTGCTGTTGGTCGGCTCGACAATGATGCTGTTGACGTCATCACCGTAAAAGTTCGTGGCGTTGCCAGTATTGCCCGCCGGATAACCGGAGCCCAACACAATCCAGCTTCCACCCCCATCGGTGGACTTGAGAATGCCCTTGCTGAGATTCTGAATCTGGTCCACCCCACGTTCTGATTCTTGGGAGGTGCCGAGATAAATGGTGTTGGGGTTGTTGGGATCGAGGGAGATGGCCGTGGGTTTGCCGGTTCCCAAACTAGATTGCTGGTCAGTAAGGGGAATCCAGGTATTGCCTCCGTCAATGCTCCGCCAAAGACCGCCACCCGCGGATCCCTGGTAGATGACGTTTGGGTTGTTCGGATTCAGGGCAATCGAGTTAACCCGGCCATTGAGCTTGGTAGCGGTAGAACTACCATCCGAAAGCAACGGCGAGGGACCGATGGGAATCCACACTGTTCCCTGCACGCCGGTGACCGGCGTACCGAAGAGAGGTCCCATCGTGGAAAGGATCTTCCCTGAGCTTTGATTGGTGCTCGGCACTAAATGGGCCTTGGGCAATGCCCTGAATTGCTCGAGCCCCCGATCATACGTTTCAGAAGAAATGGATTTGCGCCCTGAGGCCCGCTCGTTCCAGAACTCCTTTTCCCAATGTTTAGGATCGTGGGGTTGGCCTTTGGCTTGGGCTTGCGGTGGCGGTGCTGAAGCCGGCGCCGCCGTGGCTTGAGCCTTCCCACGGGTAACGCACAGGCCAAGGATGGCCACGAGAAACAGACCATTGATGCAAAGGTTTGAAAAATCCTGGAACAGCCGTTTGGTTTTCATAGTGTCTGCTTCCGTTGGATAGACGTGTGTATTGGTATGGAACAAAATCAAGTCTCAACGACGATTTGTTACATGTTGAACTCTTTTTGGATAATCGGATGCGATAAGCCCAAAATGCCGCCGCTCCTTCCGAACAACTGGGCGCCCGACTACGGGATTTTATACGGGCAAACAGAAATTGCAATACTTTTATTCAGTAAATTATCTTATTGGTCGTCGCTCTCATCGGACCATCAGAAATAATCGGCTGTTTGACGGCCCCTTCTGGCGTAAACATTCTTCCGTTTGCAATGAATAGAAAGTGTCCGCAGGATAAATCATTGCCCTGTCAATGCCCATCAATTGCTCGTTAGGTGAAGAATAGGGTGAAACTTTTTAAGTCCTAGAGTTTATGGCTTTAAGTTCCTGCCCTTGCATTCAGGAGGGGGCAAGTTCCCAGTATCTATAAGTATGTCGGTTGAGCCGTTACGGATGCGACAAGCGGAAAAACCGCTTTGGCTCGGCGGGGTTGAATCCGTTCGTGTATACAAACACGCCGAACTGGTCAAAGGTGTTGGTCCGGACGGGTGTCCAAAGCGCGGGATTGGCAATGTTGGTGCTGGTGAACAGGACGGCATTAGTTCCATGCGATCCGCCCACACCACTGACATTGAGAACTGTTCCAGAGATGAGCGGACTACAAGTCTTGAATCCATCAGAAAGCCCATTAGCAGTAAGGCCGTAGGTGCCAGTACCACCGGAAGAGTAGCTGCTGACCAGCACGGTGAAATTTCCGCAGTTGGTCGCCGTGTAGGCGATGCTCGAAACCGTGCTGTTTCCGGCCGCTTTCAGCAGCATACCATTTGGCCCGTATAGTTCGAGATAGCCGTTGAAATTCGTGGTATGCAAGCCCAGATTGATCAAGTCACCCGTGCAGGCCGTGAAACTCCAAGGATCCAGGTCGCCAACGCTGATGGTGCCCCCATACAACGCTCCGTTGGTCATCGGACCGCCTTGGTCGCCCGGAGAGACCACAAAGCTGCCCGGCGTCCCCATGTAGTTCAATTGATAAGTTCCCGTTCCATCATAACTTTCGTTTGCATACTGGGTGTAGGATCCATCACACACCAGCACCGTGTACGTTCCGCTGTTGGTCGCCGTCAATGCTACCTCCTCCGCTGTTTCGCCCTGCTGATCGCCTGAACCCAGCAGGATGCCGTTCGGCCCGTAAACCCGCAGCCAAGGATAGAAAAAGTTGGCGCTCGTCAACTCGCCAACCTGCACCACTACGCTGTCGCCGGCGTTTGCTGTGAATGTCCAGGCGTCCAAATCACCGCTGCTGATGCTGCCCGTGTACATCGCTCCGTTAGTCATCGGACCGCCCTGGTCCCCCGAAGAAACCGCAAAGCTGCCCGGCACGGCCACGTAATTCAACTGGTAAGTTCCCGTTCCATCATAACCTTCGTTAGCA
>JANWKE010000060.1 GCA_025451535.1 Verrucomicrobiia bacterium
GGCCTGTTGCACGACCAGCCCGACGAGTTCCGAGGTGCCGAGGTGGCCTTGATGCGGCTTCACGATTACCGGACAACCCGCTGCCAGCGCGGAAGCCGTGTCGCCGCCGGCCACGGAAAATGCGAACGGAAAATTGCTGGAACTGAACACCACCACCGGACCGAGCGGCGCCCGCAGCGAACGCACATCCGGCTTCGGCATGGGTTTGCGATTTGGATCCGCGCGGTCAATCCGCGCGTCGCACCACCAGCCTTCCTCAATCAGCGTGGCGAACAATCGCAACTGGCCGCAGGTGCGCGCCGTCTCGCCCTGGAGTCGCCCCAACGGCAGGGCGGTTTCCTGCTGGGCACGTTCCTGAATCGTCGCGGCGTGGGTTTCAAACAATTCCGCGATGCGCCGGAGCAGGACGGCGCGCCGTTTGGCCGGCCAGCGGCCATATTCGGCAAAGGCCCGGGCGGCGAGTTGGGCTGCGTCTTCAACGTCCCTGGACGTGGCCCAGAAATAACCAGGTTCCAGGGCCGCGGCCGTCGCGGGGTTGATGGCCGGCGTCGGTTTGCCTGCCGGCTTCACCCGGCCCTGGCCGAGAAGAGAAAGTCCTTCAAGTTTCATGTTTTATAAATTTAAACCACGGACCCGTACCGCAACCGTCTCGGCTGCGGGTTCAAGTCTTGTGGATCAGGAACTGGCAGCGAGACGTTGCCGCGACCCGCGGCGAGACGCCCGCGCTACTGGTTTTCCCCACTGCCGTGTCCATCTGTGGTTAACATCAGATTTTCGGGCGGTGTTTCAACGCAATTTTCAACGTTTCCAGCGCCACCTTGCGCTCGGCACCCGCCAGTTCGAGCCGTGGCGGGCGCACCCGTTCGCTGCCCCGGCCGACTCCCTGTTGCACGAATTTAATAAGTTGCACGAACTTGTTCACAGTGTCCATCCGCAGCAAGGGCAGGAACCAGCGGTAAAGGGCATCGGCTTTTTTGTGTTCACCGTGCGCGGCGTAATTGAACAAGGCCACGGACTCGCGGGGAAACGCATTGACCAACCCGGCAATCCAGCCGACCGCGCCGGCCCGCACACCTTCCACCACTACGTCATCCACGCCGACAAACAGTGCCAGACGGTCGCCGCACACCGCTTTCAACGCGGTAACACGCCGTACGTCGGAACTGGATTCCTTCACCGCGGCCAGGTTGGGATTTTCCTCGGCCAATTCTGCGATTTGCGCCGGCAGGAAATCCGTTTTGTAGGAAATCGGATTATTGTAAAGCATGCACGGCAGCCGGGTGGCCCGGATGACCGCCTGTACGTGAGCTTTCATTTCGCGCCAATCACTCGAATAGACATAAGGCGGCAGCACCATCAGGCCCGAGCAGCCGCTTCTTTCGGCTGCCCGCGCCAGCTCGGCGGCTTCGGCGGTGCTCAAGGCCGCAATGCCCGCCACTACCGGCGCTGAGTCACCCAGCGCCCCAACACAGGTCCGCAGGATGGCAGCCTTTTCGTCGAAGCGGAGTGTGGCGCTTTCGCCCAGCGAACCGAGGGCAACGACGCCACGGCAGCCGTTTTCCACCAGCCATTGGGCGTGGTTTGCCACCGCGCCGTAGTCTACGCTCAGGTCCAGCTTGAACCCGGTGGTCATGGCCGGAATCACGCCTGCCCATTTCATGTCTGTTTTTTTCATACGCAATTTCTCTTGAATCTCAACTGTAACGATCCGGTGAAAGTTGGCTGATGTCCCAGGCCGGTTTTTCGCCGGAAAGAATTTCCGCCATCAGCCGGCCGCTGACCGGGCCGAGGCTCATGCCCATCATGGCATGGCCGGCGGCGATCGAGAGGTTCGAAAATTTCGCAGTGCGGCCGATAAATGGCAAACCATCCGGGGAGCAGGGCCGCAATCCGCACCACGGCTCGAGGCCGTCGAAGTCTTCCGGTCGGAAGTCTGGATAATATTTGGGAACGGCGGCAATAATGCCGCGCACCCGTGCGGGATTGATGTCTTCGTTCAACCCGGCAATTTCCATGGTGCCGCCAAAACGCAACGCCCCCCCCATCGGTGTGGCCGCCACCCGCGCTTCGCTGAAGATTGCGCAGATTTGCGGGAGCTGCCGTGGCCGGGGCAGGGTGAGGCTGTAGCCTTTGCCGGCCTGCAGTGGCAGGCCCAAACCGAGTTCGCGCGTCAGGTTCTGTGACCAGACCCCGCCGCACAGCACGAATTCGTCTGCTTCATGTTCGCCAATACTGGAGCACGCGGCGACGATACTTTTTTCTGTTCGTTGCCAGCCAACCACCGGTGCGTTCCAGATGAACTGCACGCCGAGTTCGTGGAGTCTCTTTTCCAGCCCCGCCAGGAAACGGTCGGGAACGAGGTGACAATCCAGCGGAAAATAAACCGAACCGGCCACGTCCATGCGCACATCCGGGTCGCGTGCCGCCGTTTGTTTGGCGTCGAGGACTTCCGCCGGGATGCCGAGCGCGCGCGCCCGTCCGGCGGTCTTTGCTTCCTCTTCAAGCGTGTGGGGTTCCTTGCACAACATCAGCAAACCCTTTTTGACCAGGCCGAAATTGCTGCCGAGCGCCCCGGCCAGTTCGTCATAACCGGCACGGCTGGCGAGGCTGAGATCGCGCAACAGCGGCGCGGCGCGGCGAATGTGTTCCGCATTGGCGGCCCGCCAGAACCGGGCACACCAACTGAACAAATCCCAGGACCAACGCGGCCTGAGGTGGAACGGTGATGCTGGGTTCCACATCCACTTCAACGCCAGCGCCACCGCGCCCGGTGCGGCGAGCGGCACGAAATGGCTGGGCACCACCATCCCCGCGTTGCCGAACGAACAGCCGTCGCGTTGCCCGGCATTCCGCTCCAGCACGGTCACGGTAAATCCGCGTAGTGCGCAGTAATACGCTGTGCAAAGTCCGATCACCCCGCCGCCGACGATGAGGACGCGTTTGCTCATGTCATTTGATGCCCCAACAGAAGGGATCGCTTTCATCCAGCAATAGCGTGGCTTCTGCGTTTACCGAGGCGGTGCCGGTGATGACGGGTTCGATTTTTCCGGCAGCTTGATCGAGCCATCGAAACTTGCCGGTGAAGGTGCTGCCGATGATACTTTCCTGTTTCCACAGCTCGCCTTCGGCCAGTTTTCCATCGGCGGCGAGGCACGCCAGTTTCGCGCTGGTGCCGGTCCCGCACGGCGAGCGGTCGTAAGCCTTGCCCGGGCAGAGCACAAAATTGCGCGAGTTGGCTCCGCGTGCGGCCGGCGGGCCAAAGAGTTCGACGTGATCCACGTCGGGGAACCCCTGCGCGTTCACTGCCTGGCGGATGCGCCAGGTGAAGGCCGTGAGCAAGTCCACGTTCGCGAGGGAAAGCTCCTGGCCATGATCTGCCACCAGGAAAAACCAGTTTCCGCCCCAGGCGACATCGCCGGTGATCCTTCCCTCACCGGACACCTCCACGGTCACGGCTTTTTTCGCGCGCCAGCTCGGTACGTTGGCCACGGAGACTTCGCCGGTCGGGTGCAGCGTGGCGGTAACCGTGCCTGCCGGTGTTTCGATGCGATGGGCACCGGGCTGGATCCGGCCCAGGCGCGCGAGCGTGACCACCAGACCGATGGTGCCGTGGCCGCACATGCCGAGGTAGCCGACGTTGTTGAAAAAAATCACGCCCGCGGCACAGGTTTTGTCTTCCGGTTCGACGAGCCATGCCCCGACCATCACGTCCGAACCGCGCGGTTCGTTCACGACGGCCGAACGAAAGCGGTCAAACTCCCGCTGGAACCGCTCGCGGCGGCGGGTGAGCGGGCCTCGGCCCAGGTCCGGGCCGCCGGAAAGAACAACGCGCGTCGGCTCGCCGCCGGTATGTGAATCAACAATCTGAAGGCGATGCGTTTTCGATTGGCCCATGTCGCCGACACAATGCTTGTTTTGTTCCGCGGCGCAAGAGGCTTTTCCGCGAAAGGATGAAATCGGATAGCTGGCTGTGTATTTCGAGCATGTGCGCGATGTGCAGTGGTCTTTATGCTGTTAATTCGTGAAACGAATAGCCGCAAGTTCCGCACGAGCGAAGAACGGCGTGCCGCTTTGACCAACACTAGCAGCCGGACCATGAACAAATTTTCTCTCGGAAGGGCGCTCATCATTTTTGGTTGTTTATTTTTCTTTCCGGCGGAATCGCCCGATGTCGCGAAGGCTCAATCACCGGCCGGTTCAAACCTGACCGCCACGGTCCCGCCACAGAGCGGGCCGCTGTCATCCGGCGCCAGCCAGACCAACCAGCCCCGATCGCGACTGCGGCAACGCGAGCGGTCCGGACGCTATGGCGGGGGCGACCCGACACCCACGCTGGGCCTGGAACAGGGTTTCCTCGAACTCGACACGCCTGACTTCAATTTGAAACTGGTCAAGGCCTCGCAGACGGTCGCCGCCCTGGCACCGAAGGGTGCCGGCGGTTTCGATTTCACCCCGGCGGATCAGCTTCAAAAACGTGCCGGGAATTACTTTTTCCAACTGGGCGACCTGACGCTGCGTCTGCGCGAGGGCAATGCCGGCGAGTGGCAGGGTTATTCCACCGCCGCCGCCCGGAAACCGGTCGTGGCTCTGCCGGCTGCCGGTGAGACACTCGCGGCGGCTGACCTCACGCCAACGTTGCCGCCGGATTGCCCGCTGCAAGTGACGCGGGAATGGGCTTTGGACCAGGGCAAACTCGTTTTGAAGTTCGCGCTTAAGAACAAATCAGACCAGCCGGTGCAAATCGGTTCGCTGGGCATTCCGCTCATCTTCAACAATTTCATCACGGGCCGTTCGCTGGCGGAGGCTCACGAAGTCTGTTCCTTTTCCGACCCGGCCATTTGCCGGGATGCCGGATATGTCCAAGTGACGCGCTTGAACGGCCACGGCCCGGCACTTGTGGTCGTGCCGGAAGGTAAAACGCCATTGGAGGCTTATAATCCGATCCTGAATCCATGGGACAGTTTGTCCGACGCAACCCGGATTTTCACCGACCGCACGCCGCGCAGCCAGACATTCGAGGGTTTTTATGAATGGCTGCCCTTGAGTCTGGCCTATGCCGAAAATGAATGGAAAGACGCCCGGCCGTGGAACCCGCCGACCAGCGAAACGCTTGCGCCCGGCGCGACGCGGACCTTCGGGCTGAAATTTCTCGTCGCGCCGGAAATTCAAGACATCGAAAAAACGCTCGCCGGGAACAACCGGCCCGTGGCTGTGGGCATTCCGGGCTATATCCTGCCGATGGATGTAAACGCGCGGCTGTTTCTGAAATATCCCGAGGATGTCAAATCGGTGAAAGCAGAACCCGAAGAGGCCATTGCGGTGACGAAAGATTCTCCGACCGCGCACGGCTGGCAGAATTACACGTTGCGGGGCAAGGAATGGGGCCGCGCCCGATTGACGATTACTTATAACGATGGCCTGGTGCAAACCATCGGTTACGACGTGATCAAGCCCGAGGCGCAAACCGTGGCGGACCTGGGAAATTTTCTGTTCACCCGGCAATGGTTCGACGATCCCAGTGATCCGTTTCATCGCAGTCCGTCGGTCATGACTTATGATCGCGCGCACAACCGGATAGTGACGCAGGATGCCCGCGCCTGGATTGCCGGATTGGAGGACGAAGGCGGTGCCGGCTCCTGGCTGGCCGCGGCGATGAAGGAATTCGGCCAGCCGAAAAAGGACGAGGTTGAGAAATTTCAGCAATTTGTGGACGGCGTGTTGTGGGGCGGCATTCAATACAACCAAAGTCCATTGAAATACGGCGTGCGCAAGAGCCTCTTTTACTACGACACGAACGAGTTTCCGCATTATTACGATCCGGAAGTCCATTACGGCGGCTGGACGAGCTGGAGCAAGCGGGACGCCGCGCGGATTGACCGGGCTTACAACTATCCACACGTCGTGGCCGCCTATTGGGCGATGTATCGTCTGGCGCGGAATGACCCGGGACTGGTGACCAATCACCCGTGGGAATGGTATCTCGACCACGCTTTTCAAACCGTGAAGTTTCTCACCGGCCGGAATGCCGACGGCGATTACAATGTCGGGTACCTCAACATGGGGCTGATGGAAGGCGACATTTTCCTGATGTTGCTGAAAGATTTGAAGCGCGAGGGCTGGAATCAGCAGGCCGCCGAACTGGAGGCGGCGATGAAGGAGCGCGCCGACGGCTGGCATCGTGAAGCGTTTCCATTCGGCAGCGAAATGGCCTGGGATTCCACCGGCCAGGAGGAGGTTTATGCCTGGTGCGATTATTTTGGCTATGCGGACAAGGCGCTGGTGACGCTCGATTCTGTTCTGGGCTACATGCCGACGATTCCGAACTGGGGCTACAACGGGAACGCCCGCCGTTATTGGGATTTCTACTACGGCGCCGCGCCGGGAGGGCGGCTGGAACGCCAGATTCATCATTATGGTTCGGGTATCAACGCCATTCCCGTTTTAACGGCCTATCGCCAAAATCCGGAGGACTACTATCTTTTGCGCGTGGGCTACGCCGGCACGATGGGGCCGCTGTCCAACATTGATCCGGATGGTTTCGCCGCTGCCGCCTTTCATTCCGCGCCATGGCTTATGAAATGGGATGCCTACAGCGGCGACTACGGTCCGAATTTCTTCGGCCACGCCGTGGATACGGCGACGTACGTGATTCATCATCCCGACTTCGGCTGGCTGGCGTTTGGCGGAAACGTCGAGGTCCGTGGCGACCAGGTTGAAATTCAGCCGCTCGATTCGTTCCGCCGCCGGGTTTATCTCGCGCCGCTCGGACTGTGGCTGACACTCGACGCCGGGACATTTGACCGGGTGGAGGTAAACGCCAAAACCGGCACCGTGTTTGTGGGTCTTTCGGCGGCGACGCCTTATGTTTCTGAAGCCCGCTTGCGTATCGAACAACCGGCGAAATTGCCGAACCTCGGCGCGTATCAACCGGCCAAAAGTTTTAACGCGGAACGAGGCGCCTTCGTCATACCGCTGAAGAAAGCCGGCACCACCCGGATTGAATTAACTGGAGCCAGGTGAGGAGGTTTTAGCGCCATGCATCCATACCAGGAATTGTTCGGATGAAATTCACGAAACACGTCCTGCCGGCCCTGACGCTGGCTCTGTTGCTGATGAGTTGCCGCAGTTGGCCTCCGCCTTCAATTCCCTCCGCCGGGAACGAGGAATCTTCCCGGGTGACGTCACCGCCTGAATCATTTTTTGCCAGGATTCCGGCACGGGACCGGGAGGCCGCCCGCAAATTCTACAAAAAATATCTTGAGATTAATGGCTTGCCGCTGGCGGCTTCGGGCGAAGTTTCCGATCTGGCGCTGCAGCGCGATGACTACATCGTCACCCACATGCTCGCGGGCCGGCCCGACATCCTCCACGCCATGGTTACCAACGGCACGCGGCTGATCATTATCGGCAAAGACCAGCAATATACCGATATGCCAGAATACCGGCATGCCCGCGACCCGGCCTATCTCAACGAACGGGTGCGGGGCACCGGCGGTCTGGGACTGACGAGTTTCGGCGAGGAAAATTTGCTATGCCTGCCCGAAGACCGGTATGACCGGGAAAGCATCGCGGTGCATGAATTTTGCCATACCATTGACGCGGCGTTGCGGCGGATAGATCCGACGTGGCATGAACGATTGCTGAAGACGTACCACGCCGCCGTCAGCAAGGGCTTGTGGAAAAATACCTATACCGGCTCGAACCCGGCGGAGTATTGGGCGGAGGTATGCCCGGCCTACTTCGACTGCGGTCGTGCCAACAACTGGAACCACGGTCCCATCGCCCGGCGCGAGCAACTCAAAATTTACGACCCGGAAGCTTATGAATTGGTCAAGACCACCTTCCATCTCAGCCCGGCGCAGGACTGGCGTTACCACTGGCTGCAACCGCTGCCCAAGGTTGCCGCGCCGCCCGCGAAACTCCACGTCAATCCCTACTACACCAAATTCACCTGGGCGGATGAGTTTCCCATCGTCGGCCGGCAGGCGAGCGACGCGGCGCTGCTGAAGGCCAACGACACCGTCTGCAAGATGTTCGCTTATCGCCATGACATTCTGAAGGCGCTGATCAACGACGGGGTGAAACTCGTGGTGCTGGGCCGGAACGAACAGCTGGCTGATTTGCCGGAGTTGAAAAATTCGGCGGACACCAATGTTGATTTGACGATTCGTTTCATGGATTACACACCGGAGGCGAAGCTCCTGGTCATTCCAGAAGAAAATGTGCTAGGTGATCCGAATCAGGCCGATGTCGGCCCCTGTCTGGAAATCCGCGAGCTGGCCAAGGCGTTGGATTACGTTGCCGGCACGCGTCCGGTGGATCCGAACTGGAATAATCGCGGTCGCGACGTGCAGCAGTATGAACTGCGCGTCAAACGCCTGGACGTCCAGTTTGACGGGAAACTGGAGCAACTTTACGACGCGGCGATGAACCACGGAATGTGGAAGGACACGCCTGCCGTACAGGATCGCGTTGACTACTGGGCGGAAGGCGTGCTCGCCTATTTCGATGCCGCCGGCCAGGACGCGGCGCCGTTCAAGGACACCGGTCCCGACGGCGACTTCACCGGCAGCCCGCACCCGATCAATACCCGCGAGGCATTGAAGGCTTACGACCCGGACCTGTTCGCACTCGTCAACGAAACCATGGCGTATGACGGTCACGTGGATTGGCGTTACCCGCCTTGAAAAGTTTGTGCCGGCGAATTGATGTGAAAACCAAAGTCGTCATAACGCTGTTGGCGTTGATGGTCGTGATGACGGTCGTGCGGGCGGCAAATTATCCTGCGCCCACGGCCGGAGATTACACCATTCGCGATTTTCATTTCCATGACGGCGAGTCCCTGTCCGAAGTTCACATGCATTACCTCACCCTGGGCCAGCCAGAGCGCGACGAACACGGCATCGTTCGCAACGCGGTCCTGATCCTGCACGGCACGACGGGCAGCAGCGCGCAATTTCTCCGGCCTGAATTTGCTGATGAACTTTATGGCAAGGGACAACCACTGGATGTGACGCGCTATTACCTCATCATCCCCGATAACCTCGGCCACGGGCAATCCAGCAAACCGAGCGACGGTTTGCACGCGCGGTTTCCGAAATACGGCTACGGCGACATGATTGAAGCGCAGTATCGCCTGTTGACCGAAGGGTTGAATGTGAACCATCTCCGGCTGGTCATGGGCACTTCGATGGGGGGCATGCACACGTGGCTATGGGGCGAGGTGCACCCGGATTTCATGGACGCGCTCATGCCGCTGGCGAGTCTGCCCATGCAGATTTCCGGCCGTAACCGTGTCTGGCGGCGGGTCATCCTTGACGGCATCCGCGATTCGCCGGACTGGCAAAACGGCGAGTATCCAACCCAGCCATCCGGGCTGCGGGTCGCGGCGGAGATGCTTTATTTCATGGGCAGCAACCCGGTGTTACGCATGCAGGAAACGCCGACGCTCAAGCAGAGCGATGAAACACTGGATCGTTACGTGGCCTACGTGATGACCAACCTGGACGCTAACGACGTGCTGTATGCGTTTGCCGCTTCTGAAGATTATGATCCCGGACCGGACCTGGAAAAAATCCGGGCGCCGCTGCTGGCGATCAATTCCGCCGATGATTTGATCAACCCGCCGGAACTGCGCGTTCTCGAACGCGAAATCAAGCGGGTGAAACACGGCCAGGCCATCATAATTCCCTACAGCAATCAAACGGTGGGCCACGGCAGCCACACCAAGGCAGTGCTTTGGAAAAAATATCTGGTACACCTGTTGAAAAAGACGGAAAGGAAATGAATTTGAATCCATGAAACGCCGCGTGCGATGGGTGCCGGGCATCTTTGCCGGAGCATGGCTCGTCACGATTTGGGCAAGCACGCCGGCCCTGGCACAGGCCGTCCCGCTTCTGCTGAATCCCACCGCGCCGGCATTGAACCGCCGCGCGCCGGATTTATTTAACGCGCGCCTCGAAACGAGCAAAGGCGTGATTTTGATCCAGGTCCATCGCGACTGGGCGCCCCACGGGGCGGATCGCTTTTACAATCTCGTTCAAGCCGGTTACTACGACGGTGACCGTTTCTTCCGCGTCCTGCGCGGACACTGGGCGCAATGCGGCATCAACGGTAATCCGAAAGTCGCAACCCTCTGGCGGACGCAAACTTTGCCTGACGACCCGCGGCGCGAGTCCAACGTGCGCGGCACCGTTGCTTTCGCCTTTGCCGTCCCGAATGGCCGGACGACACAGGTGTTCATCAATCTGCGGGACAATTCGGCAACCCACGACCCGGAATCGTTCGTGCCGTTCGGCAAGGTGATTGCCGGTATGGATGTGGCGGACGCGCTGAATTCGGAATACGGTGAAGCCGCTGGCAGTGGCATCCGCGCCGGCAAACAAGAACCACTCTTTCGGATGGGAAACGCGTATCTCGAAAGCCATTTTCCGCGTCTGGACTACATCCAGCGTGCCACCGTCATCGAATCAACCGGGGCGAGCAGATGAATAAATCCAGCTGCCAGCTTAACGCACTTGCCTTCGCGCATAGTCTGACGCGGTGCTTCCTGGTGTTCATGGTGTTCCTGGCTTGTTGGGAGGCAAGCGCCGACTCACGCCTCCGGTTCGACGGCGTTCCGGTTGAATTGACTGTCGGCCGGGTGAGCGACACGACCGTGCAACTTCAGCTGACGCCGCTCGACGGGCAGGGTCGTCCGCGCAGGGAAACCATTTCTCCGATCCTCATGCCGTTCACAGCGACGGAAAAGTTGCGGGTGCGCGAACTGAATGGCACAAGAGAAGTTCAAGTTGGACAACTCCGGGTGACGGTCGAGTCACCGCCGTTCACGGTTTCAGTGTGCCGGGCAGATGGAACACTGGTCCAGAAACTTGCTTTTGGCAGTGGTGCCGACACGAACTTGATCACTTTCCAAACCGCCGCGCCGGTGCTGGGTCTGGGCGAAGGTGGGCCGCAATTTGACCGGCGGGGACATTTTTATCCCAGGCAGAATGGCGAAGGCACGCCGTTGCTGGCGACGGATGGAGCGAGAATTCTGGTCCCGTTCCTCATCGGTACCGAAGGATGGGCGTTATTCGTGCCGGAACCATCGGGCGAATTCGATTTGCGCGGCGAACGAGGCGCTTTCCTTCCGCGTGCAGGAGCCGTGCCGGGCCGGGCAGACGTGTTCGTGACCGACGCGCGCCAACCGGAAAACGCGATGCGCGAAATTATCCGGCTGACGGGTGCGCCGGTCCTGCCGCCGAAGTGGGCGCTCGGCTACATGCAATCGCACCGCACGCTCGCAACCGAGACAGACGTCCTTGCCGAGGCGCGGGCGTTTCGTGAAAAAAATCTGCCGTGCGATACGTTTATTTTCCTGGGGACGGGCTTTTGTCCGGCCGGCTGGAACCTCGGTCACGATTCGTTTCAATTCAACACCAACGTCTTTGTCCACGATCCGGCCACGGTGATCAAGGAATTGCACGCCAAGCATCTGCACGTGGTGCTGCACATTGTTCCACTCCGAAAAGTTTACCCGGCGCTGCACGGCGAAATTCCCCCGGCACCGGGCGAGGTCCTGGACGCGCAGGACATTGGGACTTACTGGAACCGGCACCAAGCACTTTTTGCCGCCGGCGTGGATGGCTGGTGGCCGGACGA
>JANWKE010000061.1 GCA_025451535.1 Verrucomicrobiia bacterium
ACGTCCGCCTCGTTCACCGCCACCCAGATTTGCATCTTCGTCAAATCCTCGGCGATGAGGAACAGGCTCGGCGCGTTGAGGCTGGACACGACGGTCTGGCCGATGTTCACACGGCGGTCAATGATCACGCCCGTGACCGGCGATTTGATGATGCAGAAATCCAAATTGCGCTGCGCCTTCTCCAGGTCGGCCCGCGCTTGCGCGATTCCCGATTTGGCAACGGAGACATTGGCTTTGGCGACTTCGTAGTTCGCCTTGGCGGTGTCGTAATCCACCTGCGCAACCAATTTGCTGTCGAATTATTGCTGCGAGCGTTTCCATTCGGCTGCGGCCTGGTCGAGTCTCGCGCTCATCTGTTCGAGATTGGCGGCGGCGCTCAATTCACCCGCCTTGGCGACCGAGAGATCGGCGGCATAAACCGAGTCGTCAATCTTCGCCAGCATGGCCCCTTTCTCGACCACCGAGTTGTAGTCAATCGTCTGGCCATGGATATCCGTGCCAAAAGTCGTGATGCGCCCGGCGACCTGCGCGCCCACGTCCACCGTTTCACTCGGTTCAATGGTGCCGCTGGAGCTGATGGTGGCCGCGACGTCGCCGCGTTTCACGACCGCCGCGAGCAAGGACAATTTGGAACTTCCCCGTGTGTGCCACCACCAGCCGCCGACGCCGAGACTTAAAACGGCCATGGCGACCGCGACCGCCGGAATTTTCAAAGCGCGTTGCATGAGTCACAAAAGTTCGGTTGCGTCCGGGACCAACCGCGTTCAGAGCGGTGCCCGTTGGCCACGAGGTTCAGCCATCGCCGACACGCGGCCGGCCGGCCCGATCGGCTGCCGCTCGCCAACGAAAGACCCAAAGCCTCACTGCCGGTCACTTCCCCGTAGACTCCTCCATCCCGTAGACCAGGATTTTGAAGCTGTCGGGGATCATCGGCGGGCGGCGGCGTTCGCCATTGGCCGATTCCGGCAGCGGGCCAAATTTGGCGGTGGGCAGGTAGATCCTGTGCGTCGTGGGATCCAGCGCCATCGTCCGCGCTCCTGGCTCGGTTTTCAAAACCTGAACGACGGTGAGTTTGTCCGGCGACTCTTCCTTCGCAATGGTGACGGTCGCGGATCGGCCGCACGAGGCAAACGCCAGCTGCGTGCCGGGATCAAACTCCGCGCCATCCACGCCTTCGCCGATGGGCGCCGTCCCGAGCACTTTCCCGCTGGTGCTGTCCATCATCACCATCAGCCGGTTGTCGCAACCCATGAACAGCCGGTGATTTTTCGAGTCAACCGCGATGCCCGAGGCAGACTCGCCCGGCGCAATCGGCCAGCGGTTCACAACCTGATGCGTTTTGGTGTCAATCGCGGCGACTTCGCTTTTGTCTTCGAGGTTGTCAAAAACCCGGTTGGATTCCGGATCGGCCCCGGCAAATTCCGGCTTGCCACCGAGCGGAATTGTGGCAACCACCTTGCCCGAATCGGCGGCGATCACCGTCGCCGACTGGCCGCGCCCGTTAAACGCATAGACTTCATTTTGTCCCGGTTCAAAAAGAATCGCGTCCGGATTGGAACCAGTGTCCGCCCGGGAAATCGTCTGCAACGTTTTCAGGTCAACGATGCTGGCCCGGGCCTCCCGGCCATCGCTGACGAACCCGCGGTTCAATTTCGGCGCGATGGCAATATCATGGACGCCGGGTGTGTTGGTGATTTCGCCGATGACCGCGTCTTTGGCGAGATCGATCACGACGACCCGGTTTCCGTGCGAGACGTACAGGCGTTGAGCGGTTGAATCCACGGTCAGAGCATCCCAGCCGCCTTCGCCGCCGACAGGGATTTCCTTGATGAAATGATAAGGCCCGTCGGCGCGGCAGACCGCTGCCGTCAGGAGGCCAACGACGCCGAACAACACCGGCCAGGAATATTTCTTCATATTTTTGTATGCGCTTGAGGTTTTGGTTGGATGGTTGCGTTACTCTT
The DNA here is from genome assembly GCA_025451535.1 of Verrucomicrobiia bacterium. Taxonomy (GTDB): domain Bacteria; phylum Verrucomicrobiota; class Verrucomicrobiia; order Limisphaerales; family UBA11358; genus UBA11358. The sequence continues at coordinate 1,965 of JANWKE010000061.1, forward strand.
TATGTTTTAAGGCCATGCCGTCAATGTTCATCTGCTCCGAAATTATCAACCGGATCATGAAACAAGACCATCATGAACTTCGGCTGAATCACACATGACAATTCTGTCATCTGCCGCCGCCGTCGCCAGGCGGGATTTCATGGGAAAATCTCGGAAATAATGCTCGACCCTCTCCCGTCATCGCGGTAAAGGTTGCTTCCGCATGAAATCCACGCTCAAATTTTTCAGCGTCCGAATTTATTCCACGTGTCTCTTTGCCGTGCTCCTGTGGGCAACCAATGGAAGCCTCACCGTCCTTGCCCAGGAAACCATGCAGACGGCGGCAGTGGCGGATGTATCGCAGTATCCAAAGGATCCAACGCTTTTGCCCGGCAAAGGACCGGCGGCAACCTGGAGCGGGCTGCCAAAACTTTGGGCGCAGCGTCATGCCGAGTGGGCGCGGACAGCCGACAGAGACAAGGGAGCGGTGGTCTTTTTGGGAGATTCCATTACTCAAGGGTGGCACGCGCTGGCCAATGCCTTTCCCCACCTCAAGGTTGCCAATCGGGGTATCGGGGGCGACACGACGCGCGGCGTATTATACCGCTTGCAAGCCGACGTGCTGGATCTGGATCCCAAAGCCATCGTGCTGCTCATTGGCACCAATGACATCGGGAATGGCGCCAAACCCGAGGACGTGGCCGACAACATCGAAGCGATTTTGCAGGAGATAAAGAAATTCAACCCCAATCTGCCGGTCATCGTTTGCGAGGTGATGCCCCGCGCTGATCGCGGCCAACACCCCGCCGACCGCATTGAAAAGCTCAACGCGTTGGTTGCGGCAGCGATCCAAAACGACCCCCAATTCACACTCTGCGATACCTGGAGCAGTTATGCCGATAAAGACGGGGATTGCCCGAAGGACGAATTTCCGGATTTGCTCCATCCCAATGCCACTGGTTATGCCAAATGGGCCGCGGCTTTAAAGCCGATTTTAGCGAAATTGAATCTGCCGACCCCGACGCCGGCGCCGTGACCGTCTTTTACTCGGCGAGCGGCACATGCGCATACAAGGCGATGGCTTGTGCGCGCGAGCGCACGTGAAGTTTTTCGTAAATCCGCCGTATGTAAGTGTTCACGGTCTGCACGCTTAACTCGAGCGAATCGGCGATTTCCTTATACAGAAAGCCGCGCGCCAGTAATTCGAGCACCTCCTGTTCGCGCGGGGAAAGGCTGGGCGCGCCGGCCGGACCGGCCATCTGCCGACAAAAGGACTGCACCACTTTCCGGGCAATGCTGCTGCTCATGGGCGAACCCCCGGCATTAACCTCCTTCAACGCCGCCAGCAACATCTGGCGCGGCGTTTGTTTCAAGAGGTAGCCGCTGGCGCCCGCCGTCAGCGCCCTGAAGATGTGATTGTCGTCCTCATACACCGTCAGGATTACAAACTGGGTTTGGGGCAACACCGGTTTCAGCCGCCGGATGCACTCGATGCCGTTCATCCCCGGCAGGTTGATGTCCACAAGTGCGACGGCGGGCTTTTCGCGAGGCAAAGCCTCCAGCGCGCTCTCGGCGTCGTCATATTCGCCGACACAGTGGAAACCTTCGGCGCGACGAATCCAATCCGCCAGGATTTCCCGGGCCGATACATCGTCTTCAATGATGGAAATCTTGATACTCATGTCATTCTATTGTAACTCGTCTGGCGGAAAAGGCGTGTCACGATTTTTAGCGACAGACACGGGAACTTCGTCTGTCCCGCTTTTGGGCACCGGCGTACTGGTTCCGCTGGCCGGGGGTTGGTCGGACAACACCGGTACCACGAATTGCACCCGGGTTCCGTGCCCGGGCGCGCTTTGAATCTCGCAAAGGCCGCCAATTTTTTCCAGGCGCCGCCGCATGTTCGCCAGGCCATGGCCGCGCGCGATCCGGTCGGGCTCCCGCCGTGCCGTCGGCTCCAGGGCTTCGGTCGAAAAACCCCTGCCGTTGTCCTGAATGGCCAGAACAAAAGAGTCCGGCTGGACAGTCAGGGTAACGGAAACCTCCGACGCGGCGGCGTGCTTGATCACATTGTTCAATGCCTCCTTGAACGCGAGGAACAGGTTGTGGCGCACCTCGGCGGTCACCGGCCACGGCGGCAGTTGCAGGGGCAAATCCAGACGGCAACGAATGGCGAGCGAGCCGAGAAAATCCTGGGAGAATTTTCCCAGGTAGTTGGCCAGGCTGTCGAGCGTGTCGTGCTCTGGATTGACCGCCCAGACAATTTCATCCAGCGCGCGGGTCAGTTCGCGCGCGGTGTCATAAATCCGGTTCAACTGGCCGGCCGCCTGTCCCGGGTTATGCAATTCGCCCTGGGCGGACTGGCTGAGCAGCGAGATGCGCGTCAGGTTGGCGCCGAGGTTGTCATGGATGTCCCGCGCAATGCGCGTGCGCTCGCGTTCGACGGCGCGCTGGCGCTCGAGGCGTTCGAGTTTTCCGTACATCCGGCGGCGGGTGATCCACAACACGCCACCGGTCAACAGCGCCGCCGCCGACACGCCGGCCGTAATGCGGAACCACCAGGTCTGCCAGAAATAGGGCCGAACCATGAATGCCAGCGTCGCGCCGGCGGAGTTCCAGATGCCATCGCTGTTGCAAGCCGTGACCTGGAACTGGTAGCTGCCCGGCGGGATGTAACTGTAGATCACGGTCCGTTTTGTCCCGGCATCCGTCCACTCGTGCTCCAGGCCCTGCAGCCGGTACTTGAAACTGACCTTTTCAGGTGCGACGAAACTCAGGCCGGCGTAGCGAAACTCAAACCGCCGCCGTCCGGGCGGAATGCGCACGGAACTGCCCGCGCGGTCCAGGCCGGTTACGGGCTGTCCGTCCACGAGCATTTTCTCGATGAGCACCGGCGGGGGCAGTTGGTTGACTTTGATATTATTCGGGTCCAGGCCGACCGGCCCTTTGCTGGTGGAAAACCACAGCCGGCCATCGTCCGTCCAGCAGCTGGAAGGCTGGAAGCCGCCGGAGCCTTCCAGGGTTGGCATTCCATCCCCCGTACCGTAAACCAGGGCATGCACCATCGCTGTCCGTCCGTCGGCGCACTGATTTAAGTCCGCGTTTTGAATTCTGAAGATTCCGCCATGTGAACTGATCCAAAAATTGCCCCGGTTATCCTGATCGATGCCGCAAATGAAATTGCTCGGCAGTCCCTGCGCCATGGCGATCGTCGAAAAATGGCCGTTTTGAAAACGGTCCAGGCCGCCGCCATAGGTGCCGATCCACAATGCGCCATTGGTGTCCAGGTGCAGGCACTGGACAAAATCGCTGGAGATGCCGTCCTGACTCCGGAATTGTTTCACGGCCCCGTTTTGCAGCCGGCCCAGCCCGCCGCCCATCATGCCAAACCACAATGTCCCGTCCGGGGCCTCGGCGAGGGCCCGCACGTCCGGCAAAATCAGTCCGTTTTCCGCTCCGTAGTGGGTAATGGTTCCAGCCTGATAACGGAGCAGGCCGGTGTCGGTTCCGAGCCAGGTCACGCCGTCCCTTCCGTGCAGGATGGCCAGCATCGGACTGCTCAGGTCGGCGAGCGCGGGCACGCGAACGAAACGGTTGCTTTGTTCGATGGACAGCCCACCTCCCCAGGTGCCCACCCAAAGGCGGTTTTGAGAGTCTTCCGAAACCGACCAGACAAACGGATTCGGCAAACCGTTGCTGTTTCCAAAGTGCGTCCACTGGCCCGCTTGCTGGCGATACAAACCCGCGCCCTCGGTGCCAATCCACATGGCTCCATTGCGGGCGCAGGTGATGGAAAGCACGTTGGCGCCCTGCCAGTCATCCGGTGCATTCAAGGTGGTGACCCGGCTGGGACGCAACGCTACCAGGCCGCCAGTGCCGGTGCCCACCCACAACGTTCCCTCGCGGTCCTCGCACAACGTGCGCACCCAGTTGTTGGGGAATCGGTGGGCGCGGTCGAAGTGGACCACGCCGCGTTGTGGAAAAATCAGGAAGAGTCCATTTTCCAGGGTTCCCACCGCCAGACCACCTGAATTTATTTCCAACATGGTGGTGACGGAACTTGAACCCAACGGGCTTTGACCAAAGTCCTCGGTCCGGTTTCCATTCCATTTCAGCAAGCGGTCCTGGGTGATAATCCAAAGGCTGCCATCGCGACTGTGGCAAATCCATTTCACATAATCCGAGGATTGCAGTCCCAGGGGCAAAGCAACCGTTCGGCCGCGGGCGAATGTGTAAACCTGGCCATTGCTATCCACCGCTATCGTCCCGTCGGGCGCTTGCGTCATGGCCAGCACGGTAACGGCACCGCCGGTGTTGGCGGCGGTAATCGTCTGGCCGTCAAGGGACGCCAGTTTTCCGTCCGGATTGAGGAGCCAGATCTCGTCGGAAGCATCGGCGCCGATCTCCTGGATTTTTTTGCTTTCCCACGGAGGATGGAACGGCACCGCATAAAAATGGCCGTCCTGGTAACGCGTCAGTTCTCCGCTTTCACAACCAATCCACATGTTTCCATCGGCGTCTTCAAACAGGCTGGTGATCCGGCTGCTGCGCATTTCGGGCGTGTTGCTGTTGTCAAAGGTGGTGAAATTGACCCCGTCAAATCGCGCCAAACCATCGTAAGTCGCCAGCCAGAGATAACCGTCGCGCGTTTGGACGATGGCGGTGACGGCGTTGTTGGGCAACCCGTCGCGCGTCTGCCAGACTCGCGTGAAATACTCCGGCAAGTTGGTCGTTTCGGCGCAAACCGTTTGATGAAAATACAATCCCGCGAGCAGAATTAAGGGCGTTGACATGCCGAAAGCGCGCAATCGCCTGAACGTTGCGCCGAAGAAATTGAAAGAAAGTCTGGCCGGCGCGGATTTCATGGATTTGCAGTTTGCGGCTCAAAGAAATGCTGCGCAAGTCAAACCTGAACTGCCTGCATAGACAAGCATTCAGCACATTGATGGCCACCGGCACCGGACTGGCTGCCTTTTTTCCACTTGGCTTTGATCCCGGCTGGATGCGCATCAACGGCGAGGCGATTTACGGCACGCGACCGCGGAAAGTATTCGGCGAAGGGGCGCATGCGGCCAACGGTGGCGCTTTCGCCGGCCAGAGCACGGGCGAGTTGGACCCCCGACATTCGCTTCCCCCGCAACCAGCGCGGTGATGTGGTCCCTGGGCTGACTTGAGGGCAACATTGTGATCAAAAGTCCCGGCGCCGCTTCCGCCGCTCGGCCCGGTAAGGTGGAAAACGTCGAAATCTTCGGCTACGAATAAGAGCTGGCATGGACCCGGTCGGCCGAATCGCTCACGCTCAAAAAGCCCGCGTCAGAGTCCTGCGTGGCCATTGCGCTCAATCAAGGTCAGGGTCGCATGAATATTTAAACTCGTTTGCCGAGGAGGTAAAAAAAACGGCTTAATATTTTCATTTGCAACAGGTTGTAATGTTCAATGGCAACAGATTGTTATGGTTTCACATCAGAGTTTAATCCATGCGCTTGTACCACATTTTGGTGACAAGACATTTCTGAACAGTCGTGTATATTAAAGGCACCAGTCAGCACCAAATAAACTAAATAAAACACACAAAAATCCTATGAAACGGAAAGCAGTACTCTCTTTGGGAATCGCCACAGTCGCCCTTGGTCTTGGAGCAATTCAAGCGCAAGGTCAGTCGGTTACTTTTAATTTCGCCGATAACACCGCTGACGGTTGGGTGGAATCAGGATTCGGCAATAGCCCTGCCGCCTCAGTCGTTAGCATCGGTGGCATCAATTATGTCAGCATTATTATGCAGGGCGGTTACCAGTCCGGAAGCGTTAATTCCAGCATTGTTAGTGGTGCCCCTGCCGCCAGCTTCACCGCTGCGATGGCTGCCGCCTTTGCGAACCCGGCCGGCTACCAACTGACTTATGACTGGTACGTTGATACGTCATCCCCCATTAGCGCTGGTACTTACCTCCAGCTTGGCTCGTATGCCAACGCGGGCAGCGGCTTCTACGGCCAGACGGGAACCCCTAGCGCTTACGAACCCCAGTTGAATGGCACCCAGTTGGCCAGCGGCGGTATCTTCTTTGGCAGCGTGACGGTTCCTTTCACTGCGTACGGTACCGACCCGAACGGCCCGGAAACTTATGCCCGACTGGGATTCATTTTAAATGGCGATGGTACGGGGGTTACCGTGGACTATACCGACATCAGCATCACCCAGGTTGTTCCCGAACCGGCCACGCTGGCTATGTGCGGAATGGGTTTGCTCGGTGGTTTGCTCGCACTGCGCCGCCGCAGCAGCTAAAACTAAAAGTACATTTAATTCTCATAGCGACCCCGGCTTGCGCCGGGGTTCTTTTTTTGCGCCGTCACGTTTCGACGTCTTTCCGCCGAGCGGAGGCGACATAGCGGACGGGCTTTCGCTGCGCATGGTTCCGGGCGTCCATGGACTCTTTCTTCTCAGCAAGCCAGCTTGAGCCGATTCCCGAGTTCGTTTAATCTGCACGGAATGAACCCCGTGCCGGAATCCAAACCGAACAACGGAAGCGTCTCGACCGCATCCAGTGCCAAGGCCAACGCACGAGGCCGCGGACCGGAAACAGACAAGGTTGTTGATTTTCTAACTTCTTCGCCGCACCGGGGGTGGCTGTTTGGCCTCTTTCTGGTACTTGCCACAATTCTCGCCTATCAGCCGATTTGGCACGCGGGTTTTATTTGGGACGATGATCATTACGTGACTGGCAACCTGACGTTGCACTCTCTGAAAGGTCTTTGGCAAATCTGGTTTGTGCCCGGCGCCACCCCGCAATACTACCCGATGGCGTTCACCGGTTTCTGGGTGGAATATCACCTTTGGCATCTGAATCCGTTGGGCTACCACTTGACGAACGTCCTGCTGCAAGCGCTAGATGCCATTCTGCTATGGACTGTTCTGCGCCGGCTGGATGTGCCAGGTGCCTGGCTGGCGGCGGCCATTTTTGCCCTGTATCCCGTCGGCGTGGAGTCGGTGGCATGGGTCTCAGAAATCAAGAACGTCTTGTCTGGCGCATTTTATCTAAGCGCAGCATTGCTTTACCTGAGATTTGACCGGACCAGAAACTGGAAACTGTACTGCGTCGCTTTGGGGCTGTTCTTGTTGGGATTACTGTCCAAGACCGTCATTGCGACCTTGCCGGCGGCGTTGTTGTTGGTTTTCTGGTGGCAACGCGGAAAGTTGTCCTGGAAACAGGATGGGTTGCCTTTGATTCCGTTCTTTGTGGCGGGGGTGGGCGCCGGCTTGTTCACCGCGTGGGTGGAGTGGGCATTCGTTGGTGCCAAGGGTTCAGAATTTAATTTTACCTTCATCGAGCGGATACTCATCGCCGGGCGCGTAATTTGGTTCTACCTGGGCAAACTGATCTGGCCGGTGGACTTGATTTTTATGTACCCTCGCTGGCATGTCAGCCAGGCGGTTTGGTGGCAATATCTCTTCCCGGTGATGGCGCTGTTGGTTACTCTGGGGTTGTGGCTGCTGTCGCGCCGGAACCGCGGACCGCTGGCGGCATGGTTTTTTTTCGTTGGAACCTTGTTCCCGGCGCTCGGGTTCCTCAATGCCTATCCGTTCCGCTATTCGTTCGTGGCCGATCATTTTCAGTACCTGGCCATGATCGGCCCGCTCACGTTGGCCGTGGCAGGAATTGACAAATTATTCCGCCGTTTAAGAGACGGTCGGGAGTTCTGGGAGCCAAAATTTTGCGGAACGCTGCTATTAGTACTGGGCGGATTGACCTGGTACCAATGTGGTATGTATGCGAACCAGGAAACGCTCTGGCGCGTTACCCTCGCCGGGAATCCGGACTGTTGGATGGCCCGCAACAACCTCGGATTTATCCTGACCAAAAAAGGCGAAGTGGACGAAGCGATGGCCCAATTCCAACAGGCCCTGCAAATCAACCCCAAAGACCCGCCCTCCTGGAACAACGTCGGCAATGTGCTCCTCCATTGGGGCAAAGTGGATGAGGCGATTCCGTATTTCCAAAAAACGCTGCAACTCAATCCTGACTACGTGGAAGCCCGCAACAACCTTGGCAGCGCACTGCTCCAAAAAGGCAAAGTGGACGAAGCGATGGCCCAATTCCAAAAGGTCCTGCAAATCAATCCTGACTCCGTGGAGGCCTACGGCAACCTCGGCAACGCAATGCTCCAGGAAGGCAAAGTGGACGACGCGATTGTCCAGTACCAAAAGGCGCTGCAAATCAGTCCCAACAACCCGAACCTCTACAATAACCTCGGCAACGCCTTGTCCCGCCAGGGACATTTCGAGCAGTCCGTCGCGCACTATCAAGCCGCGATTAAGCTGGCACCAAACAACCCATCCTTTCTGAACAATCTGGCATGGCTTTTGGCGACGTGTCCCGAGGCACGCGTGCGCAATGGCCAGCAGGCCGTCCAATTGGCCGAACGGGTTTGTCAATTGACCGATTACGAGCAGCCGCAATTGATTTGTACCCTGGCCGCCGCTTACGCTGAGGCGGGACGCTTTGACGATGCGGCGGCGACGTCGGAAAGAGCCCGCGAATTGGCGCAGGCCGCTGGGCAACAAGCGCTGGCGCTCCAGAGCCAGAAGTTGCTGCAACTTTTCAAAGCCCATCAGCCCTATCGTGAGCGGCTTGCCCAGTGAGAGCTTGAGTGCCTGGCGCCGCGCGCGCCGCGCCCGGCTGGAACAGTGGTGCGCGCGAGAGGACTTGAATCGACCGCACTTGTCATGATCCTTCAACTCTCAACTCTCAGCCCCAAGCAATCCGCTTACTCGTATCCGAGGGCCTTGACGAACGGTTCCAGCCGGTGCAGAACCGGCTCCAGATATTTCTGGTAGTTCCGCCAGCGGCCCAGGGCGCGCTTATACACCGGTTGTGTTGCGTCGGCGTAAGTCGGAGAGCGCAGTCTTTTGCCCCGCGCGTGTTCGTCAAAGCGCAACACAGACGAATCCCAGGACACGCCCAGAAAATCCAATACGCGCCGGGACACTGATTCCAAATCAGCCACCACATCTTCGTAGCGCACTTCCAGCCACGGGTTTTTTATCATGGACGAAAGAATCTTCCACTCCTCCGCCGTGTGCGCGTAGCCTTCAGTTGTCGCTTCCAGACTCAGATAGGGTGCACAGGAGGAGGTGACCGGCACATAACATTGCATGAAACAACTCAGGACCACGTCCCGTGGGTCCCGCAATGCAATCAGAATTTTAATTTCGGGAAATATCCGAATAAAGGCCGCGAGAAAAAGGGTCACCGAAGGATTTTTGTCAATCAGCAGCCGGTCGCCAATCGGTTTGTTCAGGCACAGTTCCATGGCGTGGAAATATCTTGTGCGGGCCTGTTGCAAGGCATCGGTTTGCGCTGCTTCCAGATACGCTATCGGCGCGCCTCCGGGAAGATTCCTCTTTAGAGGGTTGAGCGCGTCGTCCACAAAAACCTGTGTCTCCTCGGCCGAGACGATGTCCGGATGCGAATCCAGCACTTGTTCCAACAAGGTTGTTCCCGAACGCGGATGGCCGCCCAGGAACGCCAGGCGCCGGAGAGGCTGGAGTTGAGAACCAAAATCAAACCAGCGGTGCATGGTTTCCACCGTAAAGTCAGCCAGCGTCTTTTTTCCGGCAATGCGGTTTGCTTGCACTTGGGCCGGCAACAGTTGGGCGTCCGGGAGCAACATCGCCTTGGCCTCCAGAAACGACGCCATGGCTTCATCGCAACGCCCTTGCCGGTCCAGGATGGTGCCCAGTTCGTAGTAACCACGTATCCGCATTTCACGCTGCGCTGACCCCAGGACGGGGCGAAGAGTCTTCTCTGCTTCTTCCAAATGTGCGGCCTGACGGCTTAACCTGGCCTGGGTCAGGCGGGCCAAAGCACAGTTGGCGTCCAATTGCAATGCCTGCTCCACCAGTTTGGCGGCATCTTCCAAGCGGTGCAGGCGTTCGTAGAGTTCTGCCATTCGGGCGAAGGTTTCCGGAGTTGGATCCTTTTGATCCAGGGCCTGCTGAAAATAATGTTCAGCCACTTGATGGCTGGCAAAATCGGCGGACAACTGGCCCGCGGTCGCCAAGGCCTCCGATTTTTTTGCCGCCAGACGCACGGCCTTGTCAAAACAGCGTTCAGCCGCGGCATAATCGTAACGCAATCCATAACGCTGACCCAGCATGAACAGGAGACCGGGATTGGCCGGATCCAGACGGCTGGCGCGTTCCAGCGACTCAAAGCATTGCTGGAAGTCACGCCGTTTCCAGGCTTCATCCGCTGTCTGAATCATTCGGAACACGGAGCCTTGGGAAACCAGCGACGATCGTTTCAACTTCATGATGGCCATAAATCGTAAAGGCCATCACTGCCGGAAGCTATGAAAAACATGGCAGCCGGCCGGACCGGGTTCTGACATCCCTCCCGGGAGACACTCCGAAGCGCCGAACACCGGTTCAGCCCGTCATGATATTCGCAGCTTGATGCAACAACATTGCAGGTTCAAGCGTCTTACAGTCGCCTGCTTTCCGGCAAGCGGGATTGAGGCCCCGATAGACATTGATAACTCCCATGACACAAACGACTTGACGATTTTTGTGGGGACCGGGCCTTAACCTTGGATTAGATGGGTCGGTGAAGCCGCTGGTCCCGGGGGAACATTGTCCCTATTTTTCGGGACATGGATTTTATTCCCATTATAGGTTAGTATGGGTTAAATATAAGCAACCAATGTTTCGCCTGAATTTTAATCTTTGATTATTGCGCTAATGAAATACCCTTTTAATTCTCCTCGGCCGGCTCGCCGGCTGTCTTGGTGCGGACCGATGTTGGGTGCCATTTGTGCCACTGCGCTGTTTGCGGGTTGCAGCAAGCCGGCTCAAACCTCTGCGCCCATGTCCGAAACCAACGCCGTGCAACCCGCGGCGGAATCCCCCTCCACCCAGCCAACCCCGGCCGCTTCAAGCCCGGCTTCCAGTCCTGCTCCGGCGGCAATCACCAACAGTGCCGCACCAGACTTGCGGCCGTTGAACCAGGCACTGATCGGATGGAGGATACAGAACCGTCGCGTCCCCGCCAGTTTTGCAGAGTTTGCCGCCAGCGCCGGCATACAGATTCCAGCGCCGCCGCCGGGGAAAAAATACATCATCAACAGCCGCGGGCTGATCAGCCTGGTCAACGCCAACTAAAATCGAAACCGCCCATGAAAGCTCTTCAATTGAAAACCAATAATGGTTCCGCCCATCCGATCACCGACGGGACATCCAAAACAGAAGGGTTTACGCTGATCGAACTCCTGGTGGTCATTGCCATTATCGCCATTCTTGCGGCCATGTTGCTTCCGGCTTTGGCCGCCGCCAAAGTCAGGGCTTTGATGACCCAGGATTTGAACAATCAGAAGCAGTTGGGTCTGGCCTTTAATGTGTTTGCCGGCGATAACCACAATCGCTACCCGGCGGCGTGCATCGCCTCCAGCAGCACTGGCAAGTCGATTAGTTGGGACAGTTGGATTTACAACGACATCGGAGGCGCGCGCACTCTTCCTTACACACAATTAATCTTGGGTGCTTTTGTTCAAGACCCGATGGATGCCGCCGCCGCCGGGGCGGCTCCCGCGCTCAAGGCTCTGGTTTGCCCCTTCGACAGGTTTACCAAAGTCAGTTGGATGACCGCCTTGCCCGAGTTGGGTCTCAGGTCTTATGCCATGAACAGCGTGGGGCCAAACTGGAGCACCCAATACCAGATTGACGCCTCCGGCGGGTATAAATTACCAGACATCAACCAACCGGGTAATCATGGCGTGGGCATTTATTGGATGACCAGCAAGGCATTGCCCGATCCGAATGCCCCAGGGTATCTCACCACCGTGGTCCGGGGTCCTTCCGGAACCATTCTGCTGGCCGAAGAAACTGGTGGTCAGCAGGCCGAAGGCAACCAGTGGACCTGCATTTGCAACGGCCCGCAAACCTCGATGAATGGCAGCGCCAATGGGAATCTTTACCAGATTGACACGACCGCTCCAAAGCAAATTGCGACCAGCGGAAATGGCGTCAATCAAGGGGCGTTGTTATACAAGGCGCAGAATAATCGGTTCAACTATTTGTTTTGCGATGGCCATGCCCAGGCCCTGGCGATTGAGCAGACCATAGGCACCGGAACGCTGGCTAACCCGAAAGGCATGTGGACGGCCATGCCCAACGACTGACTTGCCCTCTCGTCGAATCTCCACGAAGGTAACACTTGTCACCAATTCTCGTGACGTGACTTTTCCCTGCTTAGTGTTACCATATATACGACACCAATGGCATATAGCAAAGTAACAGGCTACCGTTTTCCAGGCTGCTAGTTTGGCAGAGCGGCCTAATGTAATCATAAAATAATCAGCCCCAAAAATTATATGAAAAAAATCCTCCTTATCATGCGTTTCATTCTTGCACTGGCTGTGGTGACGTTCGTGGGTTTGACCACGCGGACGTGGGCGGCGGGGACGTTCCCGACGAATACCTATACCCAGTCCTTTCTCACCGGCGGCAATAGTGCCCCCTTCTCTGGCAGCGGCAGCGTGGCCTCGTGGATTTCCTGGTACGATACCCCCGGCAATAATACACAGCTGCCGAATGATGTAACTACACCCGACCCCAACGCCGGTCCCGGCGCCGGCTCATTAATGGTGGACAATCCTTTCACCAACGGCAATCAAAACCTGTTCTTTGGAACTTTTGGCAACCAGGCTGGCTATGACTGGAGCACGCAAGTTGACCTGGCCCCTTTTGATACGATCGCCTTTGATGTGTTCGTGAAGCCCATAAATCCCAACACCGGCCTGATTGTACAGACAAGTTCCAGCACCAATTTCGGCAGTCTCCAGGTTGGTGTCATCAACCCCACTCCGGCCGCCACTTTTTTTGGCTCGGTGACCATCCCTGCCAGCGCGAGCAACGGCAGGGTGCATTTGACAATGCCAATTAATCACGCCATGGGCGATCAATCACACATTGGCGGGATTGCGTTCAACTATAACAATTACAATGGTTATCCGACCAATGATTTTGTTTTTTGGATTGGCCATCTGACCATGCACTATAATCCCGGTCAAAGCAATCCGCCGCCGAAGTTGTTGACCTTCCAGAAACCGGTGACCGGCTTGAACATGACTGATACCCAGGTGACCGGCAACAATAACAACCGTTATCAAGTCGAAACCGCGACTTCCACCGGTTACAGCTTTGCGAACCACCCGACCGGGACCGTGACTTATTCGTGGGACATCAAGTCGTTCCCCACGAATTCACCCAACGGGTACCAACAACACTTTTTCATCGTGAACGGAAACACTGCCGGTCGGCCCGGTCAGTATGACCAGGCGGCGGATTGGAATCTGGCAAATTGCATCTTCATCACGGTCCAGGCAGACAGCAATAATTTTGCTTATATGGGTTTCCGATACAAAACCAACGAACCGCAGGGCAACGGCATGATCTACAATACCTCCAGCAATACTGTCCAGGGCTGGCCCGTGGAACCGGTTGGCTTCTTGGCCACGTCCAATTATAGTCCGCTGGGGACCTGGAGTGTAACGTTCAACAATCAGACCAACGTCACATTGACCGCACCTCACGGGCAGACTACGAACTTTGTGTTTGATCCCGCTTCCGCGGCGCTGTTTGCTGATCCGGTCACGCCAATTCTGGGAGCTCAACCCAACGACACGTTTGTTATTGGAGAATCTGTCATCTACAATTCGTTTTCTGTCACTGGCAACGACCATCCTTTGACCGATATTTTCACCAACGACTCGCAATTGAGCACGAATTGGACGGTTCTTGCCAATGACCCCAACGGTGTGGTGCTGGTCCCGCCGAATGCAGTCTACTGGCTGCCGTGGACGTTGCCAGATACGGGGTTCAGCCTGCAAACGAATGCAACCTTGGGCACCGCCAGCAACTGGGAAGAGGTGGCTGTTTTGAGCCAGGTTCAGAATAGTCCTACTAACCGGGCCGCCTTGCTGGGCGTCAATGCGCTGCCGAGCCCCAATCAAGGTTTCTTCCGATTGCACAAACGCACCTACACCCAATTGCAGGTCTTGTGGCCGGGCGAAACCAATTCGCCGAGCGCCCCGGGCGGCAAGATTGGAACGCCCAATCCCTCCTCATATAACGTGGGCGATACAATCCCCGTCACCGTCAACGGCTGCGACAGCACCTGGCACATCGTTAATATCACTGGTTCCTCAATCTATCTCTATAGCCAAACGGATGCCTCCGCAAACATTGCGGTGACCGGCGGGCCCTTGGTTAATGGCACGGCAAATTTGACGATCACGTATATCACCGTGACAAACACGGCTAACACCGTCACGGCTGGAGATGGCATTGCCACTAATACTCTACAAGGCACCAGTTCGGTCATTACGGTCAACTAGACCTTGATTGAAGTGAGATGGTAGAACGTCGTTGATTCACAACACGGCGGGCACTGGCGAAAAGCTGGTGCCCGCCGAATGTTAATAAGATAAAACGGCTTCTTTTTGGCACCGATTACCTCCGCACTGCGGTAGTTGATTTGGCCGCAGGCCGCTGACGCCTTGTCCTTTTCAGACCGCGCTGAAATCAATGTGCCAGGTTTTTCTGAATCAACCGGCACCGTTGCTCGACGCAAATCCTCGAACGCATCCCGTCTTCCGGCGTGTGGAGCACGTAATCCAGCAGTTTGTCCACCGTGCTGGTCGCCACGTGCGTTCGCGTGTCCGATGAACCGTAGTAAATGAATACGTCGCCGTTGGCGCGCGCTACCCAGCCGTTGGCAAATACCACGTTGGAAACGTCCCCCACCCGTTCCTCACCCTCCGGCGCCATGAAATAACCGCCGGGTGACTTGATGACTTTGGCCGGGTTCTTCAAATCGCACAGGAACAGGTACAGCACGTAACGCATCCCGGCGGCGGTGTTGCGCACCCCGTGCGCCAGGTGCAGCCAGCCTTTCCCGGTTTTGATGGGCGCCGGTCCCAGGCCGTTCTTGCCTTCCTTGATGGTGTGGTAAAAACGCCGGTCCATGATCTGTTCCTTGTCAATGACCGCGTGCTCGATGTCATCGCATAAGCCCCAGCCGATACCGTCGCCGGTGCCGGTGGCGGCGAAATCCGCCATCGGCCGCGTGTAAAAGGCGTATTGGCCGTTCACGAATTCCGGGTGCAGCACGCAATTACGTTGGTGCAGCGACCCCGCCGTTTTCAAATCTTCCAGCCGCTCCCACTGCACGAGGTCCCTGGTGCGCGCAATGCCGCAACGCGCCACGGCGGCGGAGAGATCACCCGGCTTCGAGTCATCGTGCCGTTCGGCGCAGAACAAGCCGTAAATCCAGCCGTCCTCGTGGCGGACCAGGCGCATGTCGTACAGGTTCGTTTCCTGCGGCTCATAATCCGGCATTTGCACGGGATAATCCCAATACTTGAAGCCATTCACGCCATTTTTGCTCTCCGCAACTGCGAAAAACGATTTGCGGTCCCAGCCCTCGGTGCGCGTCATCAGCACGATGTTGCCATTCCATTCCATGGCACCCACATTGAAGACGCCGTTGATGCCGAGCCGGGTCATGAGGTGCGGATTGTCGGCGTAATTGAAATCATAACGCCAGAACATTGGCGTGTGCTCGGCGGTCAGGACGGGAAATTCGTAACGGTCAAAGATGCCGTTGCCCTGCTTCAGCTTGCGGTTCGGCCGCTTCAGAAGTTTCCGGTGTTGTTGCTGTAATTGTTTCAGCTTTTGTTGGAAGGACTTTTTAGTCATCGGTTGTGGCTGTGTTTCTCGTTGGTAAGATTATGCTGCCGACACCGGCCGGTCTTGTCACTTAAAATGGCGACAACACTCCGGTCGTACATCTGCTAACCTCTGCCCATGTCCCGGGCAAACCGAGTAGATCGAGACCTCGGCAAAACTTGTCGAATTGGCACTTGGAGCGCCGGGCACCGTCCCGGCAGATTGTTGACATCAGCCGGTTCGAGCCGGGACGGTGCCCGGCGCTCCGGTGTTGACGAGGTGCCAGACCGCGGGAGGCCTTCGCGGCGAGTGCCGGGACCTTCGTGCCGATGAACTCGAAAACTGATTATATATGAGCCATTCCATCTCGCGCCGTAATTTTATCAAAACCACGGCCCTGGCGCTGCCACTGGTCATGGCCGGCTGTGCCGGCACCCCGGCCGGCGTTGCCAGCCGCCGCCGGACCGGCGGCGATTTTGTCACCGTTCGCAACGGGCGTTTTGAATTGCGCGGCCGGCCGTATTTCTACGTGGGCACCAACTTCTGGTGCGGCGGCTACCTCAGTGACGCGGGATTGCCGGGCGGCCGCGAACGCATGATCCGTGAACTGGACCGACTGCAGGGTATCGGTGCGAAGAACATCCGCTTGCTGGCCGGCTCGGAAACCTCGCCGCTGGCCGGCTCCATTCCGCGCGGCATCACCCGGGCGCCGCACGATTACGATGAAGCCTTGCTGGCCGGATTGGATTTCTGCCTCGCGGAAATGGCCAAACGCGACATGCGCGGGATCCTTTTCCTGTCAAACTACTGGCAATGGTCCGGCGGGTTTGCGCAATACGTCCGCTGGATTACTGGCGAAACCATTCCCGACCCGGACCGCCCGGAGATCGCGCGCGGCGATTGGAGCGGTTTCATGAAATTTTCCGCCCGCCTCTATACGACTCCGGCCGCGAACGAATTTTATCGCGGTTATGTCACGAAAATCATCCAACGCCGCAACACGGTCAACGGCCGGGTCTATCGCGATGACCCCGCGGTCATGACCTGGGAGCTGGCCAACGAACCGCGTCCGGGCGTCAGCGAAAACAACAACGCCGTTCCCATCTTTACCCGATGGGTGGATGAAACTGCGCGGTTCATCCATGACCAGGATCCGAATCACCTGGTGTGCACCGGTTCCGAAGGCATCCATGGCTGTTTGGACAAGACGGATGACTTCGTCGCCTCACATAAAAGTCCGGCGATTGATTATGTGACCGTGCACATGTGGCTGAAAAACTGGGGCTGGCTGAAAGACCCGATTCCCGGTCCCGAATTCGAAAAGGCCGCCGCCAAGGCAAAAGCGCATGTGGAAGAACACACGGTTCTGGCCACCGACGCGTTGCACAAGCCGCTGGTATTGGAGGAATTCGGCATCCCGCGCGACCACGAAAAGTATTCCCCGGACAGTCCCACGACGGCGCGGGATGATTATTACCGGCGCATGTTTGAGCAGGTGGCGGATTCCTGCCAGGCGGGCCGCGCCTTGCAAGGGGCGAATTTCTGGGCCTGGGCCGGCGAAGCCCGCGCCAGTGCGGGTAAAATGGATTCCGCCGCCGCGCTCATGGGCGACCCGTTCAGCGAACCGCAGGGATTGAACACCGTGTTTGATACGGACAAAGGCACGCTCGCGGTCATCGCGCAGGCCAATGAAAAACTGGCTGCCCTGGCAACGTAACGGATTTGCTGTTTCCGGCGACACCGGCATGTGAATGAAACGGGAGTCAACCGTACGGTGAAACCTTGCCGTGCTCCGGCCCCGAGTTTAATCTTTGCTGTCACGTTCCATGCCGACCACAAACATCCTTGGCATTTCAGCCTTTTATCATGACAGCGCCGCTGCGCTCATCGTGGATGGACGGATTGTGGCCGCCGCCCAGGAGGAACGGTTTACCCGTAAAAAGCATGATTCCGGTTATCCGGCCAACGCGATTGCTTATTGCTTGTCCGCCGGCGGCCTGCAACCGGAAGACCTGAATTACGTCGCATTTTACGACAAACCGTTGCTCAAATTTGACCGCTTGCTGGAAACCTACCTCGCGTTTGCCCCAGCCGGTTTCCGCAGTTTTCGCCTCGCCATGCCGGTCTGGCTTAAAGACAAGCTGCATCTGCGCCGGTTCCTGCGCCGGGAGTTGCCGGCCGCACGCCGCGCCCGCTTCGTTTTCACCGAACATCACGAGAGTCACGCCGCCAGTGCGTTCTATCCCAGTCCGTTTGACGAAGCGGCCATCCTGACATTGGATGGCGTTGGGGAGTGGTGCACCGCCGCCATCGGCACCGGAGAGGGCCATCGCATCAATCTTCTGCGCGAGTTGAAGTTTCCCCACTCGCCGGGATTGCTTTACTCGGCGTTCACGTATTATTGCGGATTCAAGGTCAACAGTGGTGAATATAAGCTCATGGGACTGGCGCCTTACGGCCGGCCGCAATTCGCCGAAGTGATTCGACAGCATCTGGTCGAGGTCAAACCGGACGGCAGCCTCTGGATGAACATGGACTATTTCAACTATTGCCAGGGATTGACCATGACCAATGAGCGCTTCCATGCGCTGTTTGGCGGACCGCCACGCCAGCCGGAAGAGCAATTGGAACAACGGCACATGGACGTTGCCGCAAGCATCCAGGTGGTCACCGGGGAAATTGTTTTGAACATGGCCCGTGAAGCTCATCGCCTGACCGGCAAAAGAAACCTCGTGCTCGCCGGGGGTGTGGCGCTGAATTGCGTCGCCAACGGGCAGGTGTTGCGGGAGGGACCGTTCTCCGACTTGTGGATTCAACCGGCCGCCGGCGACGCCGGCGGCGCGCTGGGTGCGGCGTTGTTCGTCTGGCATCAACTGCTCGAAAATCCGCGCCGCCCCGCCCGGCGCGATACCCAGCAGGGCAGCCTGCTGGGCCCCGTATCCTCAAACGAAGAAATCGCGCGCACGCTTGCCGCTGACAACGTGCCCTGTCAGAAATTTACTGAGGAGGCGGAATTACTGGGCGAAGTCGCCCGGCTGCTCGCGGCCGGCAAGGTCGTCGGCTGGTTTCAGGGACGAATGGAATTCGGCCCGCGCGCACTGGGATCAAGGAGCATCCTGGGCGATCCGCGAAATCCAGCCATGCAATCGGTGTTAAACCTCAAGATCAAACAGCGCGAAAGTTTCCGTCCCTTCGCGCCCTCCGTATTGCAAGAACGCGCTGCGGAATACTTCGGGCTGCCGGCGGAAACTGAAAGTCCGTACATGCTCCTGGTCGCGCCCCTCCGGGAACAGCACCGCACGGCGATCTCCGACGACGACCGGGAAACCATGACGACCAACCCGGACCTGCGCCGCCGGGTGAATATCGTTCGCTCGACCTTGCCGGCCATTACGCATGTGGATTACAGCGCGCGCCTCCAGACCGTTGATGAGGAGCGGCACGGGCGGTTTTACCGGCTGCTCAAAACCTTTGAACGGGTCACGGGCTGCCCCGCGCTCGTGAACACGAGTTTCAATGTCCGTGGGGAACCGATCGTCTGTTCCCCGGCCGAGGCCTTGCGATGCTTTCTGGCCACGGACATGGACGCGCTGGTGCTGGAAAATTTTGTCGTCCGCAAGGAACAAATGACCGGCGTCCTTTCCGCCGTCGAACGGGCGAAACACCTGGCCGCCTTTGAACCCGACTGATATGCCTATGAAATGGTTCAACCTTCCGCTCAAACCGACGCCCCGCGTGCTGCGGCAATTTGCCGCCGCGTGGCTCGTATTCTTTCTCGCGGTGGCGGCCCAACAAATGTTCCTGCGCAGCCGTGCCACCGCGGCCGGTGTGCTTGGCGCAATCGCCTTGATCGGGCTGATTGGCCTGGTGCAGCCATCGGCCGTGCGCTGGCTGTTTGTCGGAGCAACGGTTGCCGCGTTTCCCGTTGGCTGGGTGATGACCCAGGTGGTCCTCGCGGCGATGTTTTACGGCGTCCTGACCCCCCTGGCCCTGGTGTTCCGCTGGCGCGGGCGCGATGAACTGCAATTGCGGCCCAAACCCGCACAGGCCAGTTTTTGGATTACGCGGCATCCGGAACGGGACGTCAGAAGATACTTGAAGCAATTCTAGCGCAGGCGTAGGCTTTTGACATCCCGATGGGCAAGCAACCCTCCAGTGAATTTGAGAAGGCGGCGGCGGCTCCCGCCCGCGGCGGCTTCCTGCGCGACCTCTGGGACTTCCTCAAAACCAACAAGAAGTGGTGGTTGGTGCCCATCATTGTAATACTTTTGATTTTCAGCCTGCTGATCCTGTTGTCGAGCACCGGGGTGGCTCCGTTCATCTACACCCTCTTCTGAGAGTCAGCGGGCTGGCGGCAGGCCGAGTTGGGTGCGCAAGGTCCGGCTGTAATCG
The DNA here is from genome assembly GCA_025451535.1 of Verrucomicrobiia bacterium. GTDB lineage: Bacteria > Verrucomicrobiota > Verrucomicrobiia > Limisphaerales > UBA11358 > UBA11358. Next base: position 22,057 of record JANWKE010000061.1, read on the forward strand.
AGCGCCGGTTTGTTCGTGGGGTCCTGGCGGAGAACTTCCTCGAACTGAGCGAGGGCTTCGGTGGCATACCTTTCTTTCATTAACGAGATGCCAAGATTGACCCGCGCCGACACCAGATCCGGCTGGAGGCCCAACGCTTCACGGAATTGTTGCTCGGCTTCAATGTTCATGCCCTCCTGGCCGATCGCCAGGCCATAACAGTAATGCGCCTGCGCGGATCCCGGCATGAGACGCACCGCCTCCGCCAGATGATACGCGGCGCCGGCGTTACGCCTCAGGAGCAAAAGACCCTGTCCCACTTCGAGGCGCAGTTTTGCGTCTCCCGGATTCAGCTCGATGGCCTCAACGTAATTTGTTACCGCAGCTTCAAGCCAGCCACGGCCGCGATAGAAACGCGCCAGCGCCACCATGTTCGGTTCGCTATCGTCGCGAGTTGCCAGTGCCATGCGATAATAACCTTCCGCCGTTCCGGGTTTGGTTTCCTCGAAACATTCTCCGAGATTGACCCATGCCGCGCTGGATTCCGGGTCCATGGCGGCCATACGCCGGAATTCATGAATGGCCTCTTCGTGCCGGCCCAGCATCCATAGCGCTTGTCCAAGGTTGTCGAGCGACATCACATCCTCTGGATACAACTGCAGGGCGTGCCGGAACGCCGCCGCGGCATTCTCAAATTGATGTTCCCCCGCGAAGATGACGCCCAGCCGGGACCAATGTCCGGCATCATTCGGAAGCAGCTCCAGCTCACGCCGCAATGACGTGGCCGCACCGGCGAGGTCACCCGCCCTCTCTTTCATCGAAGCCAACTGGCTGTATAACACTGGATCGTCCGGAACCGTCGCCATTGCCTCTTCGCAAACTCGTTGAGCCTCCCTTAATCCAGCCGGTTGGGCCACGGTCGCCAGGCTTGCGAGTGAGGTTTCCAGGCGCAGCACTTGCGCCTCATGATTCAATTGCCCCGTAAACGGCGCGTTGCTGACGCGGGCACGGATTTCGCCCAATACATCCAGTCGATCCAGTTCGGACCAGCCCAACCGCCGTTCGCAATCTGTCACGGACGGCCAGGATTGGTTTGCGCCGCCCGGCACCGCCACCCACGCCGGCAACAGTTTCTCGACCTGCGCACCAATGGTTCTGGCCAGAAGATAATTGCCATCGAAGTTCAAATGAACATGTTCATAAAACAGGTTCTCGCCGGGCAATCCATCCGGGTTGTGTTCGGCGAAGGCATGCTGGACGTCGGCGAGCAGAATGCGTTTGGAATCACGGCCCGCAGCCGCCTGCCGAATCAGCTCATTGAGCCGGCTGTCGCAACGGAAGCGCAGCGTGTCCAGATCGCACGCAGCCTGGAATTGCCCTTGTGCTTCCGTAGCCTTGCCCAGTGCCAGCGCGCATTCCCCCTGCCGAAAGCGAAGATCGGCAAAACGGTCGTCAATCTGTGCCGCCGACTGAAACGGTTCTACCGCTTCCCGGGCCTGACCGGCGGCCTGGGCCTTGAGGCCGGATTGATAAAGCTGTTCCCACTTTGCCTTGTCCGGCCCGGACAACCCCGGCCGGTGGGCCGACGCAAACGGCGCGCAGTCCTTCAAGTTGACGGCCACGGTGCTGATCACCATGCCGACGCCGTTGCGCCGTCCCGTCCGGATGAGGTCGGCGAGGTTCCGTTCAAAATGTTCATAAACGGCGTTCATGCGCGGGTCGTCGGCGCGCACTTGCTGGCTGAGGAACATTTTCATACCGCCCCATTCGCCCATCCCCGCGGGATGCTTCTGGGCCCATTGACGCGCGAAATCCAACAGTTGCCCGACGCGCGTGGTTTTAAGGGTCAGCAGGCTGCGAATGACCGGTAGCGGCGGCAGTTGCTGCCCGAAAACCGTGCCAGCGCCGAAAGGCCCCACGACTTCATTGTTGCCCATGTAAATGACCCAGATATCGCCATCGGCCTTCGCACAGTCGCGCGCGATGGGCAGAATGGCGTAGGAATTGACCGCCGTCATCGCCGCATTCACCACCTCAAAATGCACGCCCGGATGCCGCACGCTCAGCATCGCCTGCAACATCCGCGAGAGACCAAACTGGGGCTGCGGATCACCGTAGGCCGCTGACTCGCCGAAAACAAAAATCCGCACCGTGTCGGGAGGTTTGGCCTGGGGAATGGAAATCGGCCCCGGCAACCGCGCCAGTTTCGGGCCGAAGAAACGCAAGCCAAACTGGTAGTTCTGTACGAAAACCTTTTGCCCGTTCGGCGAAGCCGGCAGCAGGAACGAGGTGGGATAGCCATAACCGGCCAGTCTCAATCCCAATTCGGCCAGACCGAAAAATATCGCCGGGGCAACCACCAGGGCCAGCAGCCGGAAGACCCATAACCGCCAGCCGGTGACACGAGGGACTGCCGGGGAAGTCGTTTTGTCCGGGGCCGGCGCGTTCGGAAGGTTGGCGGGGGCGGCGTTCCTTTTGCGGCGGTTTGACATGGCAGGCTCGACAATTGGCAGATTACGAAGGTCGCAATCTGTCTATTTTTTCTGGTTTTCCGAGGTAACCCGACGGCTCAGTGTGGGCAAACAGGGCTTAGCTGTCAAAAACAATTGGCGGCCTGGCTCTTGATAGCGACGGTAATCAGATCAATCCCGCAATTTCCCCTCAAGATTTTTCACGTCCTTTGCGTCCAGACTTTTACCGTAAGTTTTGTCCAATGGTTTGCCCCAAACCACCTCGGTATGACGCAGCGACAATCCGTTAATGTCACGCGCATAAATCCCCGCCAGTTTGTACTCGAAAATACCGTTGGTGAATATGCCCATGGGCCGCTCGTCGTAAAAACCGCCCGGCACATCGCTGGTCTTTGCGATTTCCACGCGGACGTTGTCCAGCACGATGTTTTCCAGCGGAGAATTGGTCCAGCCCATGAGAAAAACTCCGTTTTCACCGTGGCAAAGGATGTTGCTGAACCGGATGTTGCGGACGTAGCCCAGTTTGGTTTTCGCGTTGCGCGGAAAATGGCTAATATGAATCGGCTCCGCCGCGCCCCACCATTTGTGCGGCTGGAAACCGGTTTCGACCGTGATGTTGGCAAACAGCACATTCTCAATGTTGCCCGCGTCCAGACTCTGAATCGAAAGCCCGCGGTTGCTGTGCGAGACGACACAATCGGCGAAGACAATGTCGCGCGCGCCCGGCAGGGTGTAGGTCTCATCAATTTTCAACCCGCTGCTCCGCGACTCAATCACGCAGCCCGTCACCGTGATGCGGGCGGAACCGCCGTAGGACGCAAAGTTCGGGGTGTCTTTGATGACGATGCCGTCGTCGGCTGCGCTGATATCACAGTTGGCCACGCGTACGTCGCGGGAATGGTCAATGTCAATGCCGTCACAGTTGGCCACGTCCCAGGCGTTGTGAATGCTGATGTCATCGATCACCACGTCGTCGCACCCGACCAGATGCACCGTCCAGCTCGGCGCGTGGCGCAAGGTAAAATCGTGCATCCGGACCTGCTGGCAGCCGATAAAGATGACCATCATCGGCCGGCCGCCATGGGTTTGCGGCTGGTCCGGCAGTTTGTCAAACGGCCACCAATCGCCGGTGAAGGACTCCGGCCACCAGTTGGTTTTGTTCACGTCGCCGCCCGCTTCCTCATTCGCCAGTTGCTGCCAGACGGCGCGGTCATTACCGTCAATGACGCCGTTGCCGGAGACGGTGAGGTTGGTGGCGTCCTTGGCGAACAACAACGCGCCGGGATGCCCGTAGTCGCGCCAGTTGGCGCTGCCCTTGAGCACGGCGCCGTTGGCCAGATGAAAATCCATCCGACTTTGCAACGTCAGGGCGCCGGTGAGAAAAGTCCCGGCCGGCAGAAGCACCTGCCCGCCCCCTCGGACAGCACAGGCATCTATGGCCTTCTGAACGGCTGCCGTGTCGTCATTCGTACCATCGCCTTTGGCGCCATAATCAAGCACGTTGAAGACGCCAACTGTTTCGATGGCGGAACCGGAAAACGTGGCCTGAAGCAAAACCAATAACACCAGCGTCAGCCCCGTCGCAAACGAACTCCGTTTTGGAATAGATAAACAAACTCCGTGGTGGGATATTCTGCACCTTTCGGTGGGGCGACCGTCCTCGCGAGCCATCGTCATTACGCTTTGACGCCCCCATCCCGGCTCGTCAGTAGCCTCGCCCCACCAAACTGAACCATTGCCAATAATTCGGGTTTTCATATGACTATGTTGGCCCCACTTACGAAGGCGTTCGAGAAAAAACGTTTCAACTTTCGGAGCGCGAGTTGTCCCAACTCGCAGCCTGTCCGAACGGTCGCCGCTGCGGATTGAAGACAATCCGCGCTCCATTTACACGGAAAGCCGTCCGCCGTAGCGTCAGTTTGCGTTACCGATGGCGCGCAACCGGTGGAGCGTCTCGAGGCACATCCGGGACGCGTGATACGGGCCTTTCCATTCGCTGACCTTCGGCAAAGTGGCGTCCACCTTGCCTTCCGGCGTAATGCGCCAGAACCATTCACCGTGCACGCGGTCCAACAGATGTTTTTCAATAAAATCCCAGACCCGAAATACGGCGTTGAGGTATTTCGTGTCGCGGGAGATTTGATACGCGTTAAGGAAGCCGATGGCGGCTTCAGCCTGGGGCCAGCATTCCTTGCCGCCATCAATGATTGTTCCTCCCCTGCCCTCGTAACGCAGCGCGCCGTCGGTATCGATGCCTTCCTGGAGTACGACCTCCGCCATCGGCAGCACCACCTTCTCCACTTGTTTCAACAAACCGGCATCGCCCAGAACTTCGGCGGCTTCACCGAGCAGCCAGGTGCTTTCGATATCATGGCCGAAGGTGTAGGAATTCGACCGCACGCGCCACTCCTCGTCAAAGAAGTGATTCAAGTGCTTCGTACGGGAATCGAGAATGCGTTGCTCGAACAGCTGGATAAGTTCGCGCAACCGCTGGGCGACACGCGGCTCCTTCCACACCCGGTAAAGATTGGTGTACGCTTCCAAAACGTGAAGATGATTGTTCATGGACTTCTTCTCGTTCATGTCCTTGTCGCTCAGCCGCGCGTCGGGACCGGCCTCGGACCAGTCGCGCTGGCACACTTCGACATAACCGCCAAACCCGGCATCGTGCGCGTGCCCTTCGATCAATTCAAACAGCTCCTGGGCGCGGGCCAACGCGGGCAGCCCTCCAAAAGCCCGGTGATATTCCGCAAGCGCGTAGATATAAAACGCCTGGCCGTAGATTTTCTTGGACTCGTCCAGAACGACCCGGCCGGTATCATTCAACCGCCAGAACGCGCCGCCCTGCTGCGTGTCCCAGAACCGGTTCATCACGTAGTCATAGGCGCGATCCGCCATTTGCCGGAAAAGTTTGTCCGGCCGGGCCTGATGAACCGCCGCGAAAGCCCAAAGAATGCGGCTGTTGACGATGAGCCCCTTGGGCTGGGTCCGGTCAGGCTTGAGATCGTTGGACAACCAGCCCATCCAGCCGCCCTGCTCGTGGTCCACCGCCGGTCCGCACCAGAACGGCATGAGATGATTGAACAAGTGATCACTGATGCGCTGCGAAAATTTTTCCAGTTTGGTCGGGTCCATTCAAAATCAACGGTTAATTTTTCTCCAGGGCGTGGGTGATTTCCATGCGGCCAATTTGAGTTTCGCCGGTCATTTCAATTTTGAGGAATCTTCCAGTGCCGCTCAAATTTTCCGCGTGGTACAGCACGGGCTTCCAGTAATTGTAATCGCCGGCGCCGCTAAAATATTCGTTCCTGCTGGCGGAGACGTCCTGGTAAGTCTGGCCATTGTTCGAAATTGAAAACTTCAAGTTCACAACCTCGCCGGGAAAGAAGGTGAAGACACGGAAACCTTCAATCGAAGTGGGCAATTGATAAATGAGGACGTCCCCGGCCTTGCCGGCGGCGCGAGCCGCATCTTCCTTGGCCTGGCGGCAATCGCGCGTTTTGATCTCCAGGTTGCCTCGCCGGGCATAAACTTTTGAGAAATCAGCCAGATCGTCCACCAGGGTATCGTGTGTGGCCCTGACCGGGCCCACGATATTGGACGGCTTCGAGGTTCCCGATCCATTCCTGGCAATCACACGGTAAAACCATTCGCCCGCCGGCACCGACTCATCGGCAAACAGCGGATAATATTGCACCGCGCTTTCGTCAATTCCGGCCCCGACCACCTTCCAGGGACCGTTTTGCTTGGGCGCACGTTCGACGTCGTAGCTGGCGGCGCCCACCGAGCCCTGCCACGAAATCATGCCAGGGTCGGTGATTGGCAACAATTCAGGTGGCGCCGGAGCCGGAATCGGCGGCGGCGTCATCCCGCGGATTTCAAAGGCATTGCTGCGAACCAAAGCCATGAGCTCAATTTCGTCATAGCCGGCGCCGATGGGTGAGCCAGGCCAATGGAATGCCTTGTAAAGATTGCCGCCCGACGGCTCACTGTGCCAATAAAAGCCGCCGTCCCGATCCCGGAAACGCAGGCTCCAGAGCAAACCACCCGCCGTGCCGGTGTCCATGATGGTTTTCATGGCGTCCGCCATCTCAGCTGTGCTGACAAAGCCGAATTCGCCGACAACGTATGGCTTTTTACCTTTTGCCATCTCCCAATTTTCGCGGATGAGGCGGGCAAAGGTCTTGGTCGTCCACGCACCCGGATAATGGTGTGTCGTGACCACATCCACGTACGGATCGGTGAGGGAGTCCGCATGTAAATATCCGCCGTCCACACCATCCATGATCAGGTGATTATGATCGAGGCTTTTGATATAACGGGCGATTTCGTGCGTCCAGGCAGCCGGACTGTAAAGCTCGTTGCCGGTTTCCCAGCAGAGGATTGCCTTGTCATTACAGTACGGCACCCCGGTCAGCGTGTTGGTCCGCAACAGGATGAAACGGATGGTCTCCTTGAAATCGGCGATGAGTTGCGGGTCCGTCCAAAAATCGTCGGCGGTTTTACCGCGAAATCCGGCGTATTCTCCACGCCCGCCCTGCCATTTCCAATTGTTCGCCAGCGGAATGATGAGCCGGACACCATTTTCGTTGGCCAGCTTGAGCGCGAGGTCGAACGTGCGGAAACCGTCTTCGTTGAACTTATCAACCCCTAGCACATAGGAACATTCCGCCGGCGGGTCATTGCTCCGCCAGACCGGCGGACAATAGGTGCGCACCACCGTCCCCCCCATCTGGTGCACCGTCGCCAAGGCATCCTGCAGTTCGAACGCGTCGGGCAGGCACCAGGCGTTGGACGTGGTGAATGGCATGTTATCCTCGATAATCAACAGGTTCGGTATGTTGAAGGAAATGAAGCGAAACGGCCGGTTGCCGTCCATCAACTGGTCGCCGCGCACGGTGATGAAATTGCGAAGGGCAGGTTTTGCGTGCACCGGGATCAATGAAGAAACCGTCAACAGCATCGCCAGGTAGAGGATAAGACGTTTCATATTTTTCTTTAATGACAGTTTGGCCGCACGTCAACGCCAGCCTATGCAGGCACCCGGACACCAGCCGGAACCACAAGGTCAAATGAATGCATTTTCACGAAGAAGGTTGATTCGATATCACCACAAGCCGGGGATGCATAAGGTTGAATCCATTAAATGCCTTCCGACAGGGCAACGCAATATCATTTCCGCTGGCAAGCAGTCAAAAGCAGCTTCTGGCAGCCAGAAAACAAAAAGCCAACCAGGCAGAAACCGGCACCCACAAATATTCATGTGAGCAGGTTCGTTTAATTTAAAAACCGAAATGGCGGGAATATATGTTTGACAGTTTCTGAGGTCTCAGGATTATGGGTGAATCCTATGCCAAACATCAGCGTAACCACCTCGCAAACAGGAACTTCTTCTTCATCAGAAAACGGGAAGTCGTATCGTGGCCCGTTTGCGATCATGACCATCCTCTTTTTCATGTGGGGATTCATGACGGTCTTCAATGACATCCTGATCCCGCGATTCAAGGAGGCGTTCACGTTGAATTACGTCGAGGCCATGCTGGTTCAATTCGCGTTCTTCGGCGCTTATTGCCTGGGGTCCATAGCCTATTTTGTGATTTCAGCTGTCTGGGGCGATCCCATCGCCCGCATCGGCTACAAAAATGGCGTGGTCATTGGGCTTTTGATAGCGACTCTCGGCAGTTCGCTGTTTTGGCCAGCCGCTAACCTGGCGCACCGTTCGTCAATCATTTCCCCCGGCGACCTGGCGGATCTTCCGTCGCTGGTTCAAAAATTAAATCAACACACCGACGCGGTTTCGCTTTTCATCTACCAAAATTTGTCCGGACCGACGGTACAGGCGATCCAGCACGACGAATCCCCGGCAGCCTTGAAACAGGATCTGGCACAGGACTTGAACAAAATCATCAATGGCCCGACGATGTATGATCAACAACGGTTTGCGGCTGTCGACTTGCAGCCGGCCACGAAACAATTACTGGCTCAAAACCCCACCGGCGAAGGCATCGTACGTCTGAACCGGGCTTTGCTGGTGGACGCCTATCCTCAGGAAATAAAGAAGAACCTGATGTCCTATTGGATTTTTCTTGGCGGGTTGTTCATCGTCGGGTTGGGATTCGCCATGTTGCAAATCGCGGCCAATCCCTATGTGACCATCCTCGGCCCGGAGCGCACGGCATCGAGCCGCCTCAATTTCGCCCAGGCGTTCAACTCGGTCGGCACCACGACCGGTCCGCTGATCGGTGGTTTCCTGATCTTCAAGTATTTCGCGGCTACGGGCGCGAACGGCGCGGAATCGGTCAGAGTGCCCTATCTGATTTTTTGCATCGTCTTTCTGATTCTGGCGGTGTTTTTCTTTTCAATCCATTTGCCGCACGTTGGCGAAGGCGAGGTGGAACCGGGCATCGGGTCGCTGAAATATCCTCACGTCGTTCTCGGCATGATAGCCATCTTCATGTACGTCGGCGGGGAAGTGTCCGTCGGCAGCGCCATCATCAATTATCTCGGCCTGCCCAGCGTCGCCGACCTGCCGCAACTGGAGGCCAGCAAATATGTTTCGCTGTTCTGGGGAGGCATGTTGATTGGCCGTTTCATGGGCTCGGTGGAAATGAGTGAAATGAAATCGGTCAATAAACGGCTCTTGCTCGCCGGAATTCCCATTGCCGCTTTTCTCATCCTGTTGTCCTGGCGCGGTTGGGACGTAGTGAAGATGTACCTGCCGTTGCTCGCACTCTGCTGGCTGTTCTTTCAATTCGGCAAAGGGCTCGCCGACCGGACCCTGTTCGTTTTTTCGGGAACAATTGTCGTGCTGCTGGCGATTACCATCCTGTTCGGCGGCAAACTGGCGATGTGGTGCATCGTGGGTATCGGGTTGTTCACTTCCATCGGCTGGCCGAACATTTTCTCGCTCGCGCTCGATCGGATGGGCGCTTACAAAAGCCAGGTATCATCTCTGCTGGTCATGGCTGTGATCGGCGGCGCTATCCTGCCCGCGGTTTGGGGAAAAATCGCAGACAAGTGCAATCCGCAGATCGCGTTTATCGTCCCGCTTATCGCCTACGCCTATGTCGCATTTTACGGCCTCAAAGGCTACAAGGTCGGACGCACCAATAACCAATTGGTGTCCTCAGGCGGAGGGTGACGCAACTAAACAATTTCACCGCGGCGCACGCAGAGGACGCAGACAAGGGTCTGACACCTGCTTCCCGAATCTTCACAAATTGAGAGCCTCGGATGTGTTAACCGAAAATAGCCTGCGGTTTCAACCGTGGATTTAATTGTTCAAAAACTTCCACGCCCGGGACGGACGGAAATCCGCGCCATCCACAGAATAATGGTGCGCGCTGTAACTATTTGGCGGCCAATACGTCTTATAGATCGGTTATATGAAGGTAAAATGAGAACCATCATTTTGACATATCCGGGCTATCAGTCCCTGCCCCGAGGCATCAAGCAAATGCTGGTGGCCTCGGAAAACTTTTTCTTTGAAGAATCCGGGTCGGTCGGGATAAACCGCAAGTCGAAGACTGCGGAAGTTGCACAGTTCCCTGCAATGACCGGTTTGGACAATTCTTTGGCAATATACGCCGGGACGTGATCCCCTCGCGTCACTCGTCACGTGTCACTTGCCACCCGGAGTTATTCCTCAAAGCACGACCGCGACGATTGACACGCGTCCTTGTGAACCGGCTGGTCATCCACTCCGACGGCGGTTTGGGTGCGGTTGCACCAGAAATGACACGGCGTCAGATGTTCATCTTCCTTGTCGGCAAAGGCTTCCTCCGACGTCGCGCCGACATACAGGCTTTTCGTCCGCAGATGCTTGCAAAATGTCTGGTTCATAGCGTCAGCTTTTCAGTTTGAGCAGCGTGCGCCGGACGAGCGCGTGCGCCATTGGCACCTTGTACGCGTTGTGCGCCAACGGCCTGGCATCCTTCAAAATCAGGTCCGCCGCCTGCGACACAATGTCGTCGTCCAGCGTCTTGCCATCCAGAAAGGCGTTGGCGGCCTCGACCTGGTGCGGCACGGGGGAGATGCTGCCAAGCGCGACGCGCGGCTGGTTTAATTTACCACCCGCAATATTTGCCGCCGCCGCGCAACTGACCAACGCCCAGTCGAACGTGTGTTTGTCGCTGACCTGCAGGTAGGCGCTGGCGGTGCGCGCGGTCGGGATTTCCACGCGCAGAATCAGGTCGCCCGGATTGAGCGAATGATGTGCGGTCGGTTCCGTCCAGGCTTTCCGGTAAAGCTCGGCCATGCTCAGGCGCGTTTCCTTGCCGTCGCGCAAAACGATGGCGGTGGCGTCGAGCGCGGCCAACGTGGTGCCCAGGCTGGAAACCACCGGGCTGATGCAATCGTTGCCGCTGAACAGGCTGTGGTAGCGGTTGTCGCCTTCCCGCGCATAGCAGAGGTTGCCGCCCTTCTTGAGGCACGACACGTCGCGCTGGCGGAAATACCAGCAACGCGAATGTTGCGCGAGGTTGCCGCCGACGGTGGCGACGTTGCGGATTTGCGGCGAGGCGATTTCCATCGCGGCCTCATGCAAGCCCGGGAAGACCTTCGCGATGTCCGGGTCGCGCTCCAGTTCCGCAACGGTCACGAGTGCGCCGATGGTCCAACTTTTATCGCCGCGCTCGATCTGGTTCAAACCGGGCAGTGACTTGACGTTGACGAGGATATTCGGGCCGGAGATGAGATAATCCTTGAGCAGGCCGAGCAAATCGTTGCCACCGGCGAGATAGGCACCGTGGTCGGCAACCAACTGGCGGGCGCTGTCGGTGGAAAGCGCGGTGGCGTAGGCAAAGGATTTCATTTTGTCCTAAACTTTCAACGTTCAACGCCCAACACCCAGGGCCCAAGATCCAAGGCTGAACCAACCCTTGGATGTTCGATGTTGAATCTTGAATGTTGAGTGTTTCTCATTTCACGGTTCAGGTTATCGCAGCCGGAGGCACCTTGCCCAGCGCCGCCAGGACTTTCGACGGGGTGATGGGCAGGCTGCCGACCCGGACGCCAATGGCGTTGGCGACGGCATTGCCAATTGCCGCCGCCGTGGGCACGGTGGCCGGTTCGCCGATGCCAATGACGCCGCGTTCGGGCATGTTCAACAGGACAATTTCAATTTCCGGCACGTCAGCGATGCCGGGCAGTTTGTAGGTTTCAAAATTCGGGTTCAGCACCACGCCGGACAAATCGTCCATCACGCGCTCTTCGTAAAGGGCGTAGCCCATGCCCATGATGACGCCGCCGTTGATCTGGCTTTCGAGCGTGAGCGTGTCAATGATGAGACCACAGTCGTGGACGGCGACGACCTTCTTCACCGTGACCAGGCCGGTTTCCGTGTCCACAGCCACCTCGGCGAACTGCACCCCATAGGCCGGGCGGTTGGAAAGCCCTTCAATCCAATTTCCGTGAACGACCAGCGGAGTGACGCCGAGTTTTTTGCACGCGGCCAACCAGTTTTTTCCGCGCGCGTCCGCGATACCGGTCTGCTTCTGCAATTGCTGCAATCCGCGCTGGCAGATGTCATAAACCGTCGGCGAAACCGAAGCACAGGTGGTGCTGCCGCCGCTGCCGGGGCCGGGCGGGAAATTCGTGTCGCCGACTTTTACGGTGATTTGTTCCGGTTTCAGACCGAGCATTTCCGCCGCCACCACGGCAATGACGGTTTTGGTGCCGGTGCCGATGTCCTGCACGCCGAGGCGGAACTCCACGCTGCCGTCAGGATTGATTTGCGCTTCGCCTTGGGTGGAGCGGCTGGGGCCGCCGGCGGGCCACGCGGCACCGGCGCAACCGATGCCAGTCTTCACCGGGCCGGACGAACTGCCGGGCTTTTGGTATTTTGCCTTCCAATCGAATTTTTCCGCGCCGATGGCGTATTCGCGCTGGCGGACTTCGTTGGGATCATTTTTGAGCCGGAATTCCAGCGGATCCATACCGAGTTTCACAGCGAGGTCGTCCATGGCGGATTCCATGCCGTAGGATGCCGGCGGATTTCCCGGCGCGCGAAAGGCGCGGGCGGAACCGGCGTTGATTGCCACATGCGATTGTTTGACGCGGCTGTTCGGCACCGGGTAAAGATAGGGCATGGGAATATCCGCGCCGCCCCCGCCGCCGCCCGAGTCTGCGCCAGCACCGATACCGGCAGTCCCATAATTTTCCGCCTCGAAGGCGTGCAACGTGCCATCTGCTTTCGCCCCGATTTTGATTCTCTGGAAACTGGAGGGCCGGTTGCCGACCGCGAGCGCCTGATCAAAACGGGTGAGCATCAGCCGAACGGGCGCTTTGGCCTCACGCGACAGTTGCGCGGCCAGCGCGCCCTCCGCACCGGCGCCGAATTTAGCGCCAAAACCGCCGCCCATGAAATCGGTGATGACACGCACTTTGCTTTGATCCAGTTGCAGCGCGCCCGCCAGGCCGTCGCGCACGCTGGAAATGCCCTGGGTGGAAGACCAGGCCGTGACGCCTTCGTCCGTCCAGGAAACCGTGTTGCCGTGCGTCTCCATCGGGTTATGAATCTGCACCGGCGTCGTGTAAAAACCTTCAATGATCGCGGCGCATTCGCCAAATGCCTGGTCCACGTTGCCGTGTTCGCGTGACCGGCCGGGCGCAACATTCGACCTGCCTTCCCAGACCCGTGGCGCGTCGTCTTTCCGGGCCTCGTTCTCGTTGACAGCAAATTCATTGCGCGGCTCGGCTTTGACTTCAATAGCACGCAACGCGTCGAGGCAGGCCTGCCGGGTGCTACCGGCGACGGCGGCGATTTCTTCGCCGTAAAAACGCACGGTGAATGTACCGTCGCGCGCAACCACGGCGGCCTTGATACCGGGAATTTGCCGCGCCTTGTCCAGGTTGACCGATAAAATTTTTGCCGCCGGCCATTTTGACCGGAGAATCATGCCGTAAAGCCAGCCGTTGGCCTGGGTGTCGGAGGAATAGCGCGCCCGCCCGGTCACCTTGGGCACTGCATCCACGCGCAAAGTGGGGTGGCTGATGTATTTGGTTTCGGCCGGCCAACTAGACATGGATAACCTCCGTTTTGCTGGTGGCTTTCACGCCCGCCGCCTCGAATACGGCCTGCAGGATGTGGGGATGCGTACCGCAACGGCACAGGTTCCCGGCGCAGGCGTGTTTCACCTCGTCGGCGGTCGGGTGCGGATTTTGTTTCAGCAACGCCGTCACACTTATGAGGAAGCCCGGAGTGCAGTAGCCGCATTGCAGCGCGTCCTTCTCGATGAACGCCTGCTGTACCTTTGATAATTTGTCGCCTTTCGCCAGTCCTTCCACCGTCGTGATTTCGCGCCCCTGCGCTTCGACGGCCAGTTTCTGGCAGGAATAAATCGGCGTGTCATCCAGCAACACCGTGCAGGCGCCGCACGCCGCACGGTCGCAACCTTCCTTGGCGCCGGTCAGGCTGGAATAATTCCGCAGCGCATCGAGCAGGGTCACGCGCGGTTCCAATTGAAGCTTCAGTTTCCGGCCGTTGACGTTCAGTGTCACCGGCACCGGGCCCGGACCGACGATTTTTTCGGCATTGACCTTTTCCAGCTCTGCCGCCACCGCCGTGGTTTGCGCCGCCACCGCCGCCACGGCCGAGGTGCCCAGTCCTTTCAGAAATGTCCGGCGGGACAAAGAACCCGCGCCGGCTGTTTCCGGATCGTTCATAAATTTCCTATGTGGGACTTAACTGCCCTCTCATAATCCTCCGGCCGGTCCAAGTCAAGCAACAGTCCGGCATCGGCCACCGGACATTGGACGGCCCGACCGGCAAATGGTTTCAAAAAATCTTTCAAGCTTTCCGCACGGGAATGCTTCAACTCATCAAAAATGCGACGCGGCAAGATGACCGGATGACCGGCACAGCCGTTGAAGGCCGGCTGGCAAATCGCGCCCGGATTTTGCGCAGTCAGCTCCAACAATAAACGCAAGGTTTCTGCCCGCAAATGGGGTTGGTCCCCCAGAACAATGGCCCAGCTTGAAATTTCCTTGCGCCAGCCAGGCCAGCGCGCCGCGTAAAGTACCGAACTGAACATGCCGCTTTCGGGCCGCGCATTTTCAATGCGATCCAGCGGCGGAAAGCCCAAACGGTCCAATTCCGTCATCAGGGCCGCGTCATTACTCCGATGAACGACGGCGATTTGCGTTGCGCCAAATTCCCGCCACTGCCGGATGATGTGACCGACGACGGTTGTATCGCTCCACGGCAACAGCAATTTGGGTCGGCCCATTCGAGACGAAGCACCGGCGCCGAGAATAATAACACCAAGATTCTTCGTGAGTGACATGTGACAGGATTTCTTGCCACTCGTCATTTGGCACCCAGTTCCGCCCGTTTCTGGATGAACTGCGCCAGGACGCTTACAGCGATCTCCGGTGTGCTTTGCGCGTGAATGTCCAAACCTACCGGACAGGCGATTCGATCGAATTGCTCCGCGGTGGCAATGTTTTGTTTGAGGAATTGTTCGCGGATCATCCGCGCCTTGCGGCGGCTGCCAATCATTCCCAGGAAAACAAACGGCCGCTGAATCCACTCGGTCAGCACCAGCGCGTCGTGCTGGTGGCCACGGGTGACAATGAGGCCAAAGGCCGGCGGTTCCGGTAAAGGCACTTTCAGGAGCTCATGCCAGCCGCCCACGCGCAGTTGCGTTTCCGGCGGGAAAAAATTGTGGCTGGCCAGTTCGGGCCGGTCGTCAAAAACCGTCACGGCAAAATTCAGCTGCAACGCCAGTGGCGCAACGGCCTGGGCGACATGCCCGGACCCGGCAATCCAAAAGGCAGAAGGGGGGGAAACGGTTTCCTGATAAAGCCACCCGGCAGACGTTGAAGCGTCAAAAGGTTGGAGCGTTGCATCGGCGAGCGCAACGGAAAAATCTTTTCTTACGCCCCAGCGGACCGGTTCGGTGACAGCTGCCAGTTGACGCCAGAGTTCCGCCGCTTCCGCCGCCCGGGGCAAAATCAATCCTGACACGCTGCCGCCGCAAATCAGGCCGTCGTCCCAGCCGAAATCATGATCGAGCAGCATTTCAAAGGTCGAGGCCTCGCCGGTTTTCAAAGCGCGTTTGGCCCGGGCGTGGACCTCGGCTTCCAGGCAGCCGCCGCCCAGCGTGCCGACGATGCGTCCATCCTGGAAAAAAAGCGCCTTGGCGCCGATACGCTGCGGGCTGGAGCCTTTGACGCCGGAAATCAAAGCCAGCGTAAATGGCTGATCCTCCGCCAGGGCAGCGGCGAGTTGTTCATAAAAGCGGGCCATGGAAACCAGGTTTAGCGCCGGCCAAATGCGAACCTCCACGCGTATTAAAATGGCTCCACAGGCAGGTCTCGGCGCCGTAACCGCTCAATTTTGTTGAGTGTTCAGCGCGTGTTTACAACGACTGGCACCACGTGTAAAGCAGTTCCTGCCACATGCCAACCGGTGTTTTCGTTGTCTTTTCCGGCAGTTCCTCTGAACCTTGATTGCTCAACGCCATCCAATCCGGCTCTGCCTCAACAGCATAATAAAAAGTTGTTTTGTGTCAAATTAGTGCTAATTTTAGAAGAGTTTTGAATTAATATTGCATGAACGAGCATACCCTCGTTTTCGCCCGCGACGTTCCGTACGTGGTGGACTGGAGGATGGTCCGTTTGTGAGCAGGCGTGTCCGGGCACTGGCGGGTGTGTGTGGATGGATTCTGATTACCTGTCTGCTCTTTATGCCGGGCCGGGGAGCCCGGGCAGCCACTTTACCCGCCGGTTTTTCCGAGACAGCGGTTGACGGTCCTCCGGGCGGCTGGAACCAACCGGTCGGGATTTTATTTCAGGACAATGGCCGGATGTACGTGTGGGAAAAAGGTGGCCAGGTCTGGTTCCGGGAATACGGCGGCAGCACCTGGACGCTCCTGATCGATATCAGCGATGAAGTGGGCAACTGGGGTGACCACGGCCTGCTGGGTTTTGCGCTGGATCCAAACTTCGACGTCAACGGCCGCATTTACCTGATGTATGTGGTGGACCGGTATGCTCTCTTTAACCTGGGGACGCCGGGCTACGACCCGACAACGAATAATTACTATTCGGCCACCATCGGCCGGATTACCCAATATACTGCTCGGTCCAGCGATGGCTTCAGTTCGGTGGACCCGGCGTCGCGCCTGGTGTTATTGGGTGAAACGCCGACCAATGGTATTCCCATCACCTACACCTCCCACGGTGTGGGCACGCTTTTGTTCGGAGAGGACGGAACCTTGCTGGCCTCCTGCGGTGAAAGCGCCAGTTTTGATTCCACGGATACCGGCAGCGCTTCGGAGACGTACTATTTGCAGGCCCTGGCCAACGGGATTATCCAGCCGAAGGAAAACGTAGGCGCCTACCGGGCCCAACTGGTTGACAGCTTGAGCGGCAAAATACTCCGCCTTGATCCGGCGACGGGTAATGGTGTCCCGGGCAATCCGTTTTATGACCCGGCGCACCCGCGCGCGGCCCGGTCGCGGGTCTGGGCGCTGGGTTTGCGCAACCCTTATCGTATGACGTTGCGACCCAACACCGGCAGCCACAACCTCACCAACGGGAATCCCGGCGTGTTGTGCATCGGCCACGTGGGTTGGAGCACATGGGAAGGCCTGGACGTCTGCACTCGAGGCGGCCAGAATTTCGGCTGGCCGGTTTTTGAGGGGATTCAGGTCCAGCCGAGTTACGCCAATGTGAACGTTCAGAATCGGGATGCGCCCAATCCGCTCTATCCGGGTTCGGGTTGTTCTCAGTACTTCAATTTCACCGACCTGCTCGCGCAAAATACGAGTGTGGCGAGCAACCAGCCGCCTTTCCCCAATCCGTGCAACCTGTCGCAGAAAATTCCCTCTGCGATTCCCCAATTTCTCGTCACTCCCCCGGTCCTGGACTGGGAACACGCCACCACGCTCGCCCGCACCTGGATTTACGACAGTAAAGGCGTGGCTACTCCCATCGATGTGGGCGCGGCGGGTTCGCCGGTTTCCGGCAGCATGTTTCCGGGCAACTGCTCCGTCGGCGGCGTCTGGTTCACGACGAGTGATTTTACGCAGAAATACAGCAATACGTATTTCCATGCTGATTACGGCGCGAACTGGATCAAGAATTTCGTGTTCGATACGAACAACAATCTGGTATCCGTGGCCCCTTTCCTCGACGATGGCGGGGGAATTGTCGATTTGGCAACTCACCCAATCGACGGGGGTCTCTATTACATCGATATAACCGCCGGGATGATATGGGATATCACCCGTTCGGTGAACGGCATGGTGCCGCCGATCGCGGTGGCCGCGGCCAACCAGTATTACGGGCCTGGTCCGCTGACCGTTCAATTTAACGGCAGTGCTTCAAGCGATCCGCAGGGATTTCCGCTGGCCTACGCATGGAATTTTGGCGACGGCACACCCGGGAGCACGAGCCCCAACCCGTCGCACGTTTTCAACGCGTCGCCAGGGGTACCGACATCGTACACGGTTTCCCTGAGCGTGACGAACGCCGCAGGGGAGGTTTCAACCACCACGTTGTTGATCTCCGTGAACAACACTCCGCCGATGGTGACCATTTCCAGCCCGGTTGACGGCAGCAAATATTCGATGGCGAGCAATACGATTTACAACCTCACCGCCAACGTCGTTGACCACGAATCGCCCGACGCTCAACTCCAGTATAAGTGGGAACTGTTTCTGCACCACGACAATCACGAGCATCCCAACCCGGTGGACACCAATCATATCACCACGGCTCTCATCACGCCGATCGGCTGTGATGGAATCAATCTCTACTATTACCGGATCCAACTCACCGTTACCGATCCGCAAGGCCTCTCCACCACCCGCAGCGTGAGTCTCTTCCCTGATTGCGGCACGCCCGACCTGCCGGCCGTGATTTCCAGCATCCCCGATCAAACGATCTATGTAAATCAATCGACGGGCCCGGTCCCGTTCACGGTCAGCGACGCGGAGATCGCAGCGGCCTATCTCCAGTTAAGTGCGACTTCGTCCGCCCCGGCGTTGGTGCCAGATACCAACATTCTATTTGGGGGCAGCGGGTCCAACCGCACGGTGACGGTGAGCCCGGTAACCGGCCAGACGGGGACGGCGACGATTACGATTACGGTGAATGATGGGCCGAACAACACGAGCACGAATTTCGAGCTGACCGTGTTGCCGGCAGCCCGGCTGGCGATCAAGACCATCGCCAGTACGAGTTCCAATCTGGTCCTCACCGGCTTGGGCGGTGTGCCCGGCGCCACCTACTATGTGATGGCTTCGACCAATCTGGCGCCATTGCCAATGGCCCTGTGGCAGCGGCTCTCGACCAATCTGTTCTCCGGAAACGGTAACTTCACCAACAGCATTCCCCTCAACCCGCTGGGTCCCCAGGAATTTTTGGTCGTGGTCACGACGTTGCCGGCGAAAATACCCGGCCTGGTGGCGGCGTATTCATTTGATGAAGGCACCGGCACAACGGTGATGGATTCGTCGGGAAACACAAACCGCGGAACTATCGGCAGCGCAATGTGGAAGGCCAATGGCAAATATGGCGGCGCGCTGATGTTTAACGGAACGAGTTCGTTCGTAACCGTCAACGATTCGCCATCGTTACATTTGTCCACCGGCATGACACTGGAGGCCTGGGTGAATCCCGTCCTGGCGAACGGTACCTGGAGCGATGTCATTTACAAGGGCGATAATAACAATGACAATTATTTTGTGGAGGGATCTTCGCCCAATAACGGTTCACCGGTCGGCGGCGGCACGTTTGGCAGCGGCACGTTTGGCATTACAAATTTGACAACCGTGGGCACCGGCGCCTTGCCGACCAACCAATGGTCACATGTGGCGGCAACCTACAATGGAACTCAGCTGGAGTTATATGTCAACGGGGTGCAAATCTCCAGCCAGCCACAAACCGGCAACATCATGACTTCCACCAACGCGCTGCAAATCGGGGGAGACATTTCCAATGGCCAGTATTTCGATGGTGAACTGGATGAAATTCGTGTTTACAACCTGGCGTTGACGGCGGCACAGATTCAGGCGGACATGAACCTGCCCGTGGGCAACACCCCGACCGCTCCGGCCAATCTGGCCGCAACAATTGTGAGCAGCAACCAGATCAATTTGAGTTGGGCCGCGGCCGCGGCCGAACTGGGCGTTGGAGCGTATCTTGCGGAACGCAAGGGGATGAGCGACACAAATTTCGTGCAGATCGGTTGGTCGAAAGGAACGAACTACAGTGATTCGAGCCTGCCCTCGGGCACGAGTTTCAGTTATCGGGTGCGGGCCGTCGATCGCGCCGGAGACGTCGGCCCCTACTCGAACGTCGCGCAGTAATTTACCATGCTCAGGGTCAATTGGCGGAGGCTCAAGGCAAGGGGAATCATCTGTCCGGGAGCGTTGTTGAGATGACGACCGGGTATAAATCTCGAACGAATCCTGCACCAATCACGACAGCCACTCTTCCGGGTTGTTCAACCGCTTCGCCGGCGGCAGGCGTTTCATAAAAGGAGGCCATCGGAACTGAATTTTGTGCCGGTCAAAGGTAAATGCCGACATTCAGCCTGACGCGGCAATTACCGGCTTGACAATTCGCTGTCTGCCAACATTTTTAATGGGGTGAATAATTTATCCTTTCTCCGTGGTTCAATCCTGTTCGCCATCATCCTGCTGGTCTTTGGCCTGGTTACCTGTGCCCAGGCCCAAACCACATCTTCTGTCCTGCTGAACGATGCTTACGCGACCCTCGCCCAGGCCAAGCATGATTACAAGGGACACCGGGTCAGGGCGATGAAACAAATCGAAGCCGCCCTCGGCGAACTCGGCGGGAAAATCAGCAGCACGGGCCGGAACCATGAACCCCAGGGAACCTCCGACGCCCAGCTTCGCGCCGCACGAGGACTTCTGGAACAGGCCCGGACAGGATTGTCAGGCAAAGCGCTCAAACATGTGGAGGCAGCCATCAATCAAATTTCCATTGCGTTGTCGATTCGCTAGGTATCCTGGCTCACCTGCCCCATTGGATTGAGTGGGAAACGGGAGGAACGAAAAACAGCAAACCAAGGTGGGGATTGGCTCCCGAGGCGGGGCTCGGCACTGTTATCACTCAAATTTGTTCAGTTAAAAAGTCGAAGATCAGTGGGGAAACTGAAATTATTTCAGGCGAGAGTCGGAATCGAACGGAGCCTTCACCGACTACCAGCCTCAATATCCTGATTTCCAAGGGAATTTTAATGCCGGTTTTACAGCGCGTAAGAGTTTTTTAACATTACACGGTCACTACCGGACTTAACCCGCCGCGTACGCCCTCACTACACGGTTATTGAAGAAATCGTTGAAGGTTTCGTTGAAGACCTTTCAGCTGGGTCAGAGAGCATCCCTTCAAATATTGAAACTGCTAAAGTATTGCGTTTATAGCCCCTTTGCGCAACGAAACCCGGCGCCGGCATCCTGGGGTTCTGTATTAAGCCGAAACGCGCATCTTGCGACGACCGCGAAGCCACTGTATTCACCCCCTCGCAATACACGGAGGAAAGACGTTGGCGGTGCTCCTGTTGGATTTATAGGAGTTGGTTGGCCGTATGGCGTTCCGTACCAATCCCAGCACCATTCGTAGACATTTCCCGCCATATCGCACAATCCATAATCATTGGGCGCAAAATATCCAACTGGACTCGTGTAAGGAAATTGCCCGCCCCTTACAAAATTTGTATTATAGCCATTTGGGCCTAAATCGTAGCTATAATCATTGGTGTCTCCATAGTAATTTGCTTGGCTTTCAGAAATCGTATCGCCCCACGGAAACCTTTGACCACTTAATCCTCCCCGTGCCGCCTTCTCCCATTCAGCCTCCGTTGGGAGTCGATAACCGTTGGCTGCCCAATTGGCATACGGATACGCATCTTGCCCGTTGGTGTAAACACCACTGAAGCCTGCGTCCGTGTAATACACCGGCGTCAAACCTGCCTGCTGTGACCGCGCGTTGCACCATTTTGTGACGTCATACCAGTTGACCAACTGCACTGGATAATTCGGTGCGACGCCGGAGCCGGCATTATCAAAATTATATCCGTTAGTCACCGCCCAATTATAGACTGACTGCCACTTGCTGTAGCTCACCAAGTTAACGTCCAAGAAAAAACCTGATACATAAATGTTGGTCGGGACGGCATCCCACTCTCCATCCAGAGTGTCTCCCATTGTGAAAGTCCCCGCAGGAATGAGCACCATCCCAGCCGAAGGGTTGAACGCAACGATCAAATTAGTATTCAAACCGCCAGTAGTAGCAATCCGGACATAGTCCACCCAATTGGTTCCTTCAAAAAGAGAGGAGGCGACTTGGATAGTATATGTCGCTCCAGGTTGCGCGTTGCTCCAGATTAGCGTGCCATCCGGCTCAAAAGCAGCAATGGTTGTTGCTGCCGGGCCGAGAATTCGGAAGAAGCGGGTTCCTTGAGCAACATCTTTTTCAATCAGCCCGAAAAACGCAAACGCGATAAATATCGTGTACAATCTACACAGCCTAATGCGCTTCATGGCTTTATCTTACGCACCCGAACAGGGATTGTCCAGTTTCCCCCGCGCTGACGAGAATCGCCACATCTTCCGTTGAGCAGTTCAGCAACTTCGCCACCTGCCCCGACAGAAGGCGTGTCGGCAAATCTTTTGCCGCCCACGTGGTCAGTACCGCTTGCGTCAGGTGGCCAGTCATACCTCGGTGTGATTTCATTTAAACACAATTCATCTTCAAGCAATGACCTATAAAGAGAACACGCTCACGCCAGCCCTGACATCCCCCAGGTCTTGGTGACTGATGCCAACGGCACTCCACCCCGACGGATAATACCAACGATCGCGTTATTTTCGGGTTGGCCTGCCCCTGATTTTCGTTTCAACTGGAGGCTTGAACACATTTAAATGATTTGCGACAACCCTTTCAAACCATGAAAATTCCGCTCCTCACCGCAGCGGGTTGCCTCCTCACCTGCTCCGTCCTCGCCCAGGCCAATATCACCGTGGATGCAAACAAAACCGGTCATGCCATCCCACCCACCCTCTGGGGCATCTTCTTCGAAGACATCAACCTGTCCGCTGACGGCGGCATCTATCCCGAATTGGTGCGGAATCGCTCCTTTGAGGATTCGGACCAGCCGGAATACTGGAATTTGTCCAATGGAACGGGCGGCCAGAGCACGATGAGCGTGGACACCTCGCGGCCGCTCAACTCGTTCAACCGCCACAGCCTGCAGATAACCGTGAATGGCACATTCACGCTGGAAAATGGCGGTTACTGGGGCATGAACATTGTCCAAGGCGAAGGCTACACGTTCCGGGTGGCGGCGCGCGCCACGGGCGGTTTTACCGGCCCGTTGAAAGTAAAAATCACGAGTTCAACCGGCGCGGTGCTCGCCGGTGGCGAAATTTCCGGGCTGACCCCCGGCTGGCAGCATCATTCGCTCAACCTCACCGCCTCGGACGGCGACCCGCAGGCGAAGCTGGAAATTTCCGCCACCGGTACCGGCTCATTGTTCCTGGACATGGTTTCACTTATGCCGCAGAAGACCTGGAAGAACGACGGCTTGCGCGCAGACCTTTGCCAGGCCCTGGACGCGCTGCACCCTTCCTTTATGCGTTTTCCCGGCGGCAACTGGATCGAAGGCGATGACCTGGCACACATGTATCATTGGAAGGACACGATTGGCCCCACTGATTTGCGCACGCCACTCTGGAACACCTGGGGATACAATACCACCCAGGGCCTCGGTTTCGAGGAATACCTGCAACTGTGTGAAGACCTCGGCGCGGAACCGGTGTTCGCCATCAACTGTGGCGTGTCACTGCGCGACAGCGTGCCGTTGGGGCGGATGGGCCAATGGATTCAGGATGCGCTGGACGCCATTCAATACGCCAACGGCCCGACCAACACTGTCTGGGGCGAAATTCGCGCCCAAGCCGGTCATCCCGCGCCGTTTCACCTGAAATACATGGAAATCGGCAACGAAAACGGCGGCCCGGCCTACTGGCAGCGCTGGGCACTCCTGGCCAATGCCATCCGCCGGGAATATCCCGATATGAAGCTCATTATGACCACGAGCCTGAGCGGCTATCCCTACCCTCCCAGCCCGAAACCGGACATCGTCGATGAACACTATTACGAGTCACCGGAGTCCTTTATGCGGCGCGCCCATCAGTACGACACTTACAGCCGCAAAGGACCGAAAGTTTTTGTGGGTGAGTATGCGGTTACCGAAGGCGCCGGCCAGGGCAACCTTCGGGCAGCCGTCGGCGAAGCCGCCTTCATGACCGGTCTCGAGCGCAATTCCGACGTCATCAGCATGGCCAGTTACGCGCCCTTGTTCGTCAACGTGCATCATCGCGCCTGGAACCCCGACCTTATCAGTTTCGACGGTTCCCGTTGGTATGGCTCGCCCAGCTATTACGTCCAGCAGATGTTCAGCAACAACCGCGGCGACATGACACTACCCATCACGGTAGACTCTGGTGACGTGGTGGAACCGCCTCCCTCCGGTCGCATCGGCGTCGGCGCCTGGGACACCGAGGCCGAGTTCAAGGACATCAAAGTCACCGCGCCCGACGGGAAGGTGCTCTTCACCTCCGATTTCAGCCACGACACCACGAACCATTGGAATTTCTTTGGTGGCGGCAACTGGAAGGTGCAGGACGGCGCCCTGCGACAGACGGCAGCAAGGGAAAATGTCCGGGCCCTGGCCGGTGACCCGTCGTGGACCAACTACACGCTGGAGCTGAAGGCGCGCAAGCTGGGCGGGCGCGAAGGATTCCTGGTTCTCTTCCACGTCAAGAATGACCAGGAGCGCTCCTGGTGGAACGTCGGGGGCTGGAGCGACACCCAGGACGCGGTCGAAATGGATGAAACGATGGATCCGAAGCCCAGCCACATCGAAACCGGCCGGTGGTACGACCTCAAGGTCCAGGTCCAGGACGTCAGCATCCGATGCTGGTTGGACGGCAAGCTCATCCATGAAATCACCCAATCGCGCCTGGCGACGCACGCGCTTTACGCCAGCGCCACGCGGGACGACAAAAGCGGCGACATCATTCTAAAAGTGGTGAATGCCGCCGACGTTCCGGTGGACACGACCATCAACCTGCGCGGCGCGGAACACTTGAGCGGTGCCGGCGAAGCCATTGTGCTCACGGCCAACAGCCCGTGGGATGAGAATTTATTGGAGGACCCAACCAGAATTTCGCCCAGGACCGGAACTTTCAGCTTTCAAGGCGAGACGCTAAGACGGACCTTTCCCGGCAATTCCGTCACGGTGCTGCGGCTGAAGACGTGAGGCTGAGCCGGTCTTCCGTGCGCCAACGTACTGCGCCAGGTTGGGCTGACGGAAGGAACCCAAAGAGTTCGAGGCCGTCCTCCTTCAAGCAGCCCTGTTTTGCCCGGGAGCGCTGGCGACGCCAACCAATACCAAACGTTCGGTTCCTTCGGAGGCAGGCCTATTTTGGCGTCGCCGTCATTCGTTTCCGTCGATACTCAGAGGGGCGCCAGCCAATCCACTTGGTGAAGGCATTGGAAAAGACAAAGGGATTGCCGTAACCCACTGCATGGGAGATGGATTCGATTGTCAGATCGGTGGTACCCAGCAGTTCGGCCGCCCGGCGCATCCGCAAATAGATGACCTGGTGCATGGGACTGCGTCCCAGTTGGCGGCGGCAGAGGCGGCGCAAGTGTTCGCTGCTGTATCCCGCCTCCCGGGTCAGCTTGGGCAGCGTCCAGTCATCCGCCAAATGCGCCTCGACCCGTTCCCAGAGCATGCGCAACTGGTCCGGTTGGTTCGATGGCTGGGCGAACCGCATCACGTAGGCATGAATCAAATCCGTCCACTCCTGCATCAACACTGGCTGCGCCGGACCGTTGCATTCATACATCAACCCGAGGATCGCCGATTTCAGCGGCAGCGGATCGTACCGCGCCATCACCGGCGACGTCGCATCGGCGATGGGCCGTTGCTCGGCGGGGCGTTGGTAGCAGACCCAGCAAAAATTCCACCGGGTGCGTGGCAGGGTTACAAAAGCATTCAGTGTGTGTGCCGGCAACAGGCAGGCGTAACCTTCGCGGCAGATGCGCCAGCGCCCGTCAATCAGCGCTTTCCCCCGTCCCCCGATGCACGCAAAAAAATAAGTGGAGGTCTGCTTCGTGCGCACGATACGGGTGGGCGCTTCCGTCTCCTCGACCCCGACATGCACAATTTGGTATTGGTTCAGGACGGGACAGATTGGAAAATTCGCGATCCAGGGACGCAATTCAACGTCCTTGGCTTTGACCCCGGTTATTCGAGTGTGCGGACTATGAATGGTTACATCGGTCAGTTCCTCGTGAGGCAAGGTCATGTTTTACAGGATACGCGGCCGCCGCAAATTTGGCGAGTGGATTGTAGGACATGCAAATTCCGCGGCTTCGGCGGAAGCAACTTTCTTGAAGAAGCAGATGAAACTGTTCAGGACCTGGAACGGTTCCCTGCCAGGGGAGCAAAATCCTTTCCGTCGCTCGACACCTCAACCGAAACATTTTGCCAGCGCTTTCCGACGATCAGCCGATTCGTCAGCGGGAAAAAATAAAATGGTGGAAATTCGCCTGGGATTACCACCAGAATTCAGGTTCCGTACCGTTTCGGCCACCACTGGGGTCCGTACGGGGAAGCATCAAATCAAACTTGCGCCATTCCGCATGCCCATCCAAGAAGCCCACATTGCAACCTTCCGGAAGTCCATTGCTCTGCAGGTGCGGGCTTCGGTGGAAACCTTGACCAACTACTTGACTGCCGTATCCGCCGACGATTCCCTGGTAATGATAAGTATTGCGCTTGCTTGGAACATCCTCCCCGGTCCGTGAAATCGTCGCACATGAGACCAGTGGCCGTTCGCTGATGTGAGGGGCGGGCATCAAGAATGGTCCGTACGGCAGCGTTTGTGGAAGAATTTTCATGTTGATATTGGTCTGCCACCAGTTTGCGGGCGAAGTTCCCAAAATCGTGTCCCCCAAACCCATCATCCCTGGAAACGTCATCGCATAGCCAATCGTGCGATAACCATTTTTGGTATTTGGGTCGGTAGTCCCGGTCCCCCAGTTCCAAAGCGCATCATTGTTCTGTTGGGGAAATCCGGGATCATATAAATCGCCACGCTCCATTCCCCCCGAGTGGACCATCTGATAACTCAAATACGCGGGAAGATCCCACAGCCAATAAGCGTAGTTTTTGGGCATGACCGGCAAGTTTTCGTGATTATCATCGGCATACATCATGAGGGCCAGGTCAAGTTGGTGGATATTGCCCAGGCATTGCGTACGGATCGCTCTCTCCTTCGCTGCGCTCAGTGCCGGAAGGAGCATCGCCGCGAGGATGGCGATAATCGCAATCACTACCAGCAACTCGATTAAAGTGAAGCCCATGTCGGCCTTGCGCCGCCCGGATTTTCGGAATATTTCCAATGCCATTGTCAATTTCATCCCCGCCGTTTTATCGGATCCGCCGGACGGGAGCGGGGCGTCGCGCCCCGCTCCCCCTTTATTACTGACTTCTGTTTGTTCATTGGCGTTCATGTTAATGAACGAGGCGGAAGAACAGGGTCGAGTTGCTCATTGACAGCGTGACCGTGTTCGTTCCGTTGGCCACCGTCGGTATCGTCAGGACGGGCTGCCAATTGGGCAAACTCAAGCTGGGCGAGGACTCCAGGGTGAAACTGCCCGCCGTCGTCCAGCTCAAATTGACATTGCCCGCCGACCGGCTGACGTTGAGCACCGGGCCGGATAACATGTCCACCATGAAGTTTCCAAACGTTACGGTGCCGACATTCGCACTGTAGAGCGCCTGGAACAGACCGACCTGCAACGGCACGCCCAACAGGTTGGGTTGCACAATGGTCTGGCTGGACAACTGCGGCACCCACGGGGATTGCGAGTCCGTTCGGCGATAGAACGTGAAGGTGTCGCCAGACCGCACCATCAACAACCAGAAGTTGTTCGTAGCGTTGTCAAAGTTGGCCCGTTGATTATCCCCGCCATTAAGCGCAAAGCGGGATTCAGTCGAGTCGCTGAATTGTTCAAATTCACCCCAATACACCCAGTTTTCAGCCGGCGCATTGGTGCCGACCACCGAAGGTGAGCCGTCGGGCTGCGCCCTCCGCGCCATCAATCCGACGAAGTCGAAACCGACGCTCCCCACGTCATTCGTATTCCGATCAATGGAGGCCACCTGCACCGCTGCCTGGAAATTGCCCGGGATATTCTTGAACAACAGGAAGCCGTCATCCGGGGCTCCCGCCCAGTAAGTCTCAGTGGATTGCACGGTCAATACATTGTTGGTGCTGATACTGGCATCACATATGCCCATCGACCCGCCGGTCCCGCCCAATGTCTGGCCGGGAAACGCGCCGGCTCCGAGGTACACGCCGTCCCACATCGTACCGGTTACCCCGCCGCTGAGGTAATTGTGCGCGGCACTGAAATTGTCGCTAAATGACGGAATATGTGCCGTCACCACCGGGTTGTTGGAGCTGATGACCCCGCCAAAGGTGGCATAGACCGTAATGGTACCATTGGTCAACGCGGTCAACACGCCGCTGGTTCCCACCATCTCATTCGTCGGGCTGGAACTGATGGTTGCCAGCGCGGTCACATTTTGGGTGGCGCCATTGGTGTAAGTTGCGATGGCCGTGTAAGGCAGAACGCCACCGGCCGACATGGTCGTGCCACCCAATGTCAGGTCAACCCTGCCCACCACACCCTCGGCAATCGTGCTGAAACTGCTCGCGCCGGTAACATTGTAAGCCGTCGAAGAACCGGAGCCGGAGTATGAGTAAAGCGCCGCAAAATAGGTGGTGCCTGGTGTCAATCCGCTGACGGTTACCGTACCGCCCGCGCCCACATAAACCACATAGCTGTTGTTGCCCAGATTGGAACCTTGCCCAAATATGGAATTGCCGGTGTACGTTACACCCGGAATGGGTTGGGCGGAGACGGGCGTGCCCGCCGACATCACGACAACGCTGCCGAGGCCGTTCGTGCTCGGAGTCCAAGACAGGGTAATGGTTCCATCCGCGTTCGCAGTCATGGATACTCCCGTGGGTGGAGCTGGCGGCGTTGCCAAGCCCGCCAGGTTGGTGGCGTCCAGCATGAAACTGTCAAACTGCACCTGCTGGAGCGGCGTCGGGGTATAAGTGGCATCGTCAAGGCCCACTTGCATCGGCACCCCGGCCAGATCCGGTCGCACCACCGTCATGGCTGGCTGGTAAAGCCAGGCACCCGAGGCGGTGGTCTTCTTGAAGAAATAGAAGTTGGTGCCATCCACCCGGCTCATCAGCAGCCAGAAGTCCGTCGTATCACCGTCCGCTTGAGCGTTCTGGTTATCAGCCGCACCGCCGTCGTCTCGCGCCAGGGTGCTGATGCCGAATTCATCAAACCGATCCCAATAAATCCAACCTTCGGTGCCGCCCAAGGGCGTGCCGTCCGGGTTGGCCGGCCGGGCCATCAACCCGGCAAAATGATAGTTCAAGTCCGTATAGGCGGTGATATGAACAGCTACCTGGAAATCGCCGGAGGCTTGTTTGAAGAGGTAGAAGCCGTTGTCCGCCGTGCCCGCCCAGGCGGTGTTGTCGTCCTGGACCGTCAACACGTTGTTGGACACCACGGTGCCCAGCATGGCGTTGTTGGTTACCATCAGGTTGGTCACGAGACTGCTCGCCCCGATGTCGGCCACGCACAGCGGAACATTGCCTCCGCTTTGACCACCGGGTGTGCTCCCCAAATAAACCCCATCCCATGGGGAGCCGGGCAATCCTCGGCTGACGTAATTATGGAACGTAGAAAAGTTGTCCGTGAAGGCATATCCCGTGGCGCGCACAGTCAACGGGACGGAATTGCTGGCGCCGGCATAGACTACGCTGATGGATGCGGTCCCGCCGGCAACTCCGGTTGCGGCCGCCGGCGCGGTAGTCGCGATGGACGGATTACTTGAACTCCAGACCGCACTGGGATCCTGGCTGATGTCCAGACTGCTGCCGGTGCTGAATTGGGCGACTGCCGAAGCCGGCGTGACACCGCCAATCGGAATATTGGTACTGATCAGAGTGATGAGGATGTTGGTAACGGCCGCTGTTCCAACAAAATTGGCCGTGGCCGTGTTGGCGCTATAGACCGTCGAGGCACCGGAGCCGGTATAAGAAAAGACGGACGCGTAATAAGTGACGTTGTTTCCACCCAGCCCGGCCAGGGTCACACTGTTATTGGGACCGGCATAAACCACAGTAATCCCGCTCGCCAACTGATCGCCGTTGCCAAAATTCGTGTTACCCGTATAGACATAACCGTTGTTGGGAACCTGGGTGAGTAGCGGGCTACCGGCTCGTACCAGGACGATGCTGCCGCTGCTCCCCGCGCCGGGAGTCCACGACAGGGTAATGCCGCCGGTCGCGGAATTCGTCCCCGACAAGGTCACGCCCGTGGGGTCGGCCGGCGGGACGACACCGGTGGCCACATTGGTGCCGCTGAGTTCAAAGTCAGTAAAGTAAGTGACCGGTGAGTTGGCGGTAAAATCGGCATCTTCAATCCCCACCTGCATCGGCAGGCCGTCCAGATCGGGCCGCGTAACGGTTTGTTCCAGGACCCACGCATCCGTCTGGTTGGTCTTGTCATAAAAATTAAATGTGTCGCCCGTGCGGGTGATCCGGAAAAAACGGGTGTCATTCGTCTCGGTATTGAAATTGGTGCTGCCGCTGTTGAACGGAGCGGAAATCTGGACGTCGTTGGCATTGGTCGCGTAACGCACCTGATCGCCGATGCTGAATTCATTGAAGCGTGTGATGTTCAGCCAATTTTCCGTGTTGGTGCCATTCGCGCCGAAGGGCCGGCCCCAGGCCGGACCATTGGTGGTGTAAGCCCGGACCAGCAATCCCGCAAAGTGATAGTTGGGATTGGAAAAGGGAGGGAAATTTTCAACGGAGACGTCAAAATCGCCGGCGACAATCTTCCACAGATAGAAACCGTCGTCGCCCGACCCCGCCCAACTGCTGGAAGTGCTTTGTAGGGTCAGCAACCCCGAGATGGCTTCATTACCCAGCAGCGTGGTGCCACTGCCATCGCCGCCGTCGTTGCCGCCCGGCACATCCCCTAAGCCCAAATACACGCCGTCCCACATGGTCCCAAGCACGCCATTGGCGACATAGTCGGCACCGGAGGTAAAATTGTTGGTGATGCTCCCGGCCTGGGCGGACCAAGCCAGGCCACCACAGAACAAGGCCAGCAGTAAACGGCCTGTGTTTTTACGAACTGATTTCACGGTTTTCATAAGTTATAAGCATTGGGGGGTGAGTTCTTTAGGTTGATAGAGAGGTTTAGCGCCTTGCTGCTTCAAATGCTCCAAAAGCGCGCCTGCTGGAACGAGGTGTCCACAACCATTGCGCTGTTAAGGCGAACCCCATACGGTTTGACCCGGCCCGCCTTCCTTCCCAGGCTGCACCAATCCCGTATGGATGACATCCGGCCACCGGCCTGTCCGGCCAAGGTAGAAATCGCTCGGTTGGCATATTCGGACACTAACAGAATTTCTGTTAACGCCCATAAGTGAAATCCACTAGCTCATATCCCAAATGCACGCTGCCTTCAATCGGAACGGGGCGAACCGGGAACTCATTCAGAAAATCCTTACCGCTCTTTATCGGCGCGAATCACGCGGAGGCCGAACACGGCGGCGATTTCATTTCCCTGGGTGGCTTGGAAACGCACCGTCACCTTTTGCTTGCCTTGAACCAGGCTGGCGGGAACCGTGTATTCGGCATCGAAGAAATGCGGTTCGGTCGCGCCTTTTGCCACCGTTTGTTCACCCACGCGCTGGCCGTCCACCAGGATGTCAAACGTACGCCGGCGCCATTCGTCGCTGTAATACGTGACGACCAGCGCCAGGGGATGCGCCGAATCCACCGGCAGATCGAAGGAGAACCAATCCCGCCCGCGGCGGGCGGGACGGCCCATGATCCGGTCGGGCCAGCTTTGTTCGCCTTGTTCGTTGAAATCCCGTTCCATCTGCATCTCGCCCGGCTGCACAAAAGCCACGGTCGCCAGTTCGAGCTGATGTTGACGTTCACGCTCGGCGGAAATTTCGGCTGACTTCCTTTCCCACTCCGCCGGGGTGAACAGGTCCCAATAAATGCCGTAGGTGCGTTCCGGCAGTTGATAAAAGGGTTTGAACATCACGTCTGTCGGTTGCCCGACACCAGCGGTGCGAAAAACGCCGGGCTGGCCGGAAACCGGTTTGAGCCAGTCGGCTACCGGCTCTTCTGCCGCCACGAACACCGGTACGTCCTTCGGCTGTTCTCCCCGGCGGCCATAGCCGCCGCGGCGGTTTTCCGGTCCCAGGTCTCCGGCCAGCACCAGCGGTCCCCACATCAAAGCCACGCGGCGCGGATTGTCGGGCAACGGCTCTTCGTGAAGTCGTTTCGGCAACACCAGGGCCACCGTGTCGCCGTTGCGCCAGGTGCGGTTGAGTTCGACATACGAATCGGGCTGCGGCAAGCCCTGAACCGGCTGGCCATTGATGGTCACGGCAAATCCGTCGCCCGCCCAGGCCGGTCGTCGCAACGCCAGCGTAAATGTTTTCGGCGACTTCAGCGCCAGCTTGAGCGTCGCATTTTCGCCGTCCGGCAAATCTGTTTGCATTTCAACGTTCACCAAATTCCTCTTCCATTCCGCCCGGGAAGGCGTGTAAAGGTTCACCCAAAGCTTGTCGCCAGACTCATAATAAATTCCGTCGCCGAGAATCCCCATGTCTTCCATGCCGGTACCAACACAGCAGGTGAAATCGCGGAACATATCCTGATATTCATGCTGGACACCCTGCCCCACCGGCACCATGTAACAGGTCCGCCCGTCGTTGGGATCAATCGACGCCAGCACATGATTGAACACGGCCCGCTCCTGAAAGTCCGCGTATTTGATGTCGGGCTGAATGGCAAACAGCGTCCGGGTCAGCTTGAGCATGTTATAGACCGGACAGGATTCGTCATCGCGTCCCTCGACCATGTTGTTCAACTGGTCGGCCGGGCCGAAGTATTCGTCATGCCCCGCTCCCCCGGTGGCAAAGCTGTGATGGAACACGACCCGGTCCCAGAAAAATTTCGCGGCCGAACCGTCGATTTCGTTGCCCGTGTAAAGATAGCGCGCCAGATCGCCGATTATTTTGGGAATTTCCATGTTTTCGTGCTTGCCACCGAGGTCGTCCTCCCGATGCGCCAGCGGTTCCACGAACGACCGGTGCTCGAATTTGTCGGACAACGCCAGCCAGCGTTTGTCGCCGGTGTCGGCATAAACGTCCGCCAACACTTCATTCATGCCGCCGAACTCGGTGTTCAACATCCGCTGGTCCTGGGCGTCGTCCAGGTTGGTGACGATGCTGCCCACCCACCCGGCGAATTTGATTTCCACCTTCAACGCGGAGCGATTGCCCGTCAACCGATACGCGTCGCGCAGACCGGCAAAAATCTTGTGCTCGACATACCACGGCGACCACATGCCGTTGAGATCAAAGCCGCCCGACCGGATTTCGCCGCGGGCGAGTTCCCGGAAAAGTACCTTGCCGTTCACCAACCGGTTGGTGCCGCCGCCGCGTTCCGTGCCCATGAGCGCGCCGATGTAGCCATCGCCCTGCGCGTCCTGCACTTCCTTGAGTTGTTCCACCATGTAATCGGCCCGTTGTTTGAAACGGGGATCGCCCGTGGCGGCATACATATAACTTACCGCCGAAAGGTAATGCCCGGCGATGTGGCCGGTCAGATTCCGGCCCGGCCCGTCCCAGCCATCGTCGCCGTGGCTGGCTTTGGGTTTCAAACCGGCCTCCTGGCGCAAATAATACATGATCTGGTCGGGCTTGAGTTCGAGCAGATACCGGGCGTCCAGCTCCTGCGCGTGTTTGAGCGGTCCGCCGGTAAGGCGCACGTCGGACAACGGCAACGGCCGGGCTTCACACGGCACGGCATTTTTGATCACTTCGGTCGGCAACAACCGGGAATAGGTGGTCGGCGAAGATTCCGCCGCTTGCGGCGAACGGCAACCGGTGAACGCACCGGCCAGGCCCGCGATCAAAATGCAGGCGGCACCGGCGAATACAAGAGAGGGGGAGTGGTGGTTTGGCATAGCTGGGATGGGCAACGTACCTTTTGCCGCGAATCGAAGTTGATGGCATTTCTACTTACCGAGTCCATTTTCCGGTATTGGACTGGGAATCGTCAAGCGCGCCCATGCTGGAAATGCACAAACATCTATCCGATTTCATCCGGGGCGATTGCGTGAATCCAGGAGGTGCGCTACAACTCATAAAATACCAATGCACCAGCGCCACCTTTCGCACTGCCAGCAAATCATTTCGGCCGCGGCCCGCAAAGGCGCCTGCCTGTTGCTCTTTCTGACGGCAACGATGACGGTCTTTTCTCAATCGGCCCAACAACCGCAAATCGAGCTGACCAATTCCGGGTTTGATGTCAAATTCCAGGCGGGCGCCATTGTCAGCCTCGAGCAAGCCCACGATCCATTCGAGACGGAATATATCTCTCCCGGACGAAGACTCGGTGATGCATTCATCCGCTTCCGCTCCCCGGGCGGACCATGGGAGCCGGTCAACACCACCGAGCTTGCTCAAAACGGCGTTATCGTTCCGGGTCCGGAGGGCACGCACTACCGGACGGTTTACACAATCACCAATGGCGCGTCCCCGGCGCTGGCCATTGAAATGCGTTTTGCCGTTCAGCCACAGGCCATCCGCTGGACGGTGACGCTCCACAAC
Organism: Verrucomicrobiia bacterium; assembly: GCA_025451535.1. Classification (GTDB taxonomy): domain Bacteria; phylum Verrucomicrobiota; class Verrucomicrobiia; order Limisphaerales; family UBA11358; genus UBA11358. The sequence continues at coordinate 56,299 of JANWKE010000061.1, forward strand.
GTCAGTCGCCAGCCGCTGGAGATTGGTGATTTGGCATTTCCGTTTCCAATGAATTCTTCGTTCCAACGCGGACAGACAACGACCCGGGTGCTCAAACACAGTTTCATTTCGGGTTATGGCTCGTTCATGTTCTGGATGCGGCCCGACAGCGCGCCACCGTATCTGGTGCTGACACCGGACGACAACACCAGGTTGGAATACTGGGATGCGCAGCGCCGCGAATTCCGCGCCTACATCTTTTCCGCCGCAGCCGGCGCGATTGCCCGGGAACACGGCACTCACTGGCGCCAGCCCAACACCAGCCTGATGCTGAAGCCAGAGGGAAAGTCCGGAGACACGCAGTCGTTCGGCTTCACGTTTCAATGGGCCAAGGACTACGACGACGTGCGCCAGGTTCTCGTGAACGAAGGCAAGGTGGATGTGCAGGTTGTTCCCGGCATGACCGTGCCGACCAACCTGTTCGCCGAGATTGCCTTGCGGACGACCCAGCCGGTCGCCTCGGTCGAGGCCGAATATCCGGAAACGACCCGGATTACGGCGTTGGGCCGGAAGGATGACACTCGCTTGTATCGGGTCCAATTTTCCAGGCTCGGCGAGAACGAATTGACCGTTCATTATGGCCAGGGGCGGTACCTGTATCTGGAATTCTTTGTCACGGAACCGCTGGCGACCTTGTTCCAGAAGCGGGCGGCATTCATCGCCGATCATCAGGTGCACGATACCAACAAGTGGTATAACGGGCTCTTCTGCGAATGGAACCTGGAGGACCACGTACAACTGACGCCGGACAATCATGACCGGCTGCGTGGCTTTCGGATTTATGCCATCACTTGCGACGACGCGGGTCTCGGCCACCCGGCGTATCTGGCGGCGGAAAATGCGGAGTACCCCGTGCAAAGCCAGGTCTCGGCGCTGGATTATTACATCCAACATTTCGTCTGGGGCGGATTGCAGCGCACGACGAACGAAACCTATGCCTACGGTATTTATGGTATTCCCGATTGGAAGACGAATCGCGACAGCCCCGACCCCGGGCGAAACGGCAAATTGCACCTCTACCGGGAATACGATTATCCGCATGTCATCCTCATGTATTTCAGCCTGTATCGCATCGCCAAATACCATCCGGAGATCAAAACGGCCCTGACCGCGAAAGACTATCTGCGGCGCGCCTATGGCACGGCCCAGGCCATGTTCACGGTACCCCACGAAGTCTGGAAGGGCTGGTCCGCTTACGAAACCGGTTTCTATAACGAACTGGTCATCGTTGACCTGATCCACGAACTGCAAGCCAACGGCTTGGAGAGCGAAGCGGGCACGTTGCGGCAATTCTGGCTGCGCAAAGTCAAGTATTTCGTCAACGACAATCCCGATTTATTCGGCTCGGAATATCCGTTTGATTCCACCGGCTTCGAATCCACGGAAGCGCTGGCAAAATATGCGATGCGCCATGCGGACAAACCGGGTGAAACGAATTCAGGCATTCCCCTGGCGAACGCGGAAAAGTTTTTAAGCACGCAAATCGCCGCGAACATCTTCTGTCGCGGCTGGCTGGAGCCGGCCTATTATTACCTGGGCAGCGACTATCGCGCCGGGGCGGGCAATGCCTACACCTTGAGTTATATGGCCCAGATGGGCGGCTGGGCCGTGCTCGATTATGCCTTGAATTTCGCGACCAATCCCTGCCCGTATTTGCGCCTGGGCTATGCCTCTGCTCTGAGCTCCTGGGCTTTGCTGAACTCCGGCACGCCGCAATCCAACTACGGATACTGGTATCCCGGCAAGGCCGATGACGGCGGCGCGGGCGGCGGGTTCGAGCCGGCACCTTACGGCATGACATGGCTGGGACAGCCGCACCATCGCGGTTCCTGGTATTATGCCTGTGAAATGGATCTCGGATACTGCGGCGCATTACGCTCGGCCGCCACGATTCTGGCGGATGATCCCATCTTCGGCCGGTTCTGTTACGGTGGTGATTGGCGTGAGAACAACGGCTGGATGGAAATCTTTCCCAAAGACGGATTGCGGCGGCGTTTTTACGCGATGTTGAACCATGGCCGGGTTCATTTCATCTCGGACACCGATCGCTTTCCAGCTGACCAGCCCATTGTCCTCAAGGAAGACCTGTCAGCAATGCGCTTTCAACTTGAAAGCGACAACCCGGCGCCGCACGTCGCCCGAATCCATTTTTCCGCGCCCGCGGGCAAATACACAGTCCGCGGCCAGCGGGGGGTGATTACCGAAGCGCGGTTGGAGAACGGTCAGGAAACTGTGCTTGCTCTTCCCATGAAAGGTGGCACTCAACCGGCGACTTTCACCATTACCCGCGGCGACCGGCCCTGATGACTGGAACCCTTTAACAACTCGCGGGATTCAGCACGTCAGTATCTGCCTCGTGACGATCAAGAACCGTGGTTGTCCGAAATTTGCAGGATTTCTGCTATTGATCCCGGAGCCAGACGTCGCTGCTCCCCCCGCGATTAAGCCGGGCATAATTCGGAATCGCGGTCAGGGTGGCACCGTTGGTCCAGGTGCCGGTGATCTCCATGAACCCACCCAATAAATTGGTATATTGGACGGACAAGGGAGCGGCGGGACCAAGCACCAGGCCTGGGTTCTGGTCCGCACTCTCGATATTGTAGATGAGCGGGCCGTATTGCAGCGCGACCAACCCGGCATCGGCCGCCACCTTGCTGCTGGCCTTGATCCGCTGCACCGTCATCGGTAATACCAGTTCAATCGTGTCTCCCGCCGTCCAGGTCCGCGTGATCGCCGCATAACCGTTCGTGATGACAGGACTGATGGGTACGCCGTTCAGCTGGACGGAAGTGAATCCGTTGACGGCCGGTGTCGGAGCGTACAACTTGCTCCAGGTCCGGTTCGGCACCCGGATATACAAGGTATAATTAGTCGTCGTTGCCGGATTGACGACGATGGAAACATGATTGGTCCAAGGATAAGTCGTAGTCTGGATCATTTGTACGCTGGTACCAGAGATACCGGTGATGGTCACCGTGCTGCCGATAAACAGGTTGACGTAAATCGAATTTGAACTCCGGGCGTAAATCCAGGTGGGCAGTTCGAACAATGTCCTGGCCGCGTTGCCATAACAGCATGGCACGCCGGTCCACGAGGCGCGTGCCCCACCCGTGAGTGGATTGGGATAAAATATGCTGGCGGCCGCGTCATCCAGTGAACCGAGAATTTCATTGTAAAGCGCGTTCTCCATCAAATCGGCGTATCCGGCGTCCTGGTAGGCCAGATTCAGCTTGTGGAAGAAGAAAAGCGTGCCGCAGCCGGCGCAGGTTTCGCAGTAGGAATTGTTCGGAAGCGAGTAGTTGCCGCCGAAGCCTTCCGAGGTTTCGCCGCTGCCGACTCCGCCGGTCACATAATATTTCTTATTGACGAGATTGTCCCCGAGCGATAGCGCGGCGCTCTGATAATCCACGTTGCCGGTTTCCATGGCGACATCTTCGATGCCGGAATAAAGATACAACGCCCGCACGGCGTGACCCACGGCTTCGTACTGCTCAATCACCGGCGCCTGGCTTTGATCGTAAGTACCGCCGTCGCCCAGAGCAGCATTGGCGGCGGAAGTGCCGCGTGCGTCCATCAGGTACTTGGCAAGTGTGATGTACTTCTGGCCGGTGCCGGCGCCTTCATACTCGTTCATGAAACGGCCCAGATGCACCAGAGCTTGCTCCATGTTCTCGTGTCCGTCGAACCACAGCTTCCGCGGCACGTAAAGGTTGTTATACCAGCAATCGGCCACCTTTTTGGCCGCGTTATACAACGTGGGATCAGTACGTCCCGTCATCAGGTAATGGGCCAAAGCGGCTTCGATGAAATAACCACCCACATAACCTTCGTGCAGGCTGTTATTGGACCAGCGCGGCAGGCTGCGGAGGGTCGTGTAAGTGTGCAAATATCCATCCGATTCCTGCGCGCCGAGAATGATGGGAATCCAATAATTCAGATTGGTTCGGAAGGTGTTCTGCGCGGCGAGCACCGCCGGGTCGCCCTGCGCATCATACATCAGCGCGTAGCACATCGCCTCAACCGTGTTCAGAGTGTAGGCGTCAGCCCAGGGATCGACAGCGGGCACGGTACAGGCGCGTCCGGCCAGTTTATTGCCGGCCTGGATGAAACTGTTGATGTTACCTTGCGCCAGGTTCGTGTTGTTTAACTGAGCGTACAGTTGCGGAATCCAGTTGGTGAGCGTCCGGTTAAGCCGATAGCGCCAGAGCGGGCTGCTAATGGTGTAAGGCGCCACATAGACCGGCAACAGGTGGGTGACCGGCGGCGCCGGAGCCACCACCACATTCACCGTGCCGGTGCTGGTGTATTGTCCGTCGTAGGCGGCCAACTGGAGCGCAAATGCGCCGGGCGCCGAAAAACTGGCGGTCGTGTTCAACGCGTTTGAGTTGCCAAAAGTCACCATGCCCGTTCCGGACAATACGCTCCACGTAACCACCGGGTTCGTGAAAACATCGCCGTCGTCCTGAACCAAACCACTCAGGTAGGTGTTGCCACCAACGATGACATCACGGTCAATTCCGGCATTCACAACCGGCGGAAAGTTCGTCGGCGAGCCTCCGGCGTCGTAAACCCGCCATTGCAGGATCCCGGTTGAGTGGCCGGCTGTGTCGGATTGAATCAGGAGCCGAAGCCGGGTGGTGGTCACGGCATCAAAGGTCGTGGTGTTGAGTTGATTCAACGTCACTCCCAATCCGGATGGATGGCCGACTGGAACAAAACCGGTCCCGTCCCAATATTGCAGGCTACATGAGGCCGGCGCGTAGATGCCCTGGTTGTCCTGCCACCAATATACGTCAATCATGTCGGTATTGATGGGTAGCGGCCAGTCATACTCCACCCATTGCCAACCGGTTTGCGGCCAATTGCCGTAAGCTCCATGACTATGATCTGCCGAGTTGATCGGGACATAGCCATCGTTTACCGCTGACAGCGTCTCCCAGGATGAAACATACGAAGTCTGAGGCGTCGCTGCCATCGCCACATTGCGACCCGCGGGAGGCAAATCCATCTGTTGCAACCGATAAAACCGTTGCGGCGCCGTCGCCCCGTTCGACAACACCAGCGTGGTGGTCACATCCGTTGCCCGTTGTGCGGGCAATAAGGCCAACTGCCAGTTCGTCGCTTCCAGCGAAGCAGCCCATTGAGCCTGATACCATTTGCCCGGTACCGTATTGGTGCTGGTAATCAGCATGTCGGCGCCGCGAACTTCCCCCTGTGCCACCAGTGGCGGCGGTTGCGCCCCGGCATGCAAAATCGCAAACGCAAACAGGAGCCCGGCAACTGGCAATTCTCGCCGGGTCACAACGGACTGAATGACAGAAATGCCCACTTATCTCGAGATGTTAAATGACTGCGGTGAACTCCCGGCGTCCTTTGGCAGACTCACGATGGCTTCCTGACCTGCCAACAGATTCGTCGTGGTGATGGTACCGTGAATACTGCTGACGGTATAAGTTGCTGCCGTCGAAGGTGTGAAATGCAGCGTTACCGAATGCGCTGCCGTGTTCTCACTCTCGATTTGGAAACTGGCTTGCGACAAATCCGATGCCAGCGCAATCGGTTGCGCAGCGGCAAAACGGTCGTTGTCCAGCACCAGATGCAGATAGCCGGTGTTGAACATGGCGTGAAACCGCCGGCGCACACCGTCGAGCGGGACGACCTGGATGTTCGTGGTTTGCTGCCAGGTGCCACCGTAGCAGAACCGGCCGAAGATCGGATCATCCGCCAGAATCGTGGCCGCCATTCGCATCGCACCGCAAAAACCAAGATTCTCCTCGGCGGAATAATACCAGGCACCGCGATGCATCGGTTGTCCTCCCAGCCAGGTGCTGTTGTAGGGCGAAGGTTCGAAACCGCCACCGCAACCGCCGTCGTATGCCGCACCGGGATACCAGAAGCCGTAATTGGGCGGCGGCCCGCTGTTCATCGTGGACCAGCCGTTGAGATACGAACCGTAACCGAGTCGGAGAAAGTCAGTGGCGTTCGTGGCGTAATACAGCGCGTAATCGAGCAGTCCCCACCCACCCATCTGCGCCATATAAGTCACGATATAGTCGTTGCCCATGTCGCCGCGATAATCGCTGCCATAGTAATAATAGGCCGTCTCCAGCCAGCCGCGGTCGAAGACGTTGGCCGTGATTTCGGTATTCTGATATTGCTGCGCTTGCTGGAGAAATGCCGTTGGATTACCGGACCCCATCAGCGCGTCCGAGCCCGCGCGTTGTAACGCATATTTCGCGTAGGCTTCCTGGGATTCGAAACCCGTGGAATCAAAGGCGTATTCCGATGCGAACAAATCCGCGTTGCCATTTACGTAATAGCTGACTTTGGTTTCCCAATTTGTCCGCAACTGGGCCGCTTGATTGGTCATCCCTTCAGCGTTCAAATCGTTGATCAAGTCCGGAATGACAACTTCATTCATCAATCCCACCTGGGTCGCCTGGCCGCCGCCGTAACTCCACAGCGCCATCGCTGTGCCCCAGGCGCGTTGCAGATAAGTATCCGCGCTCAACGCCGTGGTGATTTCCGGATGATACTTCGCCACCCGATACATGCCGTAATACATCACGATGATGTGCGGATAATCGTAGCCGCGCCCGATGCTGAGATTGTTGTTGGTGCGCAGCGTGTGCCAGTCGGGCACGCCGTAAACGCCGTAGGAAAAAGTCTCATTGGTGGCGCGCTGGAGGCCGCCCCAGACAAAGTTGGTAATGTAATAATCCAGCGCCGAAACCTCGCTCTGCACCGGATACACGGCTTCCTTCGTGGCCAGATACGCCGGCCGGGATTCCCCGGCGTCGTCGCTGGCGATTTCATAGACCTGGAAACTCGTACCGAGCGTGTCGGTATTGTCCGGCGTCACCGCCACGCCGTCGTTCATATTCAAATCGCAAAACAGGCCGCTGTACCACTTGTTGGTGATGATCTGGTGGCTCGCCAGAAAGGCGGCGCGTTTCTGGATCAAGGTTTCCAATGGTTCCGTAACGAAGAATTCCAGGTACATCGTCTGGCCGGCGCCGTATTGCACCGTCAGCTCGTTCTCTCCCAACCGGGCGAACTGGATCTGATACAACTGGTAGGTGCCGTTGTTACCCAGCGACTGGATCCGGGTCTGCGACGGGAATTCGGCGGTGACACTGGTGATTTGCTGCGTCGTGTTCAACGCAATCTCTGCGAACAGGTTCGTCGGCACCGTCATGCCGGGCACGACGTGAACGTCAATGTTGCCGTTGTCCACCCGGTCCTGCCGGATGGCGTCGTAGTTCGTCGCCCATTGAAACTTGAAGCCGTAGCTTTGCGATGTGCCCGCGGCGAGCGTCAGGCTGGTGTCGGGCTGGCGCCACCGCTGGCCCTGGGTGGTCACCGTCGGATTTTGCGCCGCTCCATTGGTCCCTGCGGCATAGGAATGGATATAAACTTCGTAACCGTTCAACACATCCCAGTATTCAAGTTTCGTCTGGTCGTCCGGTGTCATCAACAGATACGGCCCCACACTATCCGGGCGCATCCAGAACAAAAATGAGTCGCTGCCGGAAATCAAAAAATGCTGCATGGTACTGGACGTGATGCCGGAAAAGCCCGTGTTCATCGGCAGCGGCAACGCCAGGTCGCCTACCACCACTGATTGGCTGCTCAGATTGGTCAGATTCAAAGACCACAGCAGTCCATCCTGTTGGAAAGTGAACACCGACTCCAACACGAATGAACCGGACAAGCCGCCGGTGATCACGTAATGGCTGATGTACCGCGTGCCATCGGGACTGGTGTAGTTCGTCGCCGAGGCAATGCCACTGGGTATGGACGTATATACTGAATTCCAGCTCGTGCCGCCGGAAGGTTCATACCGCATAATCACGTTCCCGAGTTTGCCGCCGCTGATATATTCGGTGGTATAAGCATCGTCGGTGCGCTGGAGACTGGTGATGCCTCCACTGCCGGTACCGCTGCTGGTCTTGACGGCAAACTCCGGGTCCAACTGTTGCAGCCGGTAGAACCGCTGCGGCGCCAGCGCGCCGCCAGGGTGAATGACGGTCATGAGCGAACCGGTGGCCAGCACCGGGCCGGGCACCACGTTCTGCCAGTTCGCCGGATTCAACGAATCGGAGTATTGCAGCCAATACCATTTGCCCGGATTGGCGCTGAACGTGACCGAGACGTCCGCGTTTTGAACATTCACCTGCGCCAAAACCTGGTTCGGCGGAATCGTGAGGCTGCCGGTAACGGGAGTATGGCTGTAGGCCGTCGAACTCCCCGATCCGGCATAGCTGAACACGGCCACGTTATACGTTGTGTTGGGAATGACATTGTCAACACTGACATTGGTGCCCGTGCCATTGTAAACCACAAAATAATTGACCCCCGGCAAGGTGCTGCCAAAGCCGTAATTCGCATTGCCGGTATAGGTAAACCCGTTGGCCGGCATTTCTTTCACCAGGCTGTTCGTACCCGTCCACATCACCACCAGGCTGCCGGCGCTGCCGGCCCCCGGCGCCCAGGACACATTCAGCCCACCGGCATTGGTCACCACCGTCAAACCCGTTGCCGGTGATGGCGCGGCGGCAAAAGCCACGTTCGATTCCGTCAGGCTGAAATCCGTAAATTGGACTCCGAGCTGACCGTTGAAGGTGGCGTGGATGATGCCGACCTGGAGTGGCAACCCGGCCAGATCGGGCCGTCGCAGGACGGTTCCGCTCACCGGCGCCGGGAAGGTCTCCAACTGCCAGGCGCCGGCTTTGGTGGCTTTTTGATAAAATAAAAAATTTGTCCCCCGCACCCGGTCGATCCGCAGCCAGTAATTGGTGTTGGGATAATCACCAGGATTGATCTGGGCTACACCGCCATTGACTTCGCTGCGTAAATAGTTGGCAAAGTTGTAGTCGTCAAACCGGGTCCACGACACAAAGTTCTCACTGCCGCCATAGGGGTCACCACCCGCGGCGAATGCCCGTGCCTGCAGCCCGGCGGTGTTATAACCCGCGTTGTTGAACGGACTGACCACGTGCACGGACATGGAGAAGTCTCCGGGCACAGCCTTGAACAGATAAAACCCGTCATCATCCGCGTTCTCCCACGCGGTGCCGGTGGTCTGAAGCGTCAGAGTGCTGGCGGCGGTGATATTGGCGTCGCACTGAAGGGTTGCGCCCGGCCCACCGCCGCCGAGGCCGGTGTTGTTGAATTCGCCGGCCCCGAAATAAACACCGTCCCAGATGGTGCCGGTCAAACCATTCGTCAAGTAATTGACATTGGCGCTGAAACTGTCGGTATAGGTTACTTGCGCCTGGGCCCACGAAACCGCGGCGAGCAATCCGAGGACGCCAAACCAAGTGTTGAACTGTTGCCTTGAATTCATAACTGATTGGCCGGCATTTGGTTCGAAAGGAACAGTCCGGCGGCATATCATCTGTATCCCTCTGGCAAGAGCTTACTTGATGGATAAGCACTTTGTATATAGGCAGAATGCACCGCAACCTGTCTGAAATACACGTTCGCTTGGGTCACGCCGTCTTCGGTTCGCCTTCGTCCTGAATGTAGGTTTTCCCGCGATAAAACTGGCTGACGATGAGGAATAATACCGCCGTGCCCAGCATGACCTTGACAAAGAACATGAAATAAGCCGCCCCCTGTAATTTCACGGTCCCGTCCGGGTTCTGGATAAAGCCATCCACCCACGCGGTAAACACATTGCCGAGGGAAATCGAACCAAGATAAGTGCACATGACCAGCGATTTCATTTTCCGGGGCGCCTGCGTGTAGGCAAATTCCAGGTGGGTCACCGACAACAGCACCTCACCGGCCGTCAGCACGACGAAGGCGAGAATTTGCCAGAGGATCGTCGGGTGCTGGCCCGCGTCGATCCGCGTTTGAATCCAGGCGATAATCAGAAAGGACCCGATGACCGCCCACAGCCCCGCGCCAAACCGCCGAAGCGGCGTGACCTTCACAAACCGCGCGGCGGCGGGATAAATGACGTAAGAAAACAACGGCAGCATGGCCAGGACGAACACGGGATTGACCGTTTGGATTTGCGCCGGCAACCAATCGTAGCCAAACATATGCCGGTCCATCTTTTCCGATTGCACCACCCACGTTGAGAAATTCTGCTGCCACAGCGCCCAGAACATGGCGGCGAAGGGAACCAGAATCAGCAGGTTCAACAGCGCCTTCAGGTTTTCGCGCTGAAACAGTTCCCTCGCATAGTTGCCCAATCCTGCCGGTGGAATGTGAACGAACTTCCGGCGTCCCATCCAGAAGACCACCGTGGCAATCAACATGGCAATGCCCGGCACACCGAAAGCAACGCGCGGCCCCACCTTGTCCAGCAGCCATGGGATGAGCAGCGTGGAAAAAGCCGAGCCGAGGTTGATGGAAAAGTAAAACCAGTTGAAGATGCGCGGCAGCAGGTGCTGGTTCGTCGCGCCAAACTGGTCGCCGACGTTGGCGCTGACGCACGGTTTGATGCCGCCCGCGCCCAGGGCAATCAGGGTCAGTCCGATGACCAGGCCGAGGCGCGTGTCGTTCATGGCCAGGGTGAAGTGGCCGAAGCAATAGACGACAGACAACAGCAGGATGATGAGATACTTGCCGAACACCGCGTCGGCGAGGAGCCCACCGAGTACCGGCAGAAAATAGACGGCGGAAACAAACCAGTGATACCACTCCTCGGCCTGGGGGTCGGTCATATGGTCCGGCCGACCCTGGGCGTTCATCAGATATTGCGTCATGAAAATCACCAGGATGGAGTTCATGCCGTAATAGCTGAACCGCTCAGCGGCCTCATTGCCGACGATGTAAGGAATGCCCGGCGGATATTTGTCGGTCTTCAGCGGCGCCGTCAGGTACTTGGTTTTCGTCATAGTTCAATCAATGGTCGGCGCAAACGTCGGCGGTTTGCGGGCCTGAGTTGCCTGCTCGAACGCAAAAGCGATTTTCAGCAAAACCGGTTCACTCCAGGCCCGGCCGAAAAAGGAAATCCCGACGGGCAATCCGCGGACCTGTCCGGCCGGGACCGTGATGTTCGGATAACCCGCCACCGCCGCGGGAAATGAGCTGCCGCCGACATTTCGGTCCCCATAAACGAGGTCGGTCATGCCGGCAGGTCCGCCGGACGGCGCAACGATGGCATCGAGTTGATGTTTGTCCATCACGGCATCAATCCCCTCCGCCTGCGACAGGTGGCGGCACTTTTCCAGGGCATCGAGGTAAGCCTTGTCCGTGAGCAGACCTTTTTCCTGCGCGCGCAGGAATTCCTCCTGGCCGAAGTAACGAAGTTCCTCGTCCCGGTTTCGCGCATTGAACTCGATCAGGTCCTGCAGGGTGTGGACGGGTGCGCCCGGTCCCAGGGCAGCGAGGTAGGCGTTGATACCCGCCTTGAATTCATAATGCAGCACAATGTCCTCGGCGTCGCCGAACCTTGCCAAACCGGGAATCTCGGCGGGGTCAACGAGCGTTGCCCCCAGTTGCTTCAATTCGACCAGCGCGTTCTCCAGGACTTTCGCGGCCACGCTGTCGGAGTCGAAATATCGTCTGGCCACGCCGAGACGTGAACCGCGCAGGCCATTCCGGTCAAGAAATTGTGTGTAATCCTGATACGTCCTGCCCTGGCTCGCTCCGGTCGCTTCATCGCGCGGGTCAACGCCCGCCAGCCCGCCCAGCAGAATGGCGGCGTCCGTCACCGTCCGCGCCATCGGCCCGGCGGTGTCCTGGCTTTTCGAAATCGGAATAATTCCGGAACGGCTGACCAGGCCAATCGTCGGTTTGATACCGATGACGCCGCAAACTGCGGACGGTGAAATAATGGAACCATCCGTTTCCGTGCCAATGGCCACAGCGCAGAGGTTGGCCGATACTCCCACCGCCGAGCCGGAGCTGGAACCGGAGGGATTCCGATCCAGCACGTAGGGATTGCGGGTTTGCCCCCCGCGTCCGCTCCAGCCACTCGACGAATGCTCGCCGCGGAAATTGGCCCACTCGCTCAAGTTGGCTTTTCCCAGAATGACCGCTCCCGCTTCGCGGAGTTTTTGCACGACAAAGGAATCGCGCGGTGCTCTCGAGCCGAGCAACGCCAGCGAACCGGCGGTAGTCATCATCCGGTCGTGCGTGTCGAGGTTGTCCTTGACCAGCACGGGAATTCCGTGCAGCGAACCGCGCGGCCCTTTCGCTTTGCGCTCGTCATCCCGGACGCGGGCAATGGCCAGCGCGTCCGGGTTGACCTCCAGCACAGCCCGCAACATCGGCCCGTACCGGTTCAACTCTTCAATTCGCCGTAGATATTTCTTCGCCAGGGATACGGCGGTTTCCTTTCCCGACTGCATGGCGGCCTGAAGAACAGCGATGCTGCTTTCCTCCAGTTCAAAAGGTTTGGGATAAAACCGGCCGGGAGCGGGACGTGCCGGGCGGGCCAATTCAGCCATGGCCGGGCCGGCGGTCAATACCTGCACGCCACTCAACGCCGCGAGTTGGAGAAATTCACGCCGGTTCATGGTTTGGCCAGTCCCAAATCCGCGCGGACGAGTTCGGGCAGATATTTCACCGGAATCGAGCCGTGGGCAATCACGGCGTTATGATAGCGGGCCAGATCGAATTTGTCGCCCAGTTCGCGCTCGATTTGCTGGTGCAGCCGGTAATGCGCCATACGGCCGACAAAGTAAGTGCTCAATTGCACGGAACTTTGCTTGGCGCGAATCAGTTTTAGTTTGGCCTCACCTTCGGATTGGAAGGCGTCCTGCGTCAAAAATTCCATGGCTTCGGCATCGGTTATCTGCGTGCAGTGCATTTTATAGTCGAGGATCGAGTTGGCCACGGCCCGCAGATAGAATTTCAGTTCCATCAAACGCAGCTGCAAATTGCCGTCGCCGTAGCCTTCGTTCAGCATGGTCATCTCGCCATACACCGCCCAGCCCTCGACATAGGCGCCCGATTGATAGACCCGCCGGATGAGCGACGGCACGCGGACCGCTTCCGCCAGTTGCACGTAATGCCCCGGATAACCTTCGTGGATGGTCAGGATTTGCAGCATGTAGTGGTTGTATTCCTCCAGAAAACTTTCCACCTGTTGCGGCGTCCAGTCCGACGGCGGCGGGCTGATGGCATAATAGCTGTGGGCGTTGGGGTCCAGCGGCGGAGCGTTATCCAGATACGCCAGCGAATTTCCCCGGCGGAATTCCGGCATCACAATCACCTCACACCGGTCGGGGTTCGGCAGTTGGATGTAATTCCGCTTCCGGATGAACGCCTTGATGCGCTCGATGTCCGCGCGCGCGTCGGAAACCAATTCTTCCGGCGTGCTGTGGTCCCGGTCAATCGCGTCAATGACCTTCAGGATGGTTTCGCGTTCGCCGGCGAGGTCGTCCGGTGGCAACGGTTTTTGTGGAAAATACCGGCACCAAAGCTGGCGCGCGAGGACAAACATATCCCGCCGGACATGATTAAATTCAGTTTCGGCGTCCGCCAGATTTTGCTCGGCGGTGATGCCGGCGTCGGTTTCCAGTTCAAATTTTTTATCGAACCTCGGCTGACCGATTCGCCATTCGCCGTCGGCGCGCGCCATCAGCGGCCCTTCGAGAAATTCCTGGTATTTCTTCAGCGATGCCGCCACCGACGCGGCACTGGTTTTCAACTGGCCCAGTTGCACCGTATCACCCGCCAGCAGGAAAATGTCCTTTTCATAAAAGTCAATCGCACCCCGGTTCTGACGGATGGCGGTTTCCAGAATCGGCCTGGCCGGATGGGTCAAGGTCTTCTCCGCCTCGGCCACAATGCGCGGCATCTGCGCCATGCGGGCCAGGCAGTTGGCGATGTTCGTCTCTTTCGGCAGCGTGGATTGCGTCAGCAGCAAATAAACGCTGTCATTGAGGTAGGCGCCGTAGGTGCGGGGGTCTTCCTGGAATGTCTGGAAATTTTTTATCTCCCAGATTTGCGTCTGCAAATTGTGCTGGAAAATCTCAAAATCAATCTGGCCGTCGCGCGACAGTTTCGAGTAATCCACCTGGCGCGACAAGGCGTTGAGCGTCTGCCCGGCCAGGGCCAGCCAGCCGGCGCGGGCCGCCGGGGAAATGTCATCCAGTCGGTTGTCATACCGGTGATCCCCCAGTTGCGTAGCCGCGAGCGGTTGTTGCCCGAAATATTCTTCCAGATAGCTTTTGAAAAATACGTTCAACTTGTCGTCTTCCGACGGTTGGGCCCAAGCCGTCGCCGCCGCCATCAAAAACGTAAAGCCGGCGATCACGGTCATGCAGATGGCGTTATTCATAAATCAGGATTTTATTGTGCAGCCACTGCATTGTGCGAATCCAGTTTGTCGGCGTCAGGGCCGAGCAGGTTCCTTTCGAAAAACTCCTGCAGGCGCCGCCAGCCATAAGGCGTGTAAGCGACGCCGTGGCCGGCGCCGGGCATGTCGAGCATGCTGAAGTCCTTGTCCGCCTTGATGAGCGCGTTGACCACCTGCAGGCCGCTGGACGGGTCCACGTTCTGGTCCATTTCGCCGATCATCAGGAATAGTTTGCCTTGCAGCTTGTGGGCGTCCGGCACGCAGGAACTGCGGACATAACTTTCATCCAGCGGCCAGCCCATCCATTGCTCGTTCCACCAGATTTTGTCCATGCGATTGTCGTAACAGCCGGAGTCAGCCACGCAGGCTTTGTAGAAATCCGGGTGATCCAATATGCCGCGCAGCGCATCCTGTCCCCCCGCCGACGTGCCGTAGATTCCAACCCGGCTCAAGTCCATCTCAGGATATTTCGCCGCGGCGGCTTTGATCCAGAGCACGCGATCCGGAAATCCGGCGTCCTCAAGATTTTTCCAGCAGACATCGTGAAATTTCTTTGAGCGATTCGATGTTCCCATGCCGTCCGATTGCACCACCATGAAGCCGTCGTCCGCCAGCTCCTGCTGGGTATAGCGCGGACGGAACGCCTTGGGCACAAATGAATCCTGCGGGCCGGCGTAAATGTTTTCGATGACCGGATACTTTTTGTCCGCCGCAAAATTCCTGGGCTGCCAGATCACACCGTAAATGTCGGTAACGCCATCGCGGCCTTTGGCCATGAACGGGAGCGGCGGTTTCCAGCCCGTGGCATAGAGCGCGCTGGCATCGGCGGTTTCGAGTTTGCACACAAGCTTGCCGTCGTCGCTCCGGCGCAATTCGTTGACGGGCGGCAAATCCACGCGCGACCAGGTATCAATGAAGTAACGCCGATCCGGCGAGAACTCGACCGCATGGGTTCCGTCGCCGTCGGTGAGCACCTTCAAGCCGGTCCCGTCAAAGTTCACCCGGCAAACCTGGAGGTAGTAAGGGTCCTGACCCGGCACGATGCCGCCGGCTTCAAACCAGATTTGCCGTGTCTTTTCATCCACGTAATCCACGGCCCGCACAACCCATTCGCCCCTGGTGATTTGATTTTTCACCTCGCCCGTTGTCGAGTCATAAAGGTAAAGCTGGTTCCAGCCGTCACGTTCGGACATCCAGATGATTTCGTGCGTGTCGTCGAGGTAATCGCAATAAAACTTGCCGGAGTAATCAATGAAGGTCTTGCTCTCCTCGTTCACCACCGGTCTGACCTCGCCGGTCCGGGCGTCCGCGGCCAACACGCGCAACGCCTGATGGCCGCGTTGGTTGAACAGGAACGTGAACCGTGATGAATCCGGCTCCCAACGGACGTCGGTGATCGACCAGGGATTGGCGAAGAGCGCGTCGCCGACGGGAATCTCCTTCATCGTTTCAATGTCGAACAGGTGCGGTTTGCTGATGGGCACCTGGTCGCCGGGCTTCAAGTAAGGATAGGACGTCAATTTGGGTTGGAGCTGGTCCGGCGGCGAGGATTCGACCTCATAAACCCGGCGCACCGTGCCCGGTTGCAGCCGCATGGCGACCAGGTGTTTCGAATCCGGCGACCAATACACTTCCGGCGTTGGCGTTGCCGGGTTGCTCGCGTCGAATTGCATGTTGACGGCCTGCTCAAATTCCTGGTCGCGCGCGTAGGTGCTGTTCGGATTCGCATCGTAGGTCAATGGCGTCTCCTTGCCCGATTTCAGGTCGCGCAGATAAAGATTGTTGCCATACACAAATGCCTGCCACCTGCCGTCGGGTGACGTGCCGGTCGGACCAGACGGAGGTGGACCGCCGGTACCGCCGCCCCGCCGGAACCGGCCAAAACCGCCACCACGCCCTCCAACGGTGGCCATGCCCGGTTTCGCCTCCGCCTGAAACACACCGAGCACGAAGCCGGTGCGGCCGGTAACCAGCCAGACGTGTCCGGCGAATGTGTGTTGAGTCTTGCGTTCACCCGGCGCCAGATTGCCATAGGCCACACGTTTCCCGTCGGGGTCAACCCAGAACAAATCCACCGCCGTCGGCAGCTGGTTCACAAAAGTGATCTCGGTTTCCGGCCCGATCGTTTGCGACGGATGCGGCACGCGCCCCGCGGGCAATTGCCGCCCGCTCGGAGGATTGTTGGTCTCGGCCGCAATCCGGTACGACGTCAGGTTCAACTTCCAATCGCCCTCCGTTCCGTGAAGCGTCACCAATTTGCCGTCACGGTCAAAATCCAGTGATTCGACCGGCAGCCGTTCGGCATCGACTTCATGCCCGGTCAATTTCGTCAATGCCCGGGCCACGCGCGCCTGGTCGAACGCCGGCTGGCGTGTTCCCTGGATGGCATTGACGAGAATGAATTCCCGGTTGCTTTGCGCGAGGTCGAGGCGATACCAGAATTCATTGGTCTTCCCGCTCGAATCGGCGAACCAGTTCGGTTCGACGCGGTCGCGGAAGACGAGCGTCGGAAAGTTGGTGCGCCCGATTTGGGCCGAAGCGCTGGCCGCCGCGATGAGGGTAAGTGCTAAAACAATGATTTCAGGGAGTCGTTTCGTATTCATAATAAATTTTGCGGTCATAGATTCACCTCCACCGGCACGCCGCGGAATTCAATCCGTTTGGGTTCCGCGTTGCTGCCGACAAGCTGCACCTGGTAAACGCGCGCGCCGCCGGGCCATTGCCTCATTCGCGGATCGGAAGCGACGGTGAGCCGCCGCGATGCATCATCCCAGTGAAAACGAATCCAAACTGTCGCCGGATCAGGGTCGTGCAGGTAGTCAAGACTTTGGCCGTCGTCGTCGTAAAGGGTAAACGCGCCGTCTTTGCCGGCATACACTTGCAGCGTGGTCGGTTCGGCTACCGGCTGCGAAATATATTGGCGAATGGGATCGAGCGGAATGATGGCCCCGGCACGCACGTAAATCGGCATCGTTTCCAGATTCACCGGCCTGTCAATCCAGCGTCCGCCTTGGATCTGTTCATGGGTCCACCAGTCAAACCAGTTTCCTTCCGGCAAATAGACGCGCCGCGTCGTGGCGCCCTGCTCCGTCACCGGCACGATGAGCAGGTCCCGGCCCCAGAGGTATTCGTCGCCGAGTTTTACAGCTTGTTGGTCATTCGGATATTGCAGCCACAACGCGCGCATCAACGGCAAACCGGTGTCGCGTGCTTCACGCGTGAGGGTGTAGGTATAGGGCATCAGTTGATACCGCAAATCGTCATACTGGCGGCAAATCGGTTCAACGGCGGCGTTGTGTAATTCGGACGGGCCGGGTACCGGTTTGGATTCCACCGGACCGGTCGTGCCGGTGTTCCAACCCCAGGGCAAATGCAACTGCCACGTTCGCCCGTGGGAACGGAACAAGGGACAAAACACGGCGAATTGAAACCAGCGGACATAAAGCTCGCCGGTGTATTCCCGGTCCGCGCCCGGAAAGAAACCGCCGATATCCGTACCCCAGAACGGCGACACGCTCAACGACGAGTTCAATCCCACCTCCACCTGTGCCGCCAGCGTCTTCCAGCTCGAACTGACGTCGCCTGACCAAATCCAGCCGCCGTAACGCGCGATGCCGGCACCGCCGTTGCGCTGCAAATTCCAGGGACGAATGTTCGGCCGGTCGCTCAACGGGCCTTCATAATACATTCGGTGCCGTGCCAGCCGGCTCGGCACATCGAACCAGTCGC